>NZ_JBIALR010000004.1:0-132970 GCF_042873675.1 Kitasatospora sp. NPDC004614
CCCCAAAAAAAAAAAACCCCCAACAAACTCCCGGGGCCCCGCCCCCCCCGGGGCCGGCCCCCCCCCCCCCCGGGGGGGCCCCGGGGGGCGCCCCCCCCCCCCCCGGGGGGCCCCCCCCCCCCGACCAGCTGTCAGGAGCGGAACAGGTACGCTGACACGCCCGACAAGGGCGGGGCGTACGGTGTGTCCACGACCCGGCGAGGAGAGACGGCATGGTTGCGAACTTCCCCGAGACAGCCATCAGCACCGAAAGGCTGCTGCTGCGCGCCCTTGAGGACCAGGACGCCCCCGGCCTGATCACCATGCTCTCCGACGAACTCGTCCAGATCTGGTCCGAGTACCCCCGGCCCTACACCCAGGCCGACGCCCACGACCTGATCACCCGCCAGGCACCCGAGCGCCGCACCGGGGGACGCGGAATCGTTTTCGCCGTCACCGAACACCTCACCCAGCGCCTGGTCGGACTCCTCGAACTCGACCGCACCGACTGGCACTTGCGCGCCACCGAGGTCCGGTACATCACCGCCCCCTGGGCCCGCGGCGAGGGCTACGCCCCCGAAGCCGTCCTCGGCACCGCCCAGTGGCTGTTCGAGGACCGCGGCTTCCAACGCCTCGAACTGCGCACCGCCGCCGGCAACACCGCCGCCCAGCAGGTCGCCCAGAAAACCGGCGCGATCAGCGAAGGCGTCCTGCGCAACGCCGCGATAGTCCGCGGCGGCGAATGGGGCCCCGGCCCGGAGGAACACACCGACCTGATCGTGTGGAGCCTCCTCCCCGAGGACCTCGACCCGCCCGAACCCGCCCACCCCGCCGACCAGCACCACGCGCTGCGCCACTGACCCGCGCCGCGCCACCGACGCGTTCTGTGCCCTGCGCCACTGAACGCGCCCCCGGGCGCGTGCCCCTGCTCCGCACACCCCCGGCAGGCGGTAGCCTCTGCCCAGGGAACACCGACGGCGGAATCCGCCACCGGCGCACCCACCAGGGGCGGAACACGGCATAGGGAGAACAGCCGCAGATGGCTGACCGGATCACGGTCATCGGGTGGGACGGCACCCCACTGACCCAGGCAGCCGCCGGCGCACTCGCCGCCGCCACCCTGGTCGCCGGAGCGGGCTACCAGCTCGCCGCACTCCCCGTCCCCGAACGCGCCGAACGCATCGGCCTCGCCGACCTGCGGGCCGCCGCCCGCCGCCTCGCCGACCACCGCGGCACCGCCGTCGTCGTCGCCGAGGGCGACCCCGGCTTCTTCGGCGTCGTCCGCACCCTGCGCCGCCCCGAATACGGACTCGAACTCGAAGTGCTGCCCGCCGTCTCCTCGGTGGCCGCCGCCTTCGCCCGGGCCGGCATGCCCTGGGAGGACGCCCAGGTGGTCTCCGCCCACGGCGGACGACTGCGCCGCGCCGCCAACGTCTGCCGCGCCCACCCCAAGGTCGCCGTCCTCACCACCGCCGGTGCCGGACCCAGCGAACTCGCCCTGATGCTGCGCGGCGTCCCCCGCACCTTCGTGGTCTGCGAAGCCCTCGGCACCCCCGAGGAGGACGTCACCGTCCTCACCTCCGAACGCGTCCCCGACCACGACTGGCGCGACCCCTCCGTCGTCCTGGTCATCGGCAACGTCCCGCCCACCGAGGCCGCTTCGGGCTGGCTGGCCGGCAAACCCCTCGACCACCCCGGACCGCAGCGCGGCTGGGCGCTTCCCAACCGGGCGTACGCCGGCGCGGACGCCGACACCAGGCGCCCCCGCGCACTGCCCCCGCACGTCCGCGCGCTCGCCCTCGCCCGCCTCGCACCCACCCCCGGCGACCTGCTCTGGACCGTCGGCGCGGGCGACGGCGCACTCGCCGTCGAAGCCGCCCGGTTCGGCGCCGCCGTCGTCGCCGTCGAAGCCGAACCCTCCGACTGCGCCCGGATAGCCGCCAACGCCCGCAAGGCCGGCGTCGAGATCGAAACCGCCACCGGCACCGGACCCGACGTCCTCGGCGCCCTCCCCGAACCCGACGCCGTCGCCGTCGAACACGGCGGACCCGTCATGGTCCGCGCCGTCGTCGACCGCCGACCCGAACGCGTCGTCGCCGTCGCCCGCAGCCTCGCCGAAGCCGGCGAGACCCGGCAGATCCTCGACACCGCCGGCTACCGCACCGACGGACTGCTGCTCCAATCGGCCCCGCTGCGCGCCGAACCGGCCGGCGGCGCCGGACCCTCCTTCGGGCGCGGCGACTACACCCTGCTGATCTGGGCCGAACCGCGCGACTGACCGTCAGACCCGGACGGTACGGTGATCCCCGTCGCATCCGGACAAGGTTTCGAGAACGGTTCGGTCGCGGCCGGTAGGGTTTCCCCGGGGCGCAATTCGTCACGGCAGCACCGTGTCCGATCAGGCATGATTACTGCCGATTTGACGCACTGCAACCCGAACAGCCCGCTTCGCGGGCATTCGACGCGGTGCGCACCAGCCCGGAAGAATGCCGTGAGCGTCCGAAAGCGGCCGTGCCGTCGTGCCGGTTGCTCGGGGCTGTCGTTGTTTCTGATGGCACGCCACCCCTGAGGGTGACGACCGATGGAGTAAGGGACGGGTCGGTGCGGCTCCGCCCCGGCGAAGTGGGCGGGACCTCCGGGACACCCGCCAAGGACGCGCAAGCGGCCTGGAAGGAGCATTGACATGACCGACGGCGGCCACGCCCCCCACGCCGGTCCCCTCGCGCCCGAACCCGGGCCCGGCGGGTCCGCCCCGGAGCACCACCTCGGCGCGCCCCTTCCGCCTGCCGCCGCCGGATGGCACGGCGAGCAGCGGCCCGCCTACACCTTCCTCGACCAGCCCGACGGCGACGAGGACGACGACGTCCTGCTGATGCCCGGCCCCCAGACCGCCTGGGGCGACGCCGTGAACGGCACCGCCGAGGCGGCCGGGCCCGCTGACGCCCCGGCAGCCGCCGAGGCCGCCGTCGCCGAGCCGGTCGCCGAGCAGCCGCCCGGCACCCCCGTCGCGCCGTCCTGGCCGCCGGTCGCCCCGCCGGTGCTCACCGCCGAGCCCGTGGCGGAGAGCGCCCCCGCAGCCGGTACCCCGCAGGCGCAGCCCGCCGCGGCCCCGCTGCTGACCCCTCCTCACCAGCGCCGCCCGCTGCACGCCGGCCCGCCGATCCCGGACCCGTCGCTGATGACCGGCCAGGTCCCGGTCCGCTCGCTGGCCGACCGCGGCCCGTCCACCCCCGGCGGCACGCCCGCCTTCGGGGTGCCCGTGGTCAACGCCGAAACGGTGCAGCAACCGGTCCAGCCGCAGGCCGTGCAGGCCCAGCCGGTGCCGGTGCCCGCCCAGGCGACCGCACCCGCGCCGACTGCCGCGCAGGTGCCCGCGTCCGTGCAGCCGCACGTGGTGGAGGCCGCCGCTGCCGCAGCCGTCGCCGAGCCGGTCGCCCCCGCCGAGGAAGCGCCCGCCGCCGAGCCGGAGGCCGCCGCCGCGCAGCCGATCGCCGTCGAGCCGGTGGCCGCCGAACCGATCGCGGTCGCCCCCGTCGTGGCCGAACCGGTCGTCACCGAGCCCGCGCCCGCTGCCGCCGAGGCCCCCGCACAGCCGGCGCCGGAGGCCGTGGCGATCCCCGCGCCCGCCGCCAACCTGACGCCCGTGTTCGTCGAGCCGGTCGAGCCCACCGCACCCGCGAACGCCCCGGCGCCCACCGCCGAGACCACCCCGGCCCCCGAGGCCCCGGCTGCCGCCGAGCAGCCCGCCGCCGAGCCGGTCGCCGCTGAGCCGGTCGCCGCTGAGCCGGTCGTGGCCGAGGCGCCCGCTGCCGAGGCGGCCCCGGCGGAGACGCCGACTGCCGAGGAACCGGCTGCCGAAGCACCGGCCGCGGACGCCCCGGCTGCTGAGGCGCCCGCCGCCGAGCCCGAGGCCCAGCCGGCTGCCGAGACTGTGTCCGCCGAGCCCGTTGCGGTCGAGCCGGTCGCCGTCGAGCCGGTCGTGGCCGAGGCGGCTGACGCGCCGTCGGAGCCGCAGGCCGAGGCCGCCGCTGCCGAAACCCCGTCGGCCGAGCAGCCGGAAGCCGCCACCGAGGAGCAGCCGGAAGCCGCCACCACCGAGGAGCCCGCGCCGCAGGCCGCCCAGACGGAGGCGGCCGAGGGCGAGGCCGCGGAGCAGCCGATCCCCGCGCAGGCCACCAAGTCGGCCGGACGGGGTGCGCACCGCCGCATCTCGGCGTTCCTCGCCGCGCCCGCCGGTCTGCCGCTGCTGACCCCCGAGACGCCGTCGGCCGAGCCGCAGCCCGCCGCCGAGGTTGCCGAGACCGCGGAGGCCACCGAGGCCGCCGCGCCGACCGAGGGAGCGGTGCCTGCCGCGCCCGTTCAGGCGGCTGCGGAGGCCGAGACCCCGGCCGTTGCCGAGCAGCTGGCCGCCGAGACCCCGGAACCGGCCGCCGAGCCGACCCCCGAGGTCGAGGCCGAGCCCGCTACCGAGCCCGAGCCCGCCGCCGAGGCAGAGCCCGTCGCCGAGCCCGTCGCCGAGCCTGCCGCCGAACCGGAGACCGCGCCGGAGCCCGCCGAGGCTCCCGAGGCCGCCAAGTCCGAGGAAGCCCCGGAGGCCGCCGAAGCCCCCGAGGCCCCGGCCGACGCCGAAGCAGCGGCCGAGCCCACCGCGGACCCCGCCCCCGTCTCAGCCCCCGACGCCGAATCCGCCGTCGAGGCCCCCGCCCCGGAAACCGACTCCACCCCCACCCCCGACGCCGATGTCACCCCCGTCCCGGAGGAGCCCCGCGGCCCCGCCGCCCCCGGCTTCGACGACGCGAGCCGCGAGGCCGTGCACCAGGTGATCCGCGAGCGCCGCGACGTCCGCAACGGCTTCCGGCCGGACCCGATCCCGCACGAGGTGCTGATCCGGGTGCTGGAGGCGGCGCACACCGCGCCGAGCGTCGGCTACTCGCAGCCGTGGGACTTCGTGGTGATCCGGTCCGCGAAGACCCGCCGGAAGATGCACGAGCTGGCGGAGCGTCAGCGCGAGGCGTACGCGGACTCGCTGCCCAAGGGCCGGGCGAAGCAGTTCAAGGAAATCAAGATCGAGGCGATCCTCGAGACGCCGGTCAACATCGTGGTGACCGCCGACCGCACCCGCGGCGGCCGGCACACGCTGGGCCGCCACACCCAGCCGCAGATGGCCCCGTACTCGGCGGCCCTGGCGGTGGAGAACCTGTGGCTGGCGGCCCGCGCCGAGGGGCTGGGCGTCGGCTGGGTGAGCTTCTTCGACGACGAGGAGCTGGTCCGCGAGCTCGGCCTGCCCGAGCACCTGGAGGTCGTCGCCTACCTGTGCGTCGGCTTCGTGGACGCGTTCCCGGACGAGCCGGAACTGCAGCAGCAGGGCTGGGCGAAGAAGCGCCCGCTGTCCTGGGTGGTGCACGAGGAGCAGTACGGCAACCGCGCGCTGCCCGGCGAGGAGCCGCACGACCTGCTGTCCGACACGCTGCGCAACATCCGTCCGCTGGACGCCAAGGCGCTCGGCGAGGCGTGGGACCGGCAGAAGCGGATGACCAAGCCCGCCGGGTCGCTCGGCGTGCTGGAGATCATCGCGGCGCAGCTGTCCGGCCTGGCCCGCCAGTGCCCGCCGCCGATCCCGGAGCCGGGTTGTGTGGCGATCTTCGCGGGTGACCACGGGGTGCACGCCCAGGGCGTGACGCCGTGGCCGCAGGAGGTCACCGCGCAGATGGTCGGGAACTTCCTGGCCGGGGGAGCGGTGGTCAACGCGTTCGCCGCGCAGGTCGGCACCGAGGTGTGCGTGGTGGACGTCGGCGTTGCGGCCGAACTCCCGGACGCCATCCAGCAGGGCCGCACCACCGGCCTGCTGCCGCGCAAGGTCAAGCCCGGCACCGACGACATGACGCAGGGCCCGGCGATGAGCCGGGACGAGGCGGTGCGCGCGATCGAGGTCGGCATCGAGACCGCCCGCGACCTGGTCGCGGCCGGCAACAAGGTGCTGATCACCGGCGACATGGGCATCGCCAACACCACCGCCTCCGCCGCGCTGATCTCGGTGTTCACCGACACCGACCCGGCCGAGGTGACCGGGCGCGGCACCGGCATCGACGACGCCACCCACGCCCGCAAGGTCGAGGTGGTCCGGCAGGCCCTGGAGCTGCACAAGCCGGACCCGGCCGACCCGATCGGCGTGCTCGCCGCCGTCGGCGGGCTGGAGCACGCCGCGCTGGCGGGCTTCCTGCTCGGCGCGGCCTCGCTGCGCATCCCGGTGATCCTGGACGGCGTGATCGCCGGCTCGGCCGCGCTGGTCGCCAAGGCCATCGCGCCGGAGGTGCTGTCCGCCTGCATCGCGGGCCACCGCTCCGCCGAGCCGGGCCACCAGACCGCGCTCGCCAGGCTCGGCCTGCGTCCGCTCATCGACCTGGACCTGCGTCTGGGCGAGGGCACCGGTGCCCTGCTCGCCCTGCCGCTGGTGCAGAGCGCCGCCCGGGCGATGCACGATGTAGCCACCTTCGACTCCGCCGGAGTCACCGAGAAGGCCTGATCCACCAGACGGGCCGCCCCTCGCACCCAGGGGGTGGCCCGTCGGCCCGTACCCCGGCCCGGTACGGGACTCGCACCGCCGCCCACCCAGGAGCTCCGCCGATGACCGCGCCGCACCCGCACCCGTCCACCCAGGGCCTCACCCCGTACCCCGTCGGGCTGCTACTGGCCGGCCGCCGCGTCGTGGTGATCGGCGGCGGCCAGGTCGCCCAGCGCCGCCTGCCCGCGCTGATCGCCGCCGGCGCCGACCTGCACCTGATATCCCCGGCCACCACCCCGGCCGTCTCCGCGATGGCCGACGCCGGTGAACTCACCTGGCACCAGCGCCCGTACGCGGACGGCGACCTCGCCGACACCTGGTACGTGCTGGTCGCCACCGACGACCCGGACGTCAACACCGCCGTCTCCGCCGAGGCCGAGCGCCTGCGGGTGTTCTGCTCCCGCAGCGACGACGCCTCCGCCGCCACCGCCTGGACGCCCGCCTCCGGCCACGACGCCGGCGCGACCGTCGCCGTCCTCACCGGCGACCCCCGGCACTCCGCCGCACTGCGCGACTCCATCGTCGCCGGCCTCCGCGACGGCTCCCTCGCCGCCCGCCAGTACCGCGCCCGCGGCGCCGGCGTCGCCCTGGTCGGCGGCGGCCCCGGCGACCCCGACCTGATCACGGTCCGCGGCCGCCGCCTCCTCGCCGACGCCGACGTCGTCGTCGCCGACCGGCTCGCCCCGCGCGAACTCCTCGCCGAACTCCCGCCGCACGTCGAGGTGATCGACGCCTCCAAGATCCCCTACGGCCGCTACATGGCCCAGGAGGCGATCAACGCGACGCTGATCGAACACGCCAAGGCCGGCAAGTTCGTGGTCCGCCTCAAGGGCGGCGACCCGTACGTCTTCGGCCGCGGCGGCGAAGAACTCCTCGCCTGCCTGGACGCCGGCGTGCCCGTCACCGTCGTCCCCGGCATCTCCTCCTCGATCAGCGTCCCCGCCGCCGCGGGCATCCCCGTCACCCACCGCGGCCTCACCCACGAGTTCACCGTCATCTCCGGCCACGTCGGCCCCGGCGAACGCTCCCTCACCAACTGGCAGGCCGTCGCCGGCATGACCGGCACCCTGGTCCTCCTGATGGCCGTCGACAAGATCGCCAAGATCGCCGCGGAGCTGCTGAAGCACGGGCGCCCCGCAGACACCCCGGTCGCCGTCGTCCAGGAGGGCACCACCGCCGCCCAGCGCCGCATCGACGCCACCCTCGCCACCATCGGCGAAACCGTCCTGACGGAGGGCATCAAGCCCCCGGCGGTCATCGTCATCGGCGACGTGGTCAACGTCCTGGGGGAGTGAGAGCCCCCTCAGGGGGCTGATGGGTGCGAAACCAGGGGCCCGGGGAACGGCGGGGCCAAGTCTGCGAGTGATCAACGGGGCGCTTTGCGTTCCGCCGTCTCTGGTCCCCCTCCCCGCCCGCCCCCGAACCGCCGACGCTCTCCCACATGCGAAAATCGTCCAATGTCCGAGCCCATCACCGTCACCGACGCCGCCGACCCCCGGCTGAGCGACTACACCGACCTCACCGACGTCGAGCTGCGCCGCCGCCGCGAACCGGCCGAAGGCCTCTTCATCGCTGAAGGCGAGAAGGTGATCCGCCGCGCCCTCGCCGCCGGCTTCCGGATGCGGTCGATGCTGCTCACCGCGAAGTGGCTCGGCGTGATGGGCGACGTGATCGCCGAGACCGACGCACCCGTGCACCTCGTCGAACCCGCTCTCGCCGAGCAGGTGACCGGCTACCACGTTCACCGCGGCGCCCTCGCCTCAATGGAACGCAAGCCCCTCCCGACCGCCGCCGAAGTCCTCGACGGCGCACGCCGCGTCGCGGTGCTGGAGGGCCTGGTCGACCACACCAACCTCGGCGCGATCTTCCGCTCGGCGGCCGCTCTCGGCATGGACGCCGTGCTGCTCTCCCCGGACTGCGCCGACCCGCTCTACCGCCGCGCCGTGAAGACGTCCATGGGCGCGGTGTTCTCCGTCCCGTACGCCCGCCTCGACCCGTGGCCGGATTCTCTCGCTGCCGTCCGCGAGGCCGGCTTCGAACTGCTCGCGCTCACCCCGTCCGGCGCCGAGGACTTCACGGTCGCCAAGTCCCATCTCCTCCCCAGGGCGGCCCTGATGCTGGGCGCCGAGGGCGACGGCCTCACCCCGAAGGCCCTCGCCGCCGCCGACCAGCGGGTCCGCATCCCGATGGCACACGGCATCGACTCCCTCAACGTCGGCGCCGCCGCCGCGATCGCGTTCTACGCGGTCAACCACGGCTGAGTCCCGTCCCCGCAACGGAAGTTGAGGCTTCCGCCCGGCACGGTTTCTGCGGTAGACATGCGGCCATGATCATCGACCGCACCGTCGCGCTCCGCCGCCTCACACTCCCCGGCTACCGCGGCCCGCTGCTGCTGGCCGCGCTGCTGACCGCCGTCGTGGCGCTGCCCGAGGGAGGACTGCACCTCGCGATGACGTTCGCCGCCATGATGGGCGGGATGTTCCTGTCGGCGCTCACGGTGATTCCGATGGCCGCACCCCTGATCCTCCTGCCGGTCGCGTTCCCGTTCGTGCTGATCGCCGTCGTGGTGGTCGGCGCGACGGTCGAAAGGCCGTTCACCCGCCCGCGCCGCCCCGGCGTCAGCGCGCTGCTCGGCCTCGCGCTGGGCTGCGCCGCCGTCGTGCTGGGCTTCAGCGTCCCGGGCTGGGACCTCGGCCTGCTCGGCGTCGGCGGGTTGACGCTGGTCGGCCTGCCGCTCGCCTGGCTGCTGTGGCAGCAGTGGCCCGTCGCCCGCAACGCCGAGTCCCCGTCCGGCCGTTGGCGCTGGGCCGTGGCCCCGCTGCTGGTCGCCGCCACCGCGCTGACGGTCACCCAGGCCGACCCGGCCGAGGCCCGCTTCGCGCTGGCCCGCCCGGCGCTCACCGACTGGGCCGACCACGCCCTGGCCACCGGCACGGCAGACCGGGGCTGGGTCGCGGGCTACCGCGTCATCGGGACCGAATTCGTCGGCGGCGGCGTGAAGTTCGCCATCGGCGGCAGCGGCACGTTCGCCGCCCACGGCTACGCGTACTTCCCGCCCGGTACCACCCCGCCCGCCAAGAAGGGCCACTACATCCCGATGGGTGACGGCTGGTACGACTGGGAGGAGAACGACCGGTTCTAGAGAGCCGTCAGCACCGCCTCGTCGGCCCCGTCCAGCACGAACCCGTTGTCGAAGCGGACCCGGACCGACGAGCGCGGCCCCCGCACCTGGAACGCCTCCCAGTGCGGTACCAGCTTGGCGATCTCGTTCTCCAACTGCTTGAGGCTCTCGGTGGGCATGGTGTGCCCGTAGTCGTCGTGCAGCGCCCGCAGCCGCTCGTACTCGCGGACCTCCTCGGGCGCCGTCACCTCCCCGACCACGCGCTCGACGGTGCCCTCGATGCCCGCCCCCAGCAGGAGCAGACCCACCGTCTCCCCGTCCCCGGACGCGTCTCCCAGCGCCAGCTCCGTCACCAGCTTGACCCGCACACCCGCGACCAGCGCCATTGCTCCCGTACCTCCCGGTCTCGCCCGATTTCCGCGGATCATTATCCGCCGCGGCCGCCCGATGACCGGTCAGGCCGCGCGACGCGCCGCCGGAGGCGATATCGGCTGCGGGGCCGGCCGGCGCGGATCGTGGTGGCGGCGGCCCGTCAGGTCGCCGACCCGCAGCACCAGGTCGGGGGCCGGGGGAGCGGGCCAGATCGTCAGGCGGTGTTCTTCGACGGGGCGGGCAGCGGTGTCGGTCTCCCGGCCGCGGTCGCGGCCCCGGGTCTGCACCCGGACCCGGTACCAGCCGCGGCCGGCGTGCGCCAGGTTGCCGGCCTCGGCGATGTCCACGCCGTCCCAGGCCCGCAGCCGCAGCTCGCCGCTGCTGTACAGCGACAGCTCCACGGCGCTCTCCCACTCCGGCCCGGGCTCCGCGGGCCGTTCGACCGCGCGCTCCACGCCGAGCCGGATCAGCCCGGTGTGGGTGCCGCACAGCACCGTCAGGTGGTCAGGGCACCCGGCCGCCACCCCGTTGCCGTGGAACAGCCGGGCCAGCGCGTGCGCGTCCCAGCCGTCCGGCAGTTCCGGGCCGTACAGGAAATACTGGCAGTACGCGACATGCATCGCGTCGGTCGTCCACATCATGCGGCACATGCTCCCGCCGGGCACTGACAGACCGTCACCGGCAGTTGAGCGGTGGCTTCAGTTCCCGGAGACGCCCGCGCCCGGGAAGGACTCCTCCAGGCTGCCGTCCGGGCGGACGGTGTACCGGGTCGAGGAGACCGCGCCGGTGCGGTCCACCCGCTCCTCGCGGATCAGCGCGCCGTTCTCCACCCGCCACACCGCCCCGGCCTCCGGGTTGGCGGCGGACGTCCGGCCGGCGATCAGCACCGGGGCGTCGCCGGTGAAGCCGTACAGCTGCACCAGGTCGGTCGGGACGGAGCCCTCGCCCCGGCGCAGCACCACCAGCGTCGCCTGGGCGTCCCGGAAGCGGGCCGGCAGCACGGCGGTCAGCGTGACGGGCGCGCCCGCGTCGGTCGAGTGGCCGTCGCGCAGCTGGATCCCCGGGCCGCCGGACGGGTCCTGGTAGCTGCGGTTGAGCCAGTCCACGGGCGGCGGGCTGCCGAGCGCCGGGCCCAGACCCGAGCCGCTGTGGCCGACGGTGTTCACGCCGTCCACCGACAGCGTCGCGCCCGAGGTCGGCTTCACGGGGGCGGTCGCGGTCGGCGTCGGCCCGAGGCTGTGGGTGGCGCGGCTCTCGCAGCCCTGCGCGACCGCGATGGCCAGCGCGACCCCGAGCGTCACGGTGACGAACACCACCAGCCGCTGGCGCATCAGCCGTTGACGCGCGGTCGGCCGGGCGGGGCCCGCGGGGCGCCCGGGCGGGGGAGTGCGGTCGCGGCCGGGCACGGGGGTGCGCTCCCGCCCGGCGGGGGCGGCGGGCCGGCGCTCGCGCACCGTGTCGCCGTCCCGGACCGGGCGCCGCACCCGCTCGGTGCGGGCGTCCGGATGCACCTCCGGCCGGGGCATCGCGGCCGCTACTGCCGCACCGTCCGCATTCGGCGCTGGGACGGGCGCCGGGCGGACGGGCGGCGCACCGGCCGAGGCACGTGCGGGGTCGGCGGGCCGCCGGCCCGCGCCGGGCACCGGGGCGCCCTGCGGGCCGGCCGCGCGGCGCACCGGCGCACCGTCCGGCCGTCCGCCCGCCGGGTTTCCGGCCGGGGCGGCGGGCGCGGGTGCGGCCTGCTCCTCGGCCAGGGCCGCGGCCCGGGCGGCCCGGCCGCCGGGGCCGCGCGCGGCGAGTTCGCTCAGGCGCTCGTGCAGCGCGGCCGCAGGCGGGCGTTCGGACGGCTCCTTGGCCAGGCAGGCCCGCACCACCGGGGCCAGCACCGGCGGAATCCCGGTCAGGTCCGGTTCCTCGTGCACCACCCGGTACAGCATCACTTCGGAGGAGGCGCCCGACCCGAACGGCGACTCCCCGGTCAGCGCGAAGGCCAGCGTCGCCCCGAACGCGAACACGTCGGTGGCGGGTGTCACGGCCGCGCCGCGCACCTGCTCGGGCGCCAGGAAGCCCGGCGAGCCGACGGCGGTGCCGACGTGTGTGAGGGTGGACGCGCCGCGCGACCAGGCGATGCCGAAGTCGATGATTCGCGGGCCCTTGGGGGAGAGCAGGATGTTCGACGGCTTGAGGTCGCGGTGCACCACCCCTGCCTCGTGCACCTTCACCAGCCCGTCGGCCAGCGCCGCGCCGATCCGCGCGGCGTCCGGCCAGGCCAGCGTGCCTTCTTCGGAGACCTGCTTGTACAGCGACGGCCCGGGCACGTACGCGGTGGCCAGCCACGGTCGGTCGGCCTCGATGTCGGAGCCCATCACCCGGGCCGTGCAGCCGCCGCGGATCCGGGAGGCCGCCGCGATCTCCCGGGCGAACCGGGTGCGGAACTCGGCGTCCTCCGCGAGTTCGGCGCGGATCAGCTTCAGCGCGACCCGCTGCCCCTTCCGGTCCGAACCGAGGAAGACCACGCCCATCCCGCCGGCACCCAGCCGCCGGTGCAGCCGGTACGGGCCGACGATGCGGGGGTCCTCACGCCGCAGCCGCATCATTGCCATTTGCCCGTACCCGTTCCCGTTCCGTCAGCCTGTGGGGTGAGGCCCCGTCGGATTTGGGGCATCGTCAGACAACTGTCTCGGCACAGCTTACGGACTGGTAGCGGCCCCGTGCCGACACGCAACACTGGAACCGCCGGTCGGATTGTCAGATCAGGGTCGCTGGCGCACCCCCAAATCCCTTGCTCCACCGGCAATCCGGCCGTCCCCCAAGGGGCGCTGTCAGGGTCGCCTAAGGGGTCGGCGTACTCCCGTCTCCGCCTCCAGGCGTACACCGCCCCATCCCTCCTCCTACCAGCGGAGGCGATCGGAACAGTACGACGGCATGACGACCCGGAAAGCCGTCCCGCCTACCGTTGTTCACAGCGAGGACGGCCCCGCTCGTCCCCCGAGAATGACCGTCCTCGCTGCCAAGCAGCACCACCCGTCCCCGACCCGACCGCAGCACCGCAGCCCGGCAGGAGCACAGCAGACATGGCACCGCTCAACAGAGCCCCTCGCCGCCGGCCCCTGTCCCCGCACCCCGCGGAGACCCGGCACCCGATGGTCGCCCTTGCCATCGCCCTGCCCTGCGCGATCCTGCTGATGGCCCTGTTCGGGGCGTGGGACCAACTGGCGACGCAGACCCAAGCGGTCGCCGACCTGATCGGGCGCTGACCCCCAATGGGGTAGGGGTCTTCGCCGGCCGGAGCAACCCTCATCAAGTCGTGGACGGACGAAATGAGTGGCGCAGGCTGCAGCTCCGGCTCACCCGGTGGCCGGGAACAACACGTCGGTGAGGGCGTGTTGTTCCCGGCCATTCCCATGTCCGCTGCCACGCCCGGCTGTTGCCGCACCTGCCCGCTGCCGCAAATGCCGAGAGCCGCCGTCCGAATATCGGACGGCGGCTCTCATGTCTGGTGCGCGATACTGGGATTGAACCAGTGACCCCTACCGTGTCAAGGTAGTGCTCTCCCGCTGAGCTAATCGCGCGGGGATGATCCGAAGATCAAAGATCCGAAGATCAGTGCGCGATACTGGGATTGAACCAGTGACCCCTACCGTGTCAAGGTAGTGCTCTCCCGCTGAGCTAATCGCGCGGGGGTGTCAGGCGCTCCGAGGAGCCTTGCCTGTGGTGCGCGATACTGGGATTGAACCAGTGACCCCTACCGTGTCAAGGTAGTGCTCTCCCGCTGAGCTAATCGCGCGGGGATGATCCGAAGATCAAAGATCCGAAGATCAGTGCGCGATACTGGGATTGAACCAGTGACCCCTACCGTGTCAAGGTAGTGCTCTCCCGCTGAGCTAATCGCGCAGGGAGGACCACCCGGTCGAAACCGGGCGATACCTCTTGGAGGTGGAGACGGGATTTGAACCCGTGTACACGGCTTTGCAGGCCGTTGCCTCGCCTCTCGGCCACTCCACCAGGCAACATGCGAGGAACGATCTTACCTGTTCCTCTTGGAGAACGACCTTACCTGTTCTCCGTCGAGCGGACGACGAGATTCGAACTCGCGACCCTCACCTTGGCAAGGTGATGCTCTACCAACTGAGCCACGTCCGCCTGTCTCCCTGGAAGCTCTTCCGGTTTTTCCCGGCTGCGCTCCCTGGCGACGTGTTGAACTCTAGCGGATCCCCGGCCCAGCTGAAAAATCCGTTCCCGCAGCGTGGCGCGGGGGTGGCCGCCGGATGCCCAAGCGTCGGGCTCGGCCGGAACGTTCCAGCAGGCCTCCGACCTAGACTTTCGGTACCGGGGCGATCCCCCGGCGCCCACGCCCGCGCCCGCGCGGGCGCAACGGGCAGCACCGCAATCCGCGCAGGAGAACCGTGTCCGGCCGCACCGCCCCGCTCAGCCCCCACCAGCCGATGGCCCGCTTCGCCGGACGCCTCGCCACCGGCCTGCGGGAAGTCACCCACGACCCCACCGCCCTCGACCGCGGCGGATTCTGGGCCGTCGCCCACGACTTCGAGGGCCGCCTCACCTGCGCCCGGTTCGACGACGTCCGCCCCGACCCGGCCCCGCCGGCCACCCACAACTGGCACGGCCCCGCCCCGGACAGCTGGCACACCTCCCTCGACGCCGACGCCTACCGCGCCGGAGTGCGCCGCATCCGCGAACACATCGCCGCCGGCGAGGTCTACCAGGCCAACCTCTGCCGGGTGTTGAGCGCACCCCTGCCCGACCCCGGGCGCACCGACATCGACGCCCTTACCGGCCTGCTCGCCGCTCACAACCCCGCGCCGTACGCGGGAACGATCCGGCTCCCCGAGCACGGCATCGAAATCGCCACCGCCTCACCCGAGCTGTACCTGAGCCGGCACGGGCGCACCGTCCGCTCCGGCCCGATCAAGGGCACCGGCCGCACCGAACACGACCTGCTCGACAAGGACCACGCCGAGAACGTGATGATCGTCGACCTGGTCCGCAACGACCTCGGTCAGGTCTGCGACACCGGCACCGTCACCGTCCCCGACCTGTGCGCCGTCGAGAAGCACCCCGGCCTGGTCCACCTCGTCTCCACCGTCGAAGGACGTCTGCGCGCCGACGCGGGCTGGCCGCAACTGTTCGACGCCACCTTCCCGCCCGGCTCCGTCACCGGCGCCCCCAAGAGCAGCGCGCTGCGCATCATCCGAGACCTGGAGACCGCCCCCCGCGGCCCCTACTGCGGCGCCATCGGCTGGGTCGACGCCGACCGCGGCGAGGCCGAACTCGCCGTCGGCATCCGCTCGTTCTGGATCGAACGGGACAGCGGCCGGCCCGTCCTCAAATTCGGTACCGGCGCCGGAATCACCTGGGACTCCGACCCGGACCGCGAATGGCACGAAACCGAGCTCAAAGCCGCCAGGCTGGTGGCGATAGCCTCCACCGGCAGCCCCGCCTGAGCGCAAGGAGTACGACGCCGATGATCTGGGTCAACGGAACCCTCACCACCGAGGACGAGGCCACCCTCTCCGTCCTCGACCACGGACTCACCGTCGGCGACGGCGTCTTCGAAACCGTCAAGGCCGAGCACGGCCAACTCTTCGCACTCACCCGCCACCTCGACCGCCTCACCCGCTCCGCACGCGGCCTCGGCCTCCCCGACCCCGACCACGACCAGGTCCGCGAGGCCTGCGCCGCCGTCCTCGCCGCGAAGCCGCTCCCGCTCGGCCGCCTGCGCATCACCTACACCGGCGGCCGCGCCCCACTCGGCTCCGAACGCGGCGGCGGCGCACCGACGTTGGTCGTCGCCCTCGGCTCCGCCGAGCGCCGCCCCGACACCACCGCCGTCGTCACCGTCCCCTGGCGCCGCAACGAACACTCCGCCGTCACCGGCCTGAAGACCACCTCCTACGCCGAGAACGTCATCGCCCTCGCCGCCGCCCACCGCGCCGACGCCAGCGAAGCCCTCCTCGCCAACACCGCCGGCCAACTCTGCGAAGGCACCGGCTCCAACGTCTTCCTGGTCCTCGATGGGCGCCTCCTCACCCCCACCCTCTCCTCCGGCTGCCTGGCCGGCATCACCCGCCAACTCGTCATCGACTGGACCGGCGCCGAAGAGACCGACGTCCCCCTCGAGGCCCTCGCCGAGGCCGAAGAGGTCTTCCTCACCTCCACCCTCCGCGACGTCCAGGCCGTCACCCGCGTCGACACCCGCACCCTCCCCGCCATCGGCCCGGTGACCCGCAAGGCGATGGAGATCTTCGCCGACCACGCAGCCCGGAACACCGACCCCGTCTGAGCACATTCCCGGCGGGCAGTGTGGGACGGTAGAAGCCCAGTGGGGGAGGGAAGGGGGCTGGTATGACAACCACGTTGCGACCGGACGGGGCCGAGGAGGCCGCGGCCAACGACGGGCGGACGCGGCGCTGGCACATCATGGTGAACGGACATCCGGTGGGCGGCCTGCGGACGACCGCCTGGCCCGGAGAAGGGTTCTGCCCGGGCGAGATCAGCGAACTCGAGGTCACCGAAGGCCGGCGCCGCGGCCGCGGCACCGTCGCCGCGCTCGCCGCCGAAGAAGTGCTGCGCTCCTGGGGCTGCACCCGGGTCGACATCACGGTGCCCGCGGAGGCGGAGGCCGGCCTGCGGCTGGCCCACGCCCTCGGCTACACCGAGCGGATGCGCAACATGATCAAGCCGCTCGCCGAACTCCCGCAGCTGCCAGCAGGATTGACGGACCGCCGGATCGGCCCGGAACAGTACCCCGCCTGGGAGCGGGCCGCGGTCGCGGGCTACCGGCAGGAGCTGATCGACTCCGGTCTCGGCGCCGCCGAAGCCACCGCGAAATCGGAGCACGACCACCAGCGCGCCCTGCCGGACGGCCCGGACACCCCGGACACCGCGCTGCGCCAACTCCTCGACGCCGACGGGAACGTGCTCGGCTGCCTCTGGGTCGCCCTCCGCCTGAACAGCCTGCCGGACGGCCGCCCGCTGGCCTGGGTGATGCTGGTCGAGGTCGCCGCCGAACAGCGCGGCCACGGCCACGGCCGCACCCTGATGCGCCTTGCCGAACGCGAGTGCCTCGCCGCAGGCGTTCACGACCTGGGGCTCAACGTGTTCTCCGACAACGGCGTGGCGGTCGCGCTCTACGAATCGCTCGGCTACCGGGTCATGCTGCGCAGGCTCAGCAAGCCACTGCTCTGAGCCCGGCCGCTCCGGGAAAGCCCGACCGCCCCGCCGTCACGGACGCCGGGGCGGTCAGCCGCCCAGCAGCTCGACGATGCGCTCGCGCAGCCCGTCCTGGGACTTGCCGCCGTCCAGCCGCTTGCCGGCCACCACGTACGTCGGGGTGCCCGAAACGCCGATCGCCCGGCCCTCGGCCACGTCCGAGTCGACCAGCAGCATGTGACGGCCGTCGATCAGCGCGGTGTCGACCTCGTCCGCGTCCAGCCCGACCGACCCGGCGATCTCCACCAGCACCTGCGCCCCGCCGCGCTCCACGTCCTCGATCCGGGCCAGCAGCGCCTCGACGAACTCCCAGCCGCGCCCCTGCTCGAACGCCTCGGTCGCGGCCTCCGCCGCCGGGTACGCGAACTTGTGCTTCTCCAGCGGGAAGTGCCGCAGCTCGACGGTCAGCGCGTCACCGAAGCGGTCACGCAGCGCGCGGATGTCCGCCAGCGCGGTACGGCAGTCGGGGCACAGCAGGTCGCACCAGAATTCGACACGGGGCAGGGGGGAATCGCTCATGCCACAAGTCTCCCAGGTCCACACTCCGACCCCGGCCCCGACCAGCCCGGACGGACGTCAGCGTCCGGCCGCCGCCACCGCCCCGGCCTCCGCCGAGCGCTGCCGGGCCCGGTACGCGGCCACGTGCAGCCGGTTGCCACAGGTGCGGCTGTCGCAGTAGCGGCGGGAGCGGTTGCGGGACAGGTCGACGAAGACCCGGGCGCAGTCCGGCGCCTCGCAGCGGCGCAGCCGCTCCAGCTCGCCCGCCATCACGATGAACGCCAGCGCCATGCCGAGCTCGGCGGCCAGGTGCCGGCCGACCGCGGCGTGCGGCGCGAAGTAGTGGATGTGCCAGCCGTGGTGGTCGTGGTTGGTCAGCCGCGGCGTCGTCCCGGCGTCGGCGACCAGCGCGTTGACCAGTTCCGCGGCCTGCTCGACCGTGCCGGCCGAGAACACCTCGCGCAGCCGGTCGCGCAGCTCGTGCACCGAGGCCAGGTCGGCCGGACCGAGCGAGTCAATCTCGCTGATCTCCTGCCGGACCACGAAGCCGCTCAGAGCCGCCACATCGGGTAGCTGCTCGCTGCCGCAGGCCTCCGGCGCGGTGTTCAGCAGCTCCACCAGGATGCTCAGCGCGCACTCGGTGTCATGGGTGATCAGCACGTGGGAACTCCTCACGCGGCGGCGGCCCGTGGACCGCCGCGTCGGTCAACGCGGGGCCCGACTCTACCGGCCCGGGCCGCCGTTCGGGCCGGGACGCGGCTTAGCCCCGGACGTCCGCTCCGGTGGGAGGGAACGCCCGGGGCCGGGCCCCGAGGCCGCCGGCGGGCGGCAGCGAACTGCGACCGTGCCCCCGAGTAGGACGGTGCGCATCGAGGCGATCCCGCCGCCGCGCGACGGCGGGCCGTAACTCGTTCGGGTTCAGCTCTCGGCGAGGATGTGGGACAGCTCCCGGTCGAGGTCGAAGTGACGGTGTTCGGTGCCGGGCGGCACCGCGGCGTCCGTCCGCTTGAGGAAGGACTCAAGCGCCCGGGCCGGGGCCTCCAGCAGTGCCTCTCCTTCCGGAGAGCTCAGGGCGATGCAAACCACGCCTTGACCATGGCTGCGGGACGGCCACACCCGGACGTCGCCGGTACCGGTCGGTCGGTGCAGCCCCTCCGCGAGGAGGTCGCGGGCGAACACCCACTCCACGGTCTCGTCTGCTCCGGTGTGGAACGTCGCATGCACGGCATAGGGGTCGGCAGTGTCGTAGCGCAGGCCCGCGGGGACGGGCAGTGAGGACTCGCTGGACACGATGAGGCGCAGGTGCAGCTCGCAGCTGACCGTGGTGTTCATAAGCGCCAGGGCCTTTCGCTCAGTGTGCGCTCGGGGAATCGCACGTCGGCGAACGGACCATCCCACCTGAAAGCCCGGTGTAAACCCGTCTGTCCCGATTCCGGTGCGAGTCGTACCCCTTCCGGCGCATTGCGGAATCCCCCGAACGGCCCGACCGGCTGCCGACCGGCCCGGTAACGGCACGGATTACCGGCGGTCGCACCGGACCTGCGGCCGGACGGCTGGAGGAACACACGAAGCTGCCGCCGCCGGACCCGCCCGGAGCACCGCCCCGTCCACGACCTCCACCGGCCGGCCCGCCGACTCCGCTGGTCGGGGCCCGGGACGCGGACCGGGCGCGACGGGGGCGGGGTGGTCGGAGCACCCGCGCAGATGGGGTAATGTTCTTTCTGCACCCGGGCGATTAGCTCAGCGGGAGAGCACTTCGTTCACACCGAAGGGGTCACTGGTTCGATCCCAGTATCGCCCACCGGAATGCAAAGGCGCGGGGCTCCGACTTGTTTATCAGGTCGGGGCCCCGCGCCTTTTCCGCGTTCCCCGGCCCGAGTTCTGACGGGCATTCAACTGGCCCGCCCGGCACGGAAGCCATTCAACGGACGTGCCCGGCACGGGATCTGGGGGGCCGTCGGGGAACGGATTGGATACCCGGGCCCAAGTGGTGCTACTGTTCATCTCGTTGCCCGGGCGATTAGCTCAGCGGGAGAGCACTTCGTTCACACCGAAGGGGTCACTGGTTCGATCCCAGTATCGCCCACCGAGCACAACGCGGAAGGCCCCGACCACCAGGTCGGGGCCTTCCGCGTTGCTGTCGTCCCGTCAGGCCGCCAACTCGCAGGCATGGCCCGGCTCCAGGCGCTCGCCGCACCGGCATCGGGCCGGCCGCAACGGCCACGCCGTGTCCACCTGCTCCGGGGTGCCCGCCCGCTCGAACCAGCGCTCCAGACCACGGGCCTGCGACGCGTGCCACACCGCCTGCCGCAGATGCAGCTCCGCCGGGGACAGCCCGCCCAACCGCTCCGAGTGCCGGGACGCCACCGCCCGCACCAACTCCAGTGCCGCCAACGCGTCCGCCGCCGCGTCGTGCGCACCCACCAGCGAAACCCCGTAATGCCCGCACAGGTCAGTCAGCGTGCGCCGGCCCTTGCGGTAGCGGTCCACCTGCTTGTCCAGCACCCGCGGATCCAGCACCAGCAGCTCCGCTCCGCCCAGCACCTCCGTCAGCGAACCCGCCCCGTGCCGGCGCAACTCCCGGTCCAGCAGCGTCAGGTCGTACGGGGCGTTCATCACCACCAGCGGCACCCCCGCGCGGGACTGCTCGGCCAGCGCGAGCGCCACCTCCACCGCCACCGTCCGCGGCGGACGGCCGTGCGCCCGTACCCGGTCGTCGGAAATGCCGTGCACGGCCCGGGCCTGCTCCGGGATGGGCACACCCGGATTCGCCAGCCAGCTGCGGACGGCGGCCGCCCCGCCCGGGGCGGACTGCACCACCAGGGCGGCCGAGACGATCCGATCCCGCTCGACATCCACACCCGTGGTCTCGGTGTCGAAGGACGCCAGCGGACCGTGAAACCAGGAACGGAGCTGTTGCATGACGCCCCCTCAGACGCCGCGCGAACCCTTGCCGGGCGGCGCTGCCACCGAGGACCAGCGGAGCGCCGCGCCGTGTCCAAGTGATACCGCAGTTGACGGAAAGTCAACCGTCCCGGACGCCCCCTTTGTGGCAGAAAGTGATCGAACGATCACCGCGGCCGCCACGGGCCTCGGCGACAGGGACCCGGCCCGGCTCGGTACCATGCACAACGCAGCGGTTGTGCTGCGCCCCATAGCCAGAACGTCAGGAGAGACCGGTGACGGACGTCCGGATCATCATCAACCGCGAACCCGATCGGGAAGAGCGCGTGGTGACCACGGGCACTACGGCCGCCGAGCTCTTCGCCGACGACCGCGCCGTGATCGCCGCCCGCGTCGGCGGCCAGCTCAAGGACCTCGCCTACGCCGTCCAGGACGGCGACGAGGTCGAGCCCGTCGAGATCTCCAGCCCCGACGGCCTCGACATCCTGCGGCACTCCACCGCGCACGTCATGGCCCAGGCCGTCCAGCAGGTCTTCCCGGAGGCCAAGCTCGGCATCGGCCCGCCCGTCCGCGACGGCTTCTACTACGACTTCGACGTCGAGAAGCCGTTCCACCCGGACGACCTCAAGACCATCGAGAAGCGCATGCAGGAGATCATCAAGCGGGGACAGAAGTTCTCCCGCCGCGTGGTCACCGACGAGGCCGCCCGCGAGGAGCTCGCCAAGGAGCCCTACAAGCTCGAGCTGATCGGCCTCAAGGGCTCCGCCGCCACCGCCGGCGAGGGCGCCGACGTCGAGGTCGGCGCCGGCGAACTCACCATCTACGACAACCTCGACCCGAAGACCGGCGAGGTCTGCTGGGGCGACCTCTGCCGCGGCCCGCACCTGCCCAGCACCCGGCACATCCCGGCGTTCAAGCTGATGCGCTCCGCCGCCGCGTACTGGCGCGGCAGCGAGAAAAACCCCATGCTGCAGCGCCTCTACGGCACCGCGTGGCCCACCAAGGAAGAGCTGAAGGCCCACCTCGACTTCCTCGAGGAAGCCGCCAAGCGCGACCACCGCAAGCTCGGCACCGAGCTCGACCTGTTCTCCATCCCCGAGCAGATCGGCTCCGGCCTCGCCGTCTTCCACCCCAAGGGCGGCATCATCCGCCGCACCATGGAGGACTACTCGCGCAAGCGGCACGAGGAAGAGGGCTACGAGTTCGTCTACACCCCGCACGCCACCAAGGGGAAGCTGTTCGAAACCAGCGGCCACCTCGACTGGTACGCCGACGGCATGTACCCCCCCATGCAGCTCGACGAGGGCACGGACTACTACCTCAAGCCCATGAACTGCCCGATGCACAACCTGATCTTCGACGCGCGCGGCCGCTCCTACCGTGAACTGCCGCTGCGCCTCTTCGAGTTCGGCACCGTGTACCGGTACGAGAAGTCCGGCGTGGTGCACGGCCTGACCCGCGCCCGCGGCTTCACGCAGGACGACGCGCACATCTACTGCACCCGCGAGCAGATGGCCGACGAGCTGGACCGCACGCTGACCTTCGTGCTGGACCTGCTGCGCGACTACGGTCTGAACGACTTCTACCTGGAGCTGTCCACCAAGGACCCGGAGAAGTTCGTCGGCAGCGACGACGCGTGGGAAGAGGCGACCGCAGTTCTGGCGAGCGTGGCCGAGAAGCAGGGCCTGCCGCTGGTGCCGGACCCGGGTGGCGCGGCCTTCTACGGCCCGAAGATCTCGGTCCAGGCGCGGGACGCGATCGGCCGTACCTGGCAGATGTCGACCATCCAGCTCGACTTCAATCTGCCGGAGCGTTTCGAGCTCGAGTACACCTCGGCGGACGGCTCGCGGCAGCGGCCGGTGATGATCCACCGTGCGCTGTTCGGCTCGATCGAACGCTTCTTCGCGGTGCTGCTGGAGCACTACGCGGGCGCCATGCCGCCGTGGCTGGCCCCGGTCACCGTGACCGGCATTCCGATCACCGACGAGCACGTGCCGTACCTGCTGGACGTGGCGGCCGAGTTGAAGAAGCACGGGATCCGGGTGGACGTCGACACCTCGGACGACCGGATGCAGAAGAAGATCCGCAACGCCCAGAAGTCGAAGGTCCCGTACATGCTGATCGCGGGCAACGACGACGTGGAGGCGGGCGCGGTGTCGTTCCGGTACCGCAACGGCGAGCAGAAGAACGGCGTGCCGCGTGACGAAGCGATCGCCGAGATCGTCGAAGCGGTGCGGAGCCGGGTTCAGGTCTGATACCGGTAAGCCGACGTGACCTGCGGGGCAGTCTCCTTCGGGAGTCTGCCCCGTACTGCTTGGTTCGCGAGGT
Source organism: Kitasatospora sp. NPDC004614 (assembly GCF_042873675.1). NCBI lineage: Bacteria > Bacillati > Actinomycetota > Actinomycetes > Kitasatosporales > Streptomycetaceae > Kitasatospora > Kitasatospora sp. NPDC004614. The sequence goes on from NZ_JBIALR010000004.1 coordinate 22,995, forward strand.
GCGGAGCATATGCTGGCGGGCATGACGAGTGAGCCGGAACTGCAGCGGGGCGTGGGGGAGCCGGACGGCTTCCGTCGCCTTTGGACACCCCATCGGATGGCGTACATCCAGGGGGAGAACAAGCCCACCGGGCCGGCTCCGGACGACGGTTGCCCGTTCTGTTCGATCCCGAAGCTGAGCGACGAGGACGGGCTGATCGTGCAGCGCGGCGAGTCGGTGTTCGCGGTGCTGAACCTGTACCCGTACAACGGTGGGCACTTGATGGTGGTGCCGTACCGGCACGTGGCGGACTACACCGAGTTGGACGGGCCGGAGACGGCGGAGCTCGGGGAGTTCACCAAGAAGGCGATGACGGCGCTGCGGGCGGCGTCGGGGGCGCACGGGTTCAACATCGGGATGAACCAGGGTGCGGCGGCGGGGGCCGGGATCGCGGCGCACCTGCACCAGCACGTGGTGCCGCGCTGGGGTGGGGACACCAACTTCATGCCGGTGGTGGGGCACACGAAGGTGCTGCCGCAGTTGCTGGCGGACACCCGGAAGGTGCTGGCCGAGGTGTGGCCGGTTTGATGCGGTGAGGGACGAACGGCAGGGGCCGTGCGGGAGCAATTCCCGCACGGCCCCTGCCGTCTGTGTGTCCGGGGTTATCCGGCGTCGTACTTGTCGGCGCGGAACGGGCGGGTGCCCTGCATTTCGGCGCGGATGATGTTGGAGCGGCCGGCGATCCGGTCGGTGGCGACGTCGTGCTCGTCGAGGAACTCGACTACGGCGGCGTGGATAAGGCCGACCACGGGGGTGGGGATGTACAGCGCGTCGTCGGACTTGAAGCGGCTGTTCCAGGCCGGGTCGGCCCAGGCCTGGCGCAGACACAGGGGTTCGGGGAGGCCGATGGAGCCGCCGAGCCACTTCTGCAGGCTGGGGATCTTGTGGAACGGGGCGCGGACGGCCTGCCGGACGATCTCGTCGTCGGTGACGACGGGGAGTTGGACGGTGCGGTTCTCCCAGAACCGGAGGGTCTTGGGGACGTCCTTCTCCGGGGTCTTGGGCTTGGAGCCGAAGTAGCCGGCGATCGGGCCGAGCGCGTGCGCGGTGGCGGTGACCTGGAGGCTGTGCGAGAGGACCATGATGCTGACCACCACGGTGGTGACCAACTGGCCCTTGTGGAGCACGAATTGGACGGCGATGCGGTGCCGGGTGTCGTTGCCGACGCTCTGCTTGTTGGCGAGTTCGGAGACGGCGAAGTCGCGCATCCGGTCGCCGTCCATCTCGGCGCCGGAGGGGCGGCCGATCTCGTCGGCGCCCTCGCCGGTGTCGAGTACCACCCAGTGGCTGATCTGCGGCTTGGGCAGGCCGCCGTTGGGGACGTCGCTGCCGCTGAGGGCGCCGAGGCGGTCGGTGATCCGGCGGGCGAGGTCCCAGACGTGGAAGGTGCGGAAGTCGGGGTGGCCCTCGGCGGGGCGGAGGTCCTCGCGCAGCGACCACTCGGCCCAGCGGGCGCCGATGCCGAGGATGCCCTTGGGGCCGGCGTAGTGCTGGACGTTGGTGTTCTGTTCGCGGGAGAGGCGCTCGAGGCCGGCCCGGAGCTCGTTGGCCTTCTTGTCGAGGTCGTCCTTGGGGACGGCCTTGGGGACGATCGCGGCCACCGCGCTGCCGCCGACCAGGTCGCCCCAGCGGGCGCGCTGCTGCATCACGGAGGTGATCACGGTGCGCCTGGCGAGGTACCAGCCGAGGACCGGGCCGATCATCACCACACGGCAGTACAGGCCGAGCAGGCCGTGGGCCGGCGGGCGGATCGCCAGAAACACGGTGAGACCGGCGGCGACCAGCAGGGCGAGCGTGCCGATCAGCCCGTCCTTGGCGGCGGACTTCTTGGTGCCGAGCCAGGCGCGGGCCTGGTACGCGGCGAGCCAGACCAGCGTGCCGGGCAGGAAGAGCAGGCCGCAGACCGCGGTGAGGGTGGCGAGCCGGCGGTCGCGGGCCTCGCGCAGGTCCTGGGCGGCGAGGCAGTGCTCGACGACCATGCGGACATCGGTGCCGTGCGAGGGCACTATCGGTTTGCGGCCGCCACCGAGGGTGCGGTCGATCAGGGCGCGGCTGAACGCCTCGCCGGCACTTGGCCGGAACAGGGCGAACTTGCCCGGCTTGACCGAGACTCCGGCGAGCGCTTCCAGTTCGTTGTAGTCGCCGGTGCGGTAGGCGGCGGAGGAGAACGCCTGGGTGACCGCGGTCTGATGACCGACGTCCGTCCGTGGTACCTGTGCGCCCGGCGTCATGTCGAGCTGAGTCACCTGAGCAGCTCCTCCTCCCCTGATGGTCTGCGGCAGGTTACCGCGTAGCGGCCTGCCCGTGCGGATCATCAACTGATCCTGGGTCACATCTCGGCCGCGAAAGCCGGTTTCGGGGAGATGTTGCCCCGCAGCGGGGACTTCGACGCACGGGTTTAGGATCGCGCCATGACGAGTGCCTTCGCACCGGAGCCGGTGCTGGTTTTCGACGGTGATTGCGCGTTCTGCTCGAGCTGTGTGCGGTGGGCCGAGCGCTACCCGCGGCAGAGCCTGTCCTCGGCCGGGTGGGAGGCGGTGGCGTTCCAGTTCGCGGATCTGGACGCGCTGTCGGAGTTCACCGGCGGGCAGGTGACGGAGGAGCGGGCCACCCGCGAGGTGTTGTGGATCACGCCGGACCGCAAGGTGTACGGCGGCGCGCAGGCGGTGGCGCGGCTGTTGATGCGGTCGGGCGGGCTGTGGGCCTGGGCGGGCGGCCTGCTGGCGCTGGCCCCGGTGCGGCCGCTCGCGGAGGTGGCGTACCGCTGGGTGGCGCGGCACCGGCACCAGATGCCCGGCGGCACCAAGGCATGCGCGCTGCCGCGCCGTTCCTGAGCCGTCACCCCGTCGTGGCGAGCTGGGCCGCGAGGTGCGTGGGCATCGGGGCGTGGCGCAGGTAGCTGCGGGTGAACTGGCCGGTTCCGTGCGACAGCGAGCGCAGGTCGAGCGAGTAGCGGGTGAGTTCGAGTTCGGGGACTTCGGCGCGGACCAGGCTGAGTCCCGGTCCGCCGATCTCGGTGCCGAGGACGTGGCCGCGGCGGGCGGACAGGTCGGTGAGGACGGCGCCCTGGTACTCGTCGGGGAGCAGCACCCGGACTTCGTCGACGGGTTCCAGGACCCGTACGTCGGTGTGGTCGGCGGCTTCCTTGAGGGCGAGTGCGGCGGCGGTCTGGAAGGCGGCGTCGGAGGAGTCGACGGAGTGCGCCTTGCCGTCGGTGAGGGTGACCCGGACGTCGGTCATCGGGTGGCCGTGCAGGCCGTGGGCGAGTTGGGCGCGGACGCCTTTCTCGACGGACGGGATGAAGTTGCGCGGGACGGAGCCGCCGACGACCTGGTCGACGAATTCGAAGCCGCCGCCGGGCAGGGGTTCCACGGTGAGGTCGCAGATCGCGTACTGGCCGTGGCCGCCGGACTGTTTGACGTGCCGGCCGTGGCCGCTGGCGGGGGCGGCGAAGGTCTCGCGCAGGGCGACCTCGTAGGGGACGGTCTCGACGTGAACGCCGTGCCGGCCGGCGAGCCGGTCGAGGGTGACGGCGAGGTGGGCCTCGCCGGTGCACCACAGGACGAGCTGGTGGGTGTCGGGGTTCTGTTCGACGCGCAGTGCCGGGTCCTGGGCGGTGAGCCGGCCGAGGGCCTGGGAGAGCTTGTCCTCGTCGGCCTTGGAACGGGCCTGGACGGCGGTGGGCAGCAGGGCTTCGGGCAGCGGCCAGGGCGGTAGCACGGTGTGGTCGGTGCCGAGGGTGTCGCCGGTGCGGGCGGTGCCGAGTTTCGCGACGGTGACGAGGTCGCCGGCGACGGCCTGCGGGACGGGGCGCAGCTGGTGGCCGAAGGGGCTGTGCAGGGCGGTGAGGCGCTCGTCGGTGCCGTCGGGGAGGTGGGCGGTGGTGTCGGGGCGCAGCGTGCCGGTGAAGATCCGCAGCAGGCTGAGGCGGCCGAGGTAGGGGTCCTCGCCGGTCTGGACGACCTGGGCGGTGAAGGGGGCGTCGGGGTCGGCGGCGGGGAGGTCGTCGGCGCGGTCGGCGGGGGTGGGGAAGGCGGTGGCGACCAGGTCGAGGAGGGCGTCGCAGCCGGTGCCGTCGGGGGCGGTGGCGAGGACGGGGTGCAGGGTGCCGGCGAGGAATTCGCGGCGGAGTCCGGCGGTGAGGGCGGCGGTGTCGAGGTCGGCGCCGTCGAGGTAGCGCTGCATCAGGGCGTCGTCCTCGCCGGCCAGGGCTTCGACCAGGCGGGCGCGTTCGGCGGTGAGGTCGCCGGGGTCATCGGGGTGGCCGTAGGTGCGGCCGGTGAGCAGCTCGGTGGTGCCGTGCAGGTGGCCGTCGCGCAGGTCGGGGTGGTGGAGCGGGCGGACGGTGTCGGGGGTGCCGAGGGTGTCCTGGAGCATCCGCAGGACGTCGTCGAGGCGGACCCGGGTGGTGTTGAGGTGGGTGAGGGCGAGGGCGCGCGGCAGGTGGGCGGCCTCGCACTGCTGCCACAGGGCCTGGACGGGGCGGGCGACGGTCTCGTCGGCGGCGGAGTGGACGAACACGGCGGCTTCGGCGGCGCGCAGGGCGGCGTGGAGTTCGCCGGCGAAGTCGGCGTAGCCGGGGGTGTCGAGCACGTTGACGGTGAGGTCCTGCCAGGGGAGCGGGAGCAGCGCGAACTGGACGGAGCGCTGCTGTTGGTGCTCGATGTCCTCCCAGTCGGCGGCGGTGGTGCCGTCGGGGACGGTTCCGGGCCTGGTCAGGGCGCCGGCGGTGACGGCGAGGGCTTCTGCGAGGGTGGTCTTGCCGGCTCCGGCCGCCCCGACCAGGGCGAGGTTGCGGAGCCGGCCGGGTCGGTCGGCGGGCGTAGTGGGGGAGTGGGCTGTCCGGTCCGGCATGGCTGGCCTCCTGCCGCTCGATCAGCGTGGATACCATTGTCCAGCCGGGCGGGGCCATCCGCGCGGCCGCCCGGCGGGCAAGCGGCTCGCGGGTGCCAATCCGAAGAGCGGAGCGGACCGGAAGGCCATGCTCAACAAGTACGCGCGTGGCTTCTTCACACGTGTCCTCACCCCGTTCGCGGCGATGCTGCTGCGGTGGGGTGTCAGTCCGGATGCTGTCACGCTGATCGGAACGGCCGGTTCGGTGGCCGGTGCCTTGGTGTTCTTCCCGCGCGGGGAGTTCTTCTGGGGCACGGTCACCATCACCCTTTTCATTTTCTCCGACCTGGTGGACGGCAACATGGCCCGCCAGGCGGGCCGGTCCAGCAAGTGGGGTGCGTTCCTGGACTCCACGCTCGACCGGGTCGCCGATGCGGCGATCTTCGGCGGTCTGGCGATGTGGTACGCCGGCAAGGGCGACAACAACGTGCTGTGCGCGGTGGCGATGTTCTGTCTGGCCAGCGGCCAGGTGGTGTCGTACACGAAGGCGCGCGGTGAGTCGCTGGGCTTCCCGGTGAACGTGTCGGGGCTGGTGGAGCGGGCCGAGCGGCTGGTGATCAGCCTGGTGGCGGCCGGTTTCGCGGGTCTGCACAAGTTCGGGGTGCCGTACATCGAGTGGCTGCTGCCGGTCGCCCTGTGGGTGGTCGCGGTGGGCAGCCTGGTGACGGTGGCGCAGCGGATGCTGACGGTGCGCCGGGAGTCGGCGGAGCTGGAGGCGGCGGGCGCCGTCAAGGGGGGCGAATGAAGGAGCGGTTGGTCGACGCGGCCTACGCGGCCGGCTGGGCGGGGCTGAAGCATCTGCCGGAGCCGATGGCCCGCGGCCTGTTCAACACCATTGCCGATGTGGCGTGGCGGCGGCAGGGCAAGGGGGTCCGGCAGTTGGAGGCCAACCTGGCCCGGGTCCGGCCGGGTGCGGACGCGGCCCTGCTGCGGGAGTTGTCCCGGGCCGGGATGCGGTCGTACATGCGGTACTGGATGGAGTCGTTCCGGCTGCCGACCTGGAGCCGGGAGCGGGTCTCGCAGGCGATAACGGTGAAGAACCTGGATCAGCTGAACGAGGCGATGGCGGCGGGGCGCGGCGCGGTGCTGGCGCTGCCGCACATGGCGAACTGGGACCTGGCGGGCGCGTGGATCGCGTCGGCGGGCGGGTTCCCGTTCACCACGGTCGCGGAGCGGTTGAAGCCGGAGTCGCTGTTCGACCGTTTCGTGGCGTACCGGGAGAGCCTCGGCATGGAGGTGCTGGCGCTGACCGGCTCCAGCGTGTCGGTGGTGGGGACGCTGGCGCGGCGGCTGCGCGAGGGCAAGTTGGTGTGCCTGGTCGGTGACCGGGATCTGTCGGATGCCGGGATCCAGGTGGACTTCTTCGGCGAGCCGACCCGGATGCCGGCCGGCCCGGCGGCGCTCGCGCAGCGTACGGGTGCGGCGCTGTTCCCGGTGACGCTCTGGTACGACGGGCCGATGCTGCGTGCGGAGGTGCACCCGGAGGTGGTGCCGTCCGGCGAGGGGGAGCGGCAGGAGCAGGTCGCGGTGATGACGCAGGCGATGGCCGATGTGTGGGCGGAGTCGATCCGTGAGCACGCGGTGGACTGGCACATGCTGCAGAAGCTGTGGCTGTCGGATCTGAGGCCGCGGAGGGCCGAGTCGTGAGGATCGGCGTGGTCTGCCCGTACGACTGGGACGTGCCGGGCGGTGTGCAGTTCCACATCCGGGACTTGGCGGAGCATCTGATCCGGCTCGGTCACGAGGTGTCGGTGCTGGCTCCGGCGGAGGACGAGGAGGCGCTGCCGCCGTACGTGGTGTCCGCGGGGCGGGCGGTCGCGGTGCCGTACAACGGGTCGGTGGCGCGGCTGAGTTTCGGCATTCTGTCGGCGGCGCGGGTGCGGCGCTGGCTGCGCGAGGGCCGGTTCGACGTGCTGCACGTGCACGAGCCGAACTCGCCGTCGCTGTCGATGCTGGCGGCCTGGGCGGCGTCCGGGCCGATGGTCGGGACGTTCCACACCTCGAACCCGCGCTCGCGGGCGATGCTGGCGGCCTCGCCGATCCTGCAGCCGGGCCTGGAGAAGATGTCGGGCCGGATCGCGGTGTCGGAGTACGCGCGGCGCACCCTGGTGGAGCACCTGGGCGGCGACGCGGTGGTGATTCCGAACGGTGTGGACGTGCGGTTCTTCGCGGACGCCGAGCCGGACCCGAAGTGGCAGGGCGGCGCGGCCGACGGCGGGCCGGGCACCATCGGCTTCATCGGCCGGATCAACGAGCCCCGCAAGGGCCTGCCGACGCTGCTGGCGGCGCTGCCGCGGATCCTCGCCGAGCGCCCCGGGGTGCGGCTGCTGGTGGCCGGCAAGGGCGACGAGGAGGAGGCGGTGGCCGGTCTGCCCGCCGAGGTGCGGGCCCAGATCGAGTTCCTCGGCATGGTCTCCGACCGGGACAAGGCCCGGCTGCTGCGCAGTGTCGACCTGTACGTGGCGCCGAACACCGGCGGCGAGTCGTTCGGCATCATCCTGGTCGAGGCGATGTCGGCGGGTGCGCCGGTGCTGGCCAGTGACCTGGACGCGTTCCGCCAGGTGCTGGACGGCGGCGCGGCCGGTGAACTGTTCCCGGTGGAGGACGCGGACGCGCTGGCCGCCGCCGCGGTCAAACTGCTCGGCAGTCCGGAACGGCTGGCGGCGCTGCGCGAGGCCGCGTCCCGGCACGTGCGGCGTTTCGACTGGGAGACCGTCGGCGCGGAGGTGCTGTCGGTGTACGAGACGGTCACGGACGGTCGTCCGCCGGTCGCCGAGGCCGAACCGTCCGGCTGGCGTTCGCGTCTTGGTCGTTGAACCACCCTGCTCGCGAGAGGTACCACCATGCCGCTGATCACCGTCGACTACACCGACCGGCTCGCCGACTGCCTGGACCGGCGCGGCTTCGGGCTGGCCCTGAACAGGCTTGCGGTGAAGCTGATCGACGCCAAGCCGGAGGCCTGCAAGACCCGTTTCCGGCGGACCGAGGAGGCGGTGGTCGGCGCGGACGCCGAGACGTTCGCGCTGGTGGTGATCGAGTTCGAGATCTTCCCGGGGCGTTCGGCGCAGGCCAAGGCGGCGCTCGCCGAGGCGGCGGTGGCCGCGCTGCCCGAGTACCTGGGGGCGGATCCGGGGGCGGTGCAGGCGGCCGTGTCGGTCACCGAGACCGACTCGGACTCCTACCGCTCGGCGGTCTTCGGCGGCTGAGCCGGGTACCGTAACGCCCCGTGACTAACTGGATCTGGGGCCTCGCGGCCGTCGTACTGTTCGCCGTCTACCTGAGCTGGACGGCGGGCAGGCTCGACCGCCTGCATGCCCGGATCGACGCGGCCCGGGCCTCGCTGGACGCCCAGTTGCTGCGCCGGGCCTCGGTGGCGATGGAACTGGCCACCTCCTCGCTGCTCGACCCGGCCGCGTCGATCCTGCTGCTGGAGGCCGCGCACGGGGCGCGGCAGGCGCAGGACGAGCAGCGCGAGGTGGCCGAGAGCGAGCTGAGCATCGCGCTGCGCGCCGTGCTGGACGAGCCGGCGCAGGTGGCGGCGCTGCGGGCGGCGCCCGGCGGCGAGGAGGCGGTGCGCGACCTGGTGGAGGCGGTGCGCCGGGTGCCGATGGCGCGGCGTTTCCACAACGACGCGGTGCGGGCGGCCCGCGCGGTGCGCGAGCACCGGCTGGTGCGCTACTTCCGGCTGGCGGGCCGGGCGCCGTTCCCGATGGCCTTCGAAATGGACGACGAACCGCCGACCGCGCTCACCCCGGAGGGGGCTCCCGCGTAGGCTGGGTGGCGCTGATACCCCCACTGTTACCCGCCCGTCGTGCTCTGGCCTGTTTGTCGTATGCCGTGTTTGGCGCTGGACCATGTGGCGTATGGGTCCGGACCCCCTCGGGCCTACGATAGGTCGATAGCACCGGTTCATCTCTGAGTGAGGTCTTACGTGTCCACCACCCCCACCACCGCAGACCAGCCGCAGATCGGTACCGCCCGGGTCAAGCGCGGCATGGCCGAGCAGCTCAAGGGCGGTGTGATCATGGATGTGGTCAACGCCGAGCAGGCGAAGATCGCCGAGGACGCCGGCGCGGTCGCCGTGATGGCCCTGGAGCGCGTGCCCGCCGACATCCGCAAGGACGGTGGCGTGGCCCGGATGTCCGACCCGAACATGATCGAAGAGATCATCGACGCGGTCTCCATCCCCGTGATGGCCAAGTCCCGCATCGGCCACTTCGTCGAGGCCCAGGTCCTGCAGTCGCTCGGCGTCGACTACATCGACGAGTCCGAGGTGCTGACCCCGGCCGACGAGATCAACCACTCCGACAAGTGGGCCTTCACGACCCCCTTCGTCTGCGGCGCCACCAACCTGGGCGAGGCCCTGCGCCGCATCGCCGAGGGCGCGGCCATGATCCGCTCCAAGGGCGAGGCCGGCACCGGCAACGTGGTCGAGGCCGTCCGCCACCTGCGCCAGATCAAGAACGAGATCGCCAAGCTGCGCGGCTTCGACAACAACGAGCTGTACGCCGCCGCCAAGGAGCTGCGCGCCCCGTACGAGCTGGTCCGCGAGGTCGCCGAGCTCGGCAAGCTGCCGGTCGTGCTGTTCTCCGCCGGTGGCGTCGCCACCCCGGCCGACGCCGCGCTGATGCGTCAGCTGGGCGCCGAGGGCGTGTTCGTCGGCTCCGGCATCTTCAAGTCGGGCGACCCGGCCAAGCGCGCCGCCGCCATCGTGAAGGCCACCACCTTCTTCGACGACCCGAAGATCATCGCGGACGCCTCCCGCAACCTGGGCGAGGCCATGGTCGGCATCAACTGCGACACCCTGCCGGAGTCCGAGCGCTACGCCAACCGCGGCTGGTAAGACTCGCGGGCCTGCCCGGCCCGTGCCTCCCGGCTCCGGCCCGCCGCGCGAGCAATCGGCGCGGCGGGCCGCTCCGTGGGCTTTTGCGGCCCGTAGTTCGAGATGAAGAGGTAGTGACAAACCGTGAGCACCCCCACCATCGGTGTCCTCGCCCTGCAGGGCGACGTCCGTGAGCACCTGGTGGCGCTGGCCGCCGCCGACGCGCTGGCCCGGCCGGTCCGCCGCCCCGAGGAGCTCGCCGAGGTCGACGCCCTGGTGATGCCCGGCGGAGAGTCCACCACCATCTCCAAGCTGGCCGTGCTGTTCGACGTGATGGACCCGCTGCGCGAGCGGGTCCGGGCCGGCATGCCGGTCTACGGCACCTGCGCCGGCATGATCATGCTGGCGGACAAGATCCTGGACGGCCGCGACGACCAGGAGACCGTCGGCGGCATCGACATGACGGTCCGCCGGAACGCCTTCGGCCGGCAGAACGAGTCCTTCGAGACCGCCATCCCGTTCGCCGGCATGGCCGAGCCGGTCACCGGCGTCTTCATCCGCGCCCCCTGGGTCGAGTCGGTCGGCGCGGGCGTCGAGGTGCTGGCCGAGGTGCCGGCCGCCGACGGCCCGGACGCCCGAATCGTGGCGGTCCGCCAGGGCAACCTGCTGGCCACCTCCTTCCACCCGGAGCTGACCGGCGACCACCGCGTCCACGAGTACTTCGTCCGCATGGTCGAGGCCGCCGCGCGCTAGGCGCGACGTGGTGACCGTGTGCCACCTCCCCGTGCGGCACCGGTAAGATCTCCCCTGTTCATTTCCCATTGGCGACGAAAAGGAGCTGGCGATGTCCGGCCACTCTAAGTGGGCTACCACCAAGCACAAGAAGGCCGCGATCGACGCCAAGCGCGGCAAGCTCTTCGCCAAGATGATCAAGAACATCGAGGTGGCGGCTCGTACCGGCGGCGGCGACCCCGCGGGCAACCCGACGCTCTACGACGCCATCCAGAAGGCGAAGAAGAGCTCCGTCCCGATCGACAACATCAACCGGGCCGTCAAGCGCGGCTCCGGTGCGGAGGCCGGCGGCGCCGACTACTCGACGATCATGTACGAGGGCTACGGCCCGAACGGCGTGGCCGTCCTGATCGAGTGCCTCACCGACAACCGCAACCGCGCGGCCTCCGACGTCCGCGTCGCGATGACCCGCAACGGCGGCAACATGGCGGACCCGGGCTCGGTGTCCTACCTGTTCAACCGCAAGGGCGTCGTCATCGTCCCCAAGGCCGACGGCGTGGACGAGGACAAGATCCTGGACGTCGTGCTGGACGCCGGCGCCGAAGAGGTCAACGACCTCGGCGAGGCCTTCGAGGTGATGTCCGAGGCCACCGACATGGTCGCGGTCCGCACCGCCCTGGTCGACGCGGGTATCGACTACGACTCCGCCGACGCCAACTTCGTTCCCAGCATGCAGGTCGAGCTGGACGCCGACGGCGCCCGCAAGATCTTCAAGCTGATCGACGCGCTGGAGGACAGCGACGACGTGCAGAACGTCTTCGCCAACTTCGACGTCTCGGACGAGATCATGGCCGAGCTGGACGCCTGAGTCCCGCTCCGCTTTCCCCGCCCGGTGGCTGCTCGCGGCCGCCGGGCGGAAGCGTGTCCGGGGACGGTTGTCCGTGGCCAGGGGTAGCCTTCCCGGGTCGGAGAGAGGTGGGGCAGGGCTCGTGCGAGTACTGGGTGTGGACCCTGGGCTGACCAGGTGCGGCGTCGGAGTCGTCGAGGGGCTGCCCGGGCGGCAGTTGACGATGCTCGGCGTCGGCGTCGTACGGACGCCGCCGGGGGACGACCTCGGGCCGCGACTGCTCGCCGTCGAACGCGGGCTGGAGGAGTGGCTCGACCGCTACTCGCCCGAACTCGTCGCCGTCGAGCGGGTCTTCGCGCAGCACAACGTCCGCACGGTGATGGGCACCGCGCAGGCCTCGGCCGTCGCCGTCCTGTGCGCGACCCGCCGCGGGATCCCGGTCACCCTGCACACCCCCAGCGAGGTCAAGGCCGCCGTCACCGGCTCCGGCCGGGCCGACAAGGCCCAGGTCACCGCCATGGTCACCCGCCTCCTCCGGCTCGACGCCCCACCCAAGCCCGCCGACGCGGCGGACGCCCTCGCCCTCGCCATCTGCCACATCTGGCGCGGCGGCACCACCAACCGCCTGACGGCGGCCATCCGCGCGCACGAGAGCGGCAAGTGGCACAGCGGCGGAGGGGTGCGCAGTCAGGGGCGCGGGGAACCGCGCGAAGCGGAAGACGGCATCGGGCAAGATCCGCCCGAGCAGCAGCCAGTTGCACCCCGGGCGGCGTACGGCAGAGTGCCTGGCCGGTCGCGCACTTCCACGCGCCCCTGACGGGTGCCGAGTACAGCAAGGAAAGGAACGACGTCACGTGATCGCCTTTGTGCAGGGGCCCGTCGCGGTGGTGGGGGCCGGGGTGGCCGTGGTGGAGGTCGGGGGAGTGGGGATGGCGGTGCAGTGCACGCCGAACACGCTGGCCACCCTGCGGGTGGGGGAGGTGGCCCGGCTGGCGACGTCTCTCGTGGTCCGTGAGGACTCGCTGACGCTGTTCGGTTTCGCGGACGACGACGAGCGCGCGACGTTCGAGGTGCTGCAGGCGGCGCCGGGCGTGGGGCCGAAGCTGGCGCAGGCGATCCTGGGGGTGCACTCGCCGGAGGCGCTGCGGGTCGCGGTGGCGGGCGGTGACGAGAAGGCGCTGATCGCGGTGCCGGGGATCGGCAAGGCGAAGGCGGCGAAGCTGCTGCTGGAGTACAAGGACAAGTTGGGCGCCCCGCACGGGACGGTGCCGGCGCAGAAGCCGGTCGCGACCGGCCCGGCGCCGTGGCACGAGCAGCTGCATTCGGCGCTGGTGGGCCTGGGCTACGCTCCGCGGGAGGCGGACGAGGCGGTGGCCCGGGTGACGCCGGACGCCGACGCGCAGGGCACGCCGGACGTGGGCGCGCTGCTGCGCCTCGCGCTGCGCGGGCTGAACCGCGCCCGCTGACCGGCGTCAAAGCAATCTGACGATCCGTCACCAAGTCGACAATCGACACGACCGACGACCAGCCGATGGGGAGCCGTTTTCCGATGAATCCGTACGAGTCCGAGCCCGTTGACCGCCTGGTGACGGCGTCCGCCGACGGCGAGGACCAGGCGGTGGAGGCGGCGCTGCGGCCGAGGATGCTCGAGGAGTTCATCGGTCAGGAGCGGGTGCGTGAGCAGCTGTCGCTGGTGCTGCAGGCGGCCCGTCAGCGCGGCGCGGCGCCGGACCACGTGCTGCTGAGCGGCCCGCCCGGGCTGGGCAAGACCACGCTGTCGATGATCATCGCGGCGGAGCTGAACGCGCCGATCCGGATCACCTCCGGCCCGGCGATCCAGCACGCCGGCGACCTGGCGGCGATCCTGTCCTCGCTGACCGAGGGCGAGGTGCTGTTCCTCGACGAGATCCACCGGATGTCCCGGCCCGCCGAGGAAATGCTGTACATGGCGATGGAGGACTTCCGGGTCGACGTGATCGTCGGCAAGGGGCCGGGGGCGACCGCGATCCCGCTGGAGCTGCCGCCGTTCACGCTGGTCGGGGCGACCACCCGGGCCGGTCTGCTGCCGCCGCCGCTGCGCGACCGGTTCGGTTTCACCGGCCACATGGAGTTCTACGCGCCCGCCGAGCTGGAGCGGGTGGTCCACCGTTCGGCGGGGCTGCTGGACGTCGAGATCGACCCGGCGGGCGCGGCGGAGATCGCCGGCCGCTCCCGTGGCACGCCCCGCATCGCCAACCGGTTGTTGCGCCGGGTGAGGGATTTTGCCCAAGTCCGTCACGACGGTCTGATCACCCGGGAAATCGCCGCCCGGGCGCTCGAGGTGTACGAGGTTGACGCGCGCGGACTGGACCGGCTGGACCGCGCGGTGCTGGAGGCGCTGCTGAAGCTCTTCGGCGGCGGACCGGTCGGCCTGTCCACCCTGGCGGTCGCCGTCGGGGAGGAGTCCGAGACCGTCGAGGAGGTCGCCGAGCCCTTCCTGGTAAGGGAAGGGCTGCTCGCGCGCACCCCGCGCGGGCGGATCGCGACGGCGGCGGCCTGGCAGCACCTGGGTCTCACTCCGCCGCAGCCGGCCCGGGCGCCGCGCGGGGCGCAGCCCGAACTGTGGGCGGACGGCCAGGCCTGACCGGGCTGCCTTATCGGGGGTTTATGTCCATGCCAAGGGTCGCCACTTTCGGCGCCGCACTGGCATGCTTGGCGTTGTCCGTTGAGTGCGGGTCGCCTAGACTCCGCCGGACCGCCCCTCTCGCCCGACGGGCCGACGTACACGCACTGGCCACCTGACCGGTGACCGACTAAGGACCCTGGCTGTGTCTCAATACATCATTCTTGTCCTCCCGCTCCTCGCGATCTTCCTGATGTTCCGCTCGCAGAAGAAGCGGCAGGCGCAGATGCAGACCATGCAGTCCGCGCTGCAGCCGGGTTCGGGTGTCCGGACCATCGGCGGCATGTACGCGCTGGTCAAGGCGATCAACGATGAGACGGTCGAGCTCGAGGTCGCTCCCGGTGTGGTGGCGCACTACACCAAGGGCGCCATCGCCGCGGTCCTGGAGCCGCTCGAGTACGAGGCGATCATCAACGGCCGTCCCGCCGAGGACGAGTCGGAGGACGACGTGGTCGAGGCCGCCGAGGGCACGGACGCCGACGAGAAGCCGCTGAGCCTGTCCAAGGACGAGGCGAAGGTCGGCGCCGAGGCTCCCGAGAGCAAGTAGTACGGCCGGGGGGGCCTCTCTTCCCCGACCAGCGGCATCCGCCGCAAGCCCACAGGACCTCTTGGGCCGCCGTGCGTCCGTCTCTCCCGGACCCCGCCCTGTGCGGGGTCCGGGGCCGGCCGCCGGGCGGCATGGACAGGGAGAAACGAACAAGGTGGCAACACCCAAGTCGCGGTCGCGCGACGGATACCCGGGGAGGGCGCTGGCGCTCATCCTGGTGGTCACCGTCGGCCTGGTGGCCCTCATGTTCGGGACGGGCTACACCAAGCCGCGTCTCGGTATCGACCTCGCCGGTGGCACCAGCGTCACGCTGACCGCCAAGTCGGACGATCCTTCCGCGATCAACAAGGCAAACCTTGACACCGCGGTCGGCATCATCCAGAAGCGCGTCAACGGCATGGGTGTCTCCGAGGCCGAGGTCCAGACCCAGGGCAACAGCAACATCATCGTCAACATCCCCGACGGTGGTAACACGCAGGAGTCCATCGACAAGGTCGGTGACACCGCGAAGCTGTACTTCCGCCCGGTCCTGGCCGCCGCGCCGAGCGGTGTGAGCGCCCAGCCGCAGCCGAGCGGGTCGCCGTCGTCGGCGCCCAGCGGCTCGGCCAGCCCGTCCGCCTCGGGCAGCGCCTCCGCGCCCGCCTCGCCGAGCTCCTCGGCGAGCAAGGCCGGCCGCGCCGTCTCCGGCGCCCTGCAGGCCGACCCGACCTCCGCCGCGAGCGGCTCCGCCTCGGCCCCGGCCGCCGGCTCGGCCGCTCCGAGCGCCGGCGCCAGCGCCCCGGCCGACCAGCCCGACATGACTGCCGCGCTGACCCAGGGCACTGCCCCGGCCGAGCTGCAGAAGCAGTTCACCGCGCTGGACTGCTCGGTCAAGGAGCAGCGGAAGAACTACCAGTCCAGCGACCCGGCCCAGCCGACCGTGGCCTGCTCGTACGACGCCGAGCAGGGCCTCTGGTACAAGTTCGCGCTCGGTGGTGTCGCCGTGAACGGCCAGGACGTCACCAAGGCGCAGGCCGTGTACGACACCCAGAGCGCCAAGGGCTGGATGGTCGACCTGTCGTTCAACGACGCGGGCTCGAAGGCCTTCGCGGCCACCACCGGCAAGCTCGCCACCCAGCAGTCCCCGGGCAACCAGTTCGCCATCGTGCTGGACGGCGCGGTCGTCTCGCACCCGTACGTCTCCGAGTCGATCACCGGTGGCAGCGCGGTCATCTCCGGCACCTTCACCCAGGCCGACGCCAAGTCGCTGGGCAACGTGCTGAGCTACGGCGCGCTCCCGCTGGACTTCGTGAAGAGCGACGTCACCACCGTCTCCCCGCAGCTCGGCTCCGACCAGCTGAAGGCCGGCCTGATCGCCGGTCTTATCGGCATGGTCCTGGTGGTCGTCTACTCTCTGGTCTACTACCGCGGCCTGGGCCTGGTCTCGATCGCCGGCCTGGTGGTCTCCGCGGTCCTGACCTGGTCGATCATGAGCCTGCTGGGTGCCGGCGTCGGCTTCGCGCTGAACCTGCCCGCGGTCTGTGGCGCGATCGTCGCGATCGGTATCACCGCCGACTCGTTCATCGTGTACTTCGAGCGCATCCGTGACGAGGTCCGCGAGGGCGCCCAGCTGCGTCCGGCCGTGCAGCGTGCCTGGCCGCGGGCCCGGCGCACCATCCTGGTGTCGGACTTCGTGTCCTTCCTGTGTGCCGCGGTGCTGTACCTGGTGTCGGTCGGCAAGGTGCAGGGCTTCGCCTTCACCCTGGGTCTGACCACCCTGCTGGACGTCGTGGTGATCTTCCTGTTCACCAAGCCGCTGATCACCCTGCTGGCCCGCACGAAGTTCTTCTCCAGCGGTCACCCGTGGTCCGGCCTGGACCCGAAGCGGCTCGGCGCCCGTCCGCCGATCCGCGGTTCGCGCCGCCGTCCCGCCCCCTCCCAGCAGACCCAGGAGGTCTGACCCATGTCGCTCCGCAACATCGGTCACCGCCTCTACCAGGGCGAGGTCTCGTTCGACTTCGTCGGCAAGCGGAAGATCTGGTACTCGATCTCCGCGGTGATCGTCCTGGTGGCCGCGATCGGCCTGGCCATGGGCCTGCACCTGGGCATCGAGTTCAAGGGCGGCTCGGTCTACACCGTGCACAAGCCCGGACTGACGGTGTCCCAGGCGAAGGACGTCGCGAACAAGATCACCGGCTCCAACACCGCGCTGGTGCAGACCACGGACAAGGGCGACGTCCGGGTCCAGATCAGCGCCGAGGAGTCGGTGCCGGCCGCGACCTTCACCAAGGAGTTCTCGAAGGCCGTCGGCGTCGAGGAGAAGGACATCAACGCCCAGGTGATCGGCCCCTCCTGGGGTTCGGACATCTCCAAGAAGGCGCTGACCGGCCTGGTCATCTTCATGGTCCTGGTCACCGTCTACCTGGCGATCGCCTTCGAGTGGCGGATGGCGCTGGCCGCGCTGGTCGCGCTGATCCACGACCTGCTGATCACCATCGGTGTCTACGCGCTGGTCGGCTTCGAGGTCACTCCGGGTACCGTGATCGGCTTCCTGACCATCCTCGGTTACTCGCTCTACGACACGGTCGTCGTCTTCGACACCGTGAAGGAGAACACCAACGGCCTGACCAAGCAGTCGCGCCGGACCTACAGCGAGGCCGCCAACCACGGTCTCAACCAGACCCTGGTGCGTTCCATCAACACCACGGTCGTCGCGCTGCTGCCGGTCTCCGCCCTGCTGTTCATCGGCGGCGGCCTGCTCGGCGCGGGCACCCTCAACGACATCTCGCTGGCGCTGTTCATCGGTCTCGCGGCCGGTGCCTACTCCTCGATCTGCGTCGCCACCCCGCTGCTCGCGCAGCTCAAGGAGCAGACCCCGGAGATGAAGGCGCTCGCCAAGCGGGTCCTGCAGCGCCGGGCGTCCGAGGCCAAGGCGGCCGAGGAGGGCGAGGCCCTGGGCGAGGACGGGATGATCGACCAGGAGCTCACGGCAGGTATGGTCGGACAGCGCAACCAGCCGACCAGCCGCTCCCGGGGCAAGGGACGGCCGTCCGGCAAGCGCTGAACCCCGCTGTCAGTTAAGGAACCCCCGTGACCTCCACCACCGACCCCGCCCTGTCCGAGCTGCTCAACAGCCGGATCCGGGACGTGCAGGACTACCCGAAGCCGGGCGTCCTGTTCAAGGACATCGCCCCCCTGCTGGCCGACGCCGAGGCGTTCGGCGCGCTGACCCGGGCGCTGGCCGAGCGGGCGAAGGAACTCGGCGCCACCAAGGTGGTCGGCCTGGAGGCGCGGGGGTTCGTGCTGGCCGCGCCCGCCGCGGTCGCGGCCGGACTCGGGTTCGTCCCGATCCGCAAGAAGGGCAAGCTGCCCGGCGACGTGTTCTCCCGCTCGTACGACCTGGAGTACGGGTCGGCGACGCTGGAGGTGCAGTGCGACGCGTTCGCCCCCGGCGAGAAGGTGCTGGTGGTGGACGACGTGCTGGCCACCGGCGGCACCATCTCCGCCTCGCTGGACCTGGTCCAGGAGGCCGGCGCCGAGCTGGTGGGCGTCGTGGTGCTGATGGAGCTCGGGTTCCTGACTGGGCGTGAGCGCCTGGAGCCGCACCTGCACGGTGCGCCGCTGGAGACCCTGGTCGTGGTCTGAGCGGGAAGACCGCTTTCGGAAGCCGCCCGGGAACAGATCCTGTTCCCGGGCGGCTTTTCGCACAGGTGGGGTCGGCCGGGCGCGGAAGCCCGTCGCGCCGCCGGTACGATGAAGATTGATCCGTCTGCACGTAGGAGTGTCCTTGCCCGACGAGGTTGTGCCCACGGCTGCGACTGCCAGTTCCCGCCCTTCCCCCGGCGGGATGCGGGCTCGCCTCGCTCGGCTGGGCGGACAGCGCAGTTCGATGGTCAACCCGGTGCTGGAACCGCTGTTCCGGACCATCCGGGCCAACGACCCGAAGGCCGACCCGGCCCTGCTCAAGGACATCGAGCGGGCGTACGCGGTGGCCGAGAAGTGGCACCGTGGGCAGAAGCGCAAGAGCGGCGATCCGTACATCACGCACCCGCTGGCGGTGGCGACCATCCTGGCCGAGCTGGGGATGGACGCGCCGACGCTGATGGCGGGGCTGCTGCACGACACCGTCGAGGACACCGACTACGGCCTGGAGACGCTGCGGCACGACTTCGGTGACTCGGTGGCGCTGCTGGTCGACGGCGTCACCAAGCTGGACCGGGTGAAGTTCGGCGAGGCGGCGCAGGCGGAGACCGTCCGCAAGATGGTCGTCGCGATGGCCAAGGACCCGCGGGTCCTGGTGATCAAGCTCGCCGACCGGCTGCACAACATGCGCACCATGCGTTACCTGAAGCGGGAGAAGCAGGAGAAGAAGGCCCGCGAGACGCTGGAGATCTACGCCCCGCTGGCGCACCGGCTGGGCATGAACACCATCAAGTGGGAGCTGGAGGACCTGGCGTTCGCCATCCTCTACCCCAAGATGTACGACGAGATCGTCCGGCTGGTGGCCGAGCGCGCCCCGAAGCGCGACGAGTACCTGGCGACCGTGATCGACCAGGTGCAGGGCGATCTGCGCGGGGCGCGGATCACCGCGCAGGTGACGGGCCGCCCGAAGCACTACTACTCGGTCTACCAGAAGATGATCGTCCGGGGCCGGGACTTCGCCGAGATCTACGACCTGGTGGGCATCCGGGTCCTGGTCGACACCGTCCGCGACTGCTACGCGGCGCTGGGCACCATCCACGCGCGGTGGAACCCGGTGCCGGGGCGGTTCAAGGACTACATCGCGATGCCCAAGTTCAACATGTACCAGTCGCTGCACACCACGGTGATCGGTCCCGGCGGCAAGCCCGTCGAACTCCAGATCCGCACCTTCGACATGCACCGCCGTGCCGAGTACGGCATCGCCGCGCACTGGAAGTACAAGCAGCGGGCGGTGGCCGGCGCGTCCAAGGTGCGCACCGACACCCCGACCCACAAGCGGCAGCACGACAAGGCCGACGCGGTCAACGAGATGGCCTGGCTGCGCCAGCTGCTGGACTGGCAGAAGGAGACCGAGGACCCCAGCGAGTTCCTCGAGTCGCTGCGCTTCGACCTGTCCAGCAACGAGGTGTTCGTCTTCACCCCGAAGGGCGACGTGATAGCGCTGCCCGCGAAGGCCACCCCGGTGGACTTCGCGTTCGCGGTGCACACCGAGGTCGGCTGCCGGACCATCGGCGCCCGGGTGAACGGCCGGCTGGTGCCGCTGGAGTCGACGCTGGAGAACGGCGACACGGTCGAGGTGTTCACCTCGAAGGCGGAGAACGCCGGCCCGTCCCGGGACTGGCTGAACTTCGTCAAGTCGCCGCGGGCCCGGAACAAGATCCGCGCCTGGTTCTCCAAGGAGCGCCGCGAGGAGGCGATCGAGCAGGGCAAGGAGGCGATCGCCCGGACCATGCGCAAGCAGGGCCTGCCGATCCAGCGGATCCTCACCGGGGACTCGCTGGTCACGCTGGCCCATGAGATGCGCTACCCGGACATCTCCTCGCTGTACGCGGCGATCGGCGAGGGCCACGTCGCCGCGCCGGCCATCGTGCAGAAGCTGGTCCAGGCGATGGGCGGCGAGGAAGGCGCGGTCGAGGACCTCGTCGAGACCACCACCCCGTCCCACCAGCCGCGCTCGATGCGCCGCCGGGCCAAGGGCGACCCGGGCATCATCGTCAAGGGCGTCGACGACCTGTGGGTGAAGCTGGCGCGCTGCTGCACGCCGGTGCCCGGCGACCCGATCGTCGGCTTCATCACCCGCGGCAACGGCGTCTCGGTGCACCGCGCGGACTGCGTCAACGTCGAGTCGTTGCAGCAGCAGCCCGAGCGGATCATCGACGTCGAGTGGGCGGCCACCCAGTCCTCGGTGTTCCTGGTGGCCATCCAGGTGGAGGCGCTGGACCGCTCCCGACTGCTGTCGGACGTCACCCGGGTGCTCTCCGACCAGCACGTCAACATCCTGTCCGCGGCGGTGCAGACCTCCCGCGACCGGGTGGCGATGAGCCGGTTCACCTTCGAGATGGGCGACCCGAAGCACCTCGGCCACGTCCTGAAGGCCGTCCGCGGCGTCGAAGGCGTGTACGACGTCTACCGGGTCACCTCGGCCCGCAACAAGTAGCCCTCCGCGCCCGGCCCTCCGGGTGCAGGCCGCCCCCACCCCGCAGACACTGGCCGGGTGGGGGCGGCCCGCTCATTCCCGGAGGCACCGTGCACGCGATTCGGACGACGACGGCGATGGCCGGCGCGGCGGCGGCCGTCGCGGCCCTGACGGCCGGCTGCGGCTCGGGCCACTCCACCGGACCGGGCGCCGCCGGCACCCCGGCGGCGGCCACCGCGACCGCCACCGCCCCCGCACCCGGCACCGACAACGGGGTGGCCGGCCGACCGGCCGACGAAATCCTCCGGCAGTCCGTCCAGGCCCTCACCGACGCCCACGCGGTACGGGCGGTCGGCACGGTCGGCGGCGACGGCCCGGCGATCACCATCGACCTGCGGCTGGACACCGCGGGCAACTGCACCGGCACGCTGGGCCAGAGCGGCGTGGGCAGCTTCCAGGTGGTGAAGGCCGGCCAGCAGCTGTGGGTCAAACCCGACCAGGCGTTCTGGCAGAGCCACGGCGGAGCCGCGCTGGCCGACGCCGTCGGCGACCGCTACCTGAAGACCACCAGCGACGACCCCGACTTCGGCGACATCGCCGGCCTGTGCGACCTCGGCGCCCTCGCCGACCAGCTCGGCAGCGCGGCGAGCGACCTCGCCAAGGGCGCCACCAGCACCGTCCAGGGCCGCCCGGCGGTCGCCCTCACCCGCAGCACCGACAGCGGCACCGCCACCCTGTACGTGGCCACCTCCGGCCCGCCGGTGCCGCTGCGGCTGGAACAGTCCGTCGGCGCGGTCGACTTCAGCGACTTCGGCACCCCGGTGCCCTCCGCCACCCCCGGCCCCGACCAGAGCATGGACATCGACCAGCTCCAGCCCGAGGCCAGCCCGACCACCGTCTGAGCGCCCGCACGCAGAAGGGCCCGGCCGCCGTGACAGCGACCGGGCCCCTTTCTCGACGAAGCGTCAGGAGCTGAACTCCTGCAGCGACTTCTGCGCCTGGTCGAGCAGTGCCTGACGGCCCGCCAGCTCGGCCTCCAGCTTGGCGGCCTTCGACGTGTTGCCGGCCGAGCGGGCCTTGTCCAGGTCGGACTGCAGCTTGTCGACGGCGGACTGCAGCAGCGCGGTCATGCCGGTGGCGCGGGCGCGGGCCTCCGGGTTGGAGCGCTGCCACTCGGCCTCCTCGGCCTCGCGGACGGCGCGCTCCACCGCGGCCAGCCGGCCGTCCAGCTTCGGACGGGCGTCGCGCGGGACGTGACCGATCGCCTCCCAGCGCTCGGAGACCTCGCGCAGCGCGGCCTTGGCGGCCTTCAGGTCGGTGATCGGCAGGATCGCCTCGGCCTCGACCAGCAGCGCCTCCTTGGCCTTCTGGTTCTCGCCCTGCTCGGCGTCACGCTCGGTGAACACCGCGGACCGGGCCTGGAAGAAGACGTCCTGGGCGCCGCGGAAGCGGGCCCACAGCTCCTCCTCCGCCTCGCGCTGGGCGCGGCCGGCGGCCTTCCAGCGGGTCATCAGGTCGCGGTAGGCGGCCGCGGTCGGGCCCCAGTCGGTGGAGTTCGCGAGCTGCTCGGCCTCGGCGACCAGCTTCTCCTTGACCGCGCGGGCGTGGTCGCGCTCCGAGTCCAGGGCCGCGAAGTGCGCCTTGCGGTGCTTGGAGAACACCGAGCGGGCGTGCGAGAAACGGTGCCACAGCTCGTCGTCGCTCTTGCGGTCCAGGCGCGGCAGCGCCTTCCAGCTGTCGACCAGGGCGCGCAGCCGGTCGCCGGCCTCCCGCCACTGGTTGGAGTCGGCGAGCTGCTCGGCCTCGGCGACCAGCGCCTCCTTGGCGGCGCGGGTCTCCTCCTGGGCCTTCGCCCGGGCGGCCTTGCGCTCGGTCTGCCGGGTCTCGATCTCGCCGGCCAGCGTGTCCAGGCGCTTGGCCAGCGACTCCAGGTCGCCGACCGCGTGCGCCTCGACGACCTGCGCGCGCAGGTGCTCCAGCGCGGCCTGCGCCTCCTTGGCGGCCAGGTCGGTCTTGCGCACCCGGTGCTCCAGGAGGGCGGTCTCCGCCTCCAGGCCCTGGAACTTGCGCTCGAAGTAGGCGAGGGCCTCCTCGGGAGAGCCGGCCTGCCAGGAGCCGACCTGGCGTTCGCCGTCGGCCGTCCTCACGTAGACGTTCCCCTGCTCGTCGACACGGCCCCACGGGTCGCTGCTCACAGCGCCTCCTCCACATGACGCCACGCCCACGGGCGGGAGCGTCGTCCACAGTTGATGTGCGGCGGACCGATGGAGTCCGCCGTCCCGAGCCGTCGTTGTCGTGCCGAGGGTGACGGCCGACGGTCTGGGCACCCTATACAACAGCAACATAGGCGACCAGCGCCGGTGCTGTCCGCATCCGGCGCCGGTCGATTTTCGCGGCGGGTCAGCCCTTGGTCGCGGTGACGGCCTTGAGGTCGACCGGGGTGGCCGGCGGACCGTCCGTCTTGCCGCCCTTGACGCCGGCCTCGGCGACCTTCTGGAGCACGTCCAGGCCGCCGGTGATCTTGCCGAACGGGGTGTACTGGGGCGGCAGTTGGGTGTCCTTGTAGACCAGGAAGAACTGGCTGCCGTTGGTGTTCGCGCCGGCGTTGGCCATCGCCACGGTGCCCGCCGGGTAGGTCGCGCCGGTCAGGTTCTCGTCCTGGAACTGGTAGCCGGGGCCGCCGCGGCCGGTGCCGGTCGGGTCGCCGCACTGGAGGACGAAGATGCCGTCGGTGGTGAGCCGGTGGCAGGTGGAGCCGTCGAAGTACTGCTGACCCGCCAGGAAAACGAAGGAGTTGACGGTGTGCGGCGCCTTCTTCGCGTCCAGCGAGAGGGTCACCTTGCCCGCCGAGGTGTCCAGCGTCGCGGTGTACGGGGACGCGGCGTCGATCGACATGGCCGGCTCGGCCGCCCACTTCTTGCCGCTCTCGGACGGAGTCGGCGCGGCGGACGCCTTCTTGTCGTCCTTCTTGTCCGAGCTGAACACACCGGCCGCGGTCGCTCCGATGCCCGCCAGCACCACCAGGGCCGCCACCGAGGCCACCACGACGTTGCGCTTCTTGCGCTTGGTCGCCGCTTCGGCGCGCGCCTGCATCTGGCGCTCGTACTTCTCGCGGGCGAGCTGTCGCCGACGCTGTTCGCTGCTGACCACCGGACGTGTCTCCTAATGCGCTGTGGGGCGAGGGACTTGTGACTGTCGTGTGCGCATCGTCGCACCCGTCGGCGGCCAAGTGTAGGGACCCCGCGCGTCAGCAGGGGATCAGTGCCACATGAGAAAGGCCTGAACGCGCGCGGGAACCGGTTCGCCCGCGGCCCGGTGCCGCCGGTAGGCTGCGGGGGAAACAAGACCGCCACCGTTACGAAACGAAGGACTCGCGTGTTCGTCGCCGGATTCCCCGCCGGGGCCTGGGGCACCAACTGTTACCTGGTCGCTCCCGCCGCAGGTGAGGAGTGCGTGATCGTCGATCCCGGGCACGAAGCGGCAAGCGGCGTCGAGGAGTTGATCCGCGAGCACCGGCTCAAGCCGGTCGCGGTCCTGCTCACCCACGGGCACATCGACCACATCGCCTCGGTGGTCCCGGTCTGCGGCGCGCAGGGTGTCCCGGCCTGGATCCACCCCGAGGACCGGTACATGATGGCCGACCCCGAGAAGGGTCTCGGGCGCTCCCTCGGGCAGCAGTTGATGGGCTCGATCACCGTTGGCGAACCGGACGACGTCCGCGAGTTGACCGACGGCAGCGTGCTGGAACTCGCGGGCATGCGGCTCACCGTCGACCACGCCCCCGGCCATACCAAGGGGTCGGTGACGTTCAGGACGCCCGCCGCATCGGACATCCCGCCGGTGCTGTTCTCGGGCGACCTGCTGTTCGCCGGCTCCATCGGGCGTACCGACCTCCCGGGCGGAGACAGTGGCGCGATCATGCGCTCCCTGGCCCGGGTGTGCCTGCCCCTCGACGACGCGACCGTGGTGCTCTCCGGCCACGGCTCGCAGACCACCATCGGCCGAGAGCGCGCCACCAACCCCTACCTCCAGCAGGCAGCAGGGGCGGTCGGCGCCCAGGCTTTCCCGCGACGAGGAATGTGACGGAAGAGAAGTTGAGCACCTTCACCGCCCCCAAGGGCACCTACGACCTGCTGCCCACGGTCAACTCCGCGGCCTACCTGGCGATCCGCGAGCGGCTGTCCGCGCCGCTGCGCCGCGCCGGGTACGGCTACGTCGAGACCCCCGTGTTCGAGGACGTCAAGCTGTTCTCCCGCGGCGTCGGCGAGTCCACCGACATCGTCACCAAGGAGATGTTCACCCTCGCCAAGCGCCCCGAGAGCAGCGAGGACCTCGCGCTGCGCCCCGAGGGCACCGCGTCGGTGGTCCGCGCCACGCTGGAAGCCAACCTGCACAAGCTCGGCAACCTGCCGGTCAAGCTCTGGTACTCCGGCAACTTCTACCGCTACGAGCGCCCGCAGAAGGGCCGCTACCGGCAGTTCTCGCAGGTCGGCGCGGAGGCGCTGGGCGCCGAGGACCCGGCGCTGGACGCCGAGCTGATCATCCTCGCCGACGACGCCTTCCGCTCGCTCGGCCTGCGCGAGTACAAGCTGCTGCTGAACTCGCTCGGCGACCAGCAGTGCCGCCCGGTCTACCGCGCCGCGCTGGTGGACTTCCTGACCGGCCTCGACCTGGACGCGGACACCCGCCGCCGCGCCGAGATCAACCCGCTGCGCGTCCTCGACGACAAGCGACCCGAGGTGCAGGCCCAGCTGGTGGACGCGCCCATGCTGCGCGACTACCTGTGCGAGGACTGCAAGGCGTACGACGAGAAGGTCCGCGAGCTGCTCACCGCCGCCGGGGTCGCGTTCGTCGACGACCCCAAGCTGGTGCGCGGCCTGGACTACTACACCCGCACCACCTTCGAGTTCGTGCACGGCGGCCTCGGCTCGCAGTCCGCGATCGGCGGCGGCGGCCGCTACGACGGCCTGTCCGAGATGCTGGGCGGCCCGGCGCTGCCCTCGGTCGGCTGGGGCCTGGGTGTGGACCGCACCTTCCTCGCGCTGGAGGCCGAAGGCATCGAGCTCGACCTGCCCGTCACCACCGAGGTGTACGCGGTCGCGCTCGGCGAGGAAGCCAAGAACGTGCTGTTCGCGAAGACCGTCGAGCTGCGCCGGGCCGGCGTCGCCACCGACCTCGCGTTCGGCGTCAAGAGCATCAAGAACGCCATGAAGTCCGCGAACAGGTCCGGAGCACGCTTCGCCCTGATCGCGGGCGACCGGGACCTCGCCGAGGGCGTGGTCCAGCTCAAGGACATGGAGTCCGGCGAGCAGACCCCCGTCGCCCTCGAGGCGCTCGTCACCACCCTGAAGGAGAAGCAGCTGTGATCCGCACGCACGACGCGGGCACGCTCCGACCGGAGCACGCCGGCACCACCGTCACCCTGGCCGGCTGGGTGGCCCGCCGCCGTGACCACGGCGGCGTGGCCTTCATCGACCTGCGGGACGCCTCCGGCACCGTGCAGGTCGTGGTCCGCGACCTGGAGTCGGTGCACGGGCTGCGCTCCGAGTACTGCGTGAAGGTGATCGGCGACGTCCGGGTCCGCCCCGAGGGCAACGAGAACCCGGACATCCCGACCGGCGCCGTCGAGGTCGTCGTCGAGTCCATCGAGGTGCTGTCCGAGGCCGCGCCGCTGCCGTTCCAGGTCGCCGAGTACGAGCCCGGTTCGGTCAACGAGGAGGTGCGGCTCCGCTACCGCTACCTCGACCTGCGCCGCGAGGGCCCGGCCCGCGCGCTGCGGCTGCGCTCGAAGGTCAACCACATCATCCGCACGGTGATGGAGGAGAACGACTACCTCGACATCGAGACCCCGTACCTGACCCGCTCCACCCCCGAGGGCGCCCGCGACTTCCTGGTCCCGGTCCGCCTCCAGCCCGGCCACTGGTACGCCCTGCCGCAGTCCCCGCAGCTGTTCAAGCAGCTGCTGATGGTGGCCGGCATGGAGCGCTACTACCAGATCGCCCGCTGCTTCCGCGACGAGGACTTCCGCGCCGACCGGCAGCCGGAGTTCACCCAGCTGGACATCGAGGCGTCGTTCGTCGACCAGGAGGACATCCTGGCCCTCGGCGAGAAGGTCATCGCCGCGATCTGGCGCGAGGTGCACGGCTACGAGATCCCCAACCCGCTGCCGCGGATGACGTACGTCGACGCCATGTCGCGCTACGGCTCCGACAAGCCGGACGTCCGCTTCGGCCAGGAACTCACCGACCTGACCGAGTACTTCAAGGGCACCGAGTTCCGGGTCTTCCAGGCGCCGTACGTCGGCGCGGTCGTGATGCCCGGCGGCGCCTCGCAGCCCCGCAAGCAGCTCGACGCCTGGCAGGACTGGGCGAAGGCCCGCGGCGCCCGCGGCCTCGCGTACGTCCTGGTGGACGCCGAGACCGGCGAGCTGCGCGGCCCGGTCGCCAAGAACCTGTCCGAGGAGCACCTGGCCGGCCTGGCCGCCGCCGCCGGCGCCAAGCCCGGCGACGCGGTGTTCTTCGCGGCCGGCAAGAAGACCGCCTCGCAGGAGCTGCTCGGCGCCGCCCGCCTGGAGATCGGCCGCCGCTGCAACCTGATCGACGAGTCCCAGTGGGCCTTCCTCTGGGTCGTGGACTTCCCGATGTTCGAGCCGATCGAGGACGACAAGGGCGAGTTCCAGGGCTGGCACGCGGTGCACCACCCGTTCACCGCGCCCACCGCCGAGTCGCTCGCCACCTTCGACACCGACCCGGGCAGCGCGCTCTCCAACGCGTACGACCTGGTGCTCAACGGCTCGGAGCTGGGCGGCGGTTCGATCCGTATCCACCAGCGCGACGTGCAGAAGCGGGCGTTCGACGCGATCGGCCTGTCCGAGGAGGAGGCCGCCTCGCAGTTCGGCTTCCTGCTGGACGCCTTCAACTACGGCCCGCCGCCGCACGGCGGCATCGCGCTCGGCCTGGACCGCGTGGTCACCCTGCTGGGCGGCTACGACACCATCCGGGACGTCATCGCCTTCCCGAAGACCTCCACCGGCGGCGACCCGCTGACCGGCGCTCCCACCCCGATCACCCCGGCCCAGCGCCGGGAGGCCGGCGTGGACGCCAAGCCGAAGGCCAAGGACGGCGCCAAGGCGGAGGCCGAGCCCACCGCCTGACCTACCGTCTGACGCATCGTCTGACGCACCGTCGAAAACTGACGGCACATCACAAAGATCACGATTCGTTCCGGCCCCGGCCGGTGCCCGCCTACCAGGAGTAGGCTCGCACCGCCCGGGGCCGGAACGCTGCACGACGGGGTGCAGGGCGCAAGAGGGGTCAAGGATGACCGTACGAACCAGAGTTGAACTCCCCACCGACACCGCCGAGACCCGGCGCGTGCACATGGCGGCCTTCCCAGGCCCCGAAGAGGCGGACCTGGTGGACGCGCTGCGCCGTGACCCCGCCTGGCTGCCGGAACTCTCCCTGGTCGCCGTCGACGACCGCGAGGTCGTCATCGGCCACGCCCTGCTCACCCGGCTGAAGATCGGCAACGGCAAGGGACTCGCCCTCGCCCCCGTCGCCGTCGCCCCCGAATGGCAGCGCAAGGGCGTTGGCACCGCCGTGGTCCGGGCCGCGCTGACCGCCGCCGCGGAAGCCGGCGAGCGCGTTGTGGTGGTCCTCGGCGACCCCGGCTACTACGGGCGGTTCGGCTTCGCGCCCGCCTCCGGACACCGCATCAGCGGCCCGTACGACGTCCCTGACGTGTACTTCCAGGTACTCCTGCTGTCCGGCGCGGACAGCGCCCCGCACGGCGTCTGCCGCTACGCGGCGCCGTTCGACGAAATCTGACCGACGCCCGCCACTGGCCGTCGGCCGACCTGCGTCGACCATCGGCGGCCCGTAGCGTGAGTGCTCGTCGGCGGCACGGTGAGAAAGGCACATGAAGTGGCGGACCCCAAGCGAGGCAGGAAGCCCCGCGGCGCCAAGAGCGTCCCGCGCATCCCCAAGCGGATCTACGAACCCGAACTGCTGCGGCTCCAGCAGGAGCTGGTCAAGATGCAGGAGTGGGTGCGCAGCGAGGGCATCCGGATGGTCGTGATCTTCGAGGGCCGGGACGCCGCCGGCAAGGGCGGCGCGATCAAACGCGTCACCGAATACCTCAACCCCCGCATCGCCCGGATCGTTGCCCTCCCCGCCCCCACCGAACGCCAGCGCGGTCAGTGGTACTTCCAGCGCTACGTCGAGCAGCTCCCGGCGGCCGGCGAGATGGTGCTGTTCGACCGGTCCTGGTACAACCGGGCCGGCGTCGAGAAGGTGATGGGATTCTGCACCGAGGAGGAGTACTGGCAGTTCCTCCACCAGTGCCCCACCTTCGAACGGATGCTCATCGAAGCGGGCATCGTGCTGCGCAAGTACTGGTTCTCGGTCAGTGACATCGAACAGGAACGCCGCTTCCGCGACCGCCTCGACGACCCCATGCGGCAGTGGAAGCTCTCCCCGATGGACGTCGAATCCATCACCCGCTGGGAGGACTACTCGCGGGCCAAGGACGAGATGTTCGTCTACACCGACATCCCCGAATCCCCGTGGAACGTCGTCGACAGCGACGACAAGCGCCGCGCCCGGCTCAACATGATCGCCCACCTGCTGTCCTCCGTCCCGTACCACGAGGTGGTCCGCCCGGCGATCACACTTCCGGACCGGCCCGAACCACGCGGGTACCAACGGCCGCCGCGCGACCTCCAGAAGTACGTCTTCGACCACACCGCGACACTGCTCGCCCGGTGACCGCCCCCGGTTGACCCGGCCGAGGGGGCGGGCGTGCGATGGAGGGGATCCCGCAACGGCTGGAGGCACTCCCATGTATGTCCGCACCGTCTACGCCACCGGAGACCCCGCCCTGCTGGAGGACAGCCTCGACGCGCTGCGCGGCGAGTCCGTCGAACTCCTCTCCGCCCAGCCCGGCTACCGCGGCTACGGGCTGTTCGCCAACCGGGCGCTCGGCACGCTCACCATGGGCTCCTGGTGGGACAGCCCCGAACACGAAGCTGCGAGTGACACCGCGTTGGCCGACCGGCGGGACACGTTGCTGGTGCCGTTCGCCGCGACCGTTGC
Source organism: Kitasatospora sp. NPDC004614 (assembly GCF_042873675.1). Classification (NCBI taxonomy): domain Bacteria; kingdom Bacillati; phylum Actinomycetota; class Actinomycetes; order Kitasatosporales; family Streptomycetaceae; genus Kitasatospora; species Kitasatospora sp. NPDC004614. Next base: position 52,726 of record NZ_JBIALR010000004.1, read on the forward strand.
CGTCAACCGCTGGGACGTTGTCGCGGCGGAACCCGGGCCCGCGGTGGAGAACGGGGGCTTCCGGCTGACTCGCTTCGCGTACGACGCGGCCGGGTTGGACGGGGTGGTGAAGGGCTTCGAGGAGAGCGGCCTCCCGGCGATCAGGGAGATCGACGGGTATGTGGGCGCCGCCATGCTCATCGACCGCGGGCGGTCGGTAGGGGTGGTCGGGACGATCTTCGCGGACCGGGGGGCGTTCGAGGCCTCGCGCGGGGCGCAGGCGGCGGTGCGGGGGGCGGCGAGCAAGGCTTCCGGGACGGTGATCTACGGGATGGAGGAGTTCGACGTCGTCCTGCTGCACCGGCCGTCGGAGGGCTGAGAGCAGGCGGGCGCGGGGAGACCTGCGCGAGCGGAGGGCGCGAGAACAGGGGCGCGTGGGGGTACCTCCCGGCCCGCTAGGGCTGGGGGAGAACTGCGCGACAAGCGCACATCACGTCCGCAAGGTCGCGATCACGTGCAAGTGGCTGTCCTGCGTCGCGATCTGGCTGGTGGGCCGCGTTCCCCTTCGCGCAGTTCCCCGCGCCCCTGGTTGGTTTCGCCTTCGCGTATAGGCTTGCGTCTCGTGGACGAGCCCGACCTTTTCACGCATGCAGCCGAGGAACGCCAGAGTGCCGAGCCGGGGCGCGCCCCACTGGCGGTGCGGATGCGGCCGCGGACGTTGGACGAGGTGGCGGGGCAGCAGCAGCTGTTGAAGGACGGGTCGCCGTTGCGGCGGCTGGTGGCGGGGGCCAAGGGGCCGGCGGCGACGAGTTCGGTGATTCTGTGGGGGCCGCCGGGGACGGGGAAGACCACGCTGGCGCATGTGATCAGCCAGGCGGTGGAGGGGCGGTTCGTCGAGCTTTCGGCGATCACGCACGGGGTCAAGGAAGTCCGGGCGGTGATCGAGGGGGCGCGTCGGGCGGTCGGGATGACCGGGCGGGAGACGGTGCTGTTCCTGGACGAGATCCACCGGTTCTCGAAGGCGCAGCAGGATTCCTTGCTCCCGGCGGTGGAGAACCGGTGGGTGACGCTGATCGCGGCGACCACCGAGAACCCGTACTTCTCGATCATTTCGCCGCTGCTGTCGCGGTCGTTGCTGCTGACCCTGGAGTCGCTGACCGACGAGGACATTCGCGTCCTGCTGCGCCGGGCGACCACCGACGAGCGCGGGCTCGGCGGGAGCGTGGAGCTGGCGGAGGAGGCGGAGGACCACCTGGTGCGGTTGGCCGGGGGTGATGCCCGGCGGGCGTTGACCATGCTGGAGGCGGCGGCGGGGGCGGCGCTGGAGCAGGGCGGGGGCGTGCTGACGCTGGCGGCGACCGAGACGGCCGTGAACAGGGCGGCGGTGCGGTACGACCGGGACGGCGATCAGCATTACGACGTGGCGAGTGCGCTGATCAAGTCGATCCGGGGCAGTGATGTGGATGCCACGCTGCACTACCTGGCGCGGATGATCGAGGCGGGGGAGGACCCGCGGTTCATCGCGCGCCGGTTGATGATCTCGGCGAGCGAGGACATCGGGCTGGCCGATCCGACCGCGCTGTCGACGGCGGTCGCGGCGGCGCAGGCGGTGGCGCTGATCGGGTTCCCGGAGGCGCGGATCATCCTGTCGCAGGCGGCGATCGCGCTCGCGCTGGCGCCGAAGTCGAACGCCGCGTACCTGGCGATCGATGCCGCGCTGGCGGACGTCCGGCAGGGGCTGGCGGGCGCGGTGCCGCCGCATCTGCGGGACGCGCACTACGGCGGGGCGAAGAAGCTCGGGCACGGCAAGGGGTACCAGTACCCGCACGACCTGGCGGAGGGCATCGCGGCGCAGCAGTACGCGCCGGACGCGGTGCACGGCAAGGAGTACTACAAGCCGACCAGGCGGGGTGGCGAGGCCCGGTACGCGGAGATCGCGGAGTGGACCAGGGCCCGGCTCAAGGGCGAGTGAACAGCCTGTAGACTGTCCGCAGTGTGTCCCGGGCCCGGGGTTCCGCGAGGAACGACCGGCCGCACCAGCGGGGCAACCAACGGAGGCCTCCCGCAAGGGAGTTCTCCAGGAGCGGCGCGCACCGGTTTTCGGTGTCGCGGGCAGCCCACCACCTTTCCCGGTCGGTGGGCGTCTCGTGTGCAAGCACATAGTGCCCGGTCGCGGAGAGCGGCTGACCATCCGGCGACGGACGGTTTTTCTCCGGGCCGCGAGAAGCGTCCTCCGTCAACACCTGGTGACAGCCGTATCTGAACAGGAAAAGGAAACATGGCGAACCAGAAGCGCCCCAAGGTCAAGATCGCCCGTGCTCTCGGCGTTCCGCTGACCCCGAAGTCCGTCAAGTACTTCGAGGCCCGCCCGTACCCGCCCGGCCAGCACGGCCGTGGCCGCAAGCAGAACTCTGACTACAAGGTCCGTCTGACCGAGAAGCAGCGTCTGCGCGCGCAGTACGACCTCAGCGAGAAGCAGATGGCGCGTGCCTTCGAGGCCGCCAAGAAGGTCGAGGGCAAGACCGGTGAGGCGCTCGTCGCCCTGCTGGAGGTCCGCCTCGACGCCCTGGTTCTGCGTTCGGGCATCGCCCGCACCATCTACCAGGCCCGCCAGATGGTCGTGCACGGTCACATCGAGGTCAACGGCTCGAAGGTCAACAAGCCGTCGTTCCAGATGAAGCCGGGCTACGTCGTCACGGTGAAGGAAAAGTCCAAGGAGAAGGTCCCCTTCCAGGTGGCTCGCGAGGGTGGCAACGCCGGCGAGGGCCAGACCCCGAAGTACCTCGAGGTCAACCTGAAGGCCCTGGCCTTCCGCCTGGACCGCGCGCCGCAGCGCCGCGAGGTTCCGGTTGTCTGCGACGAGCAGCTGGTCGTCGAGTACTACTCGCGCTGACCCGCGAGCGGAACGCCCCCTCGGTCTTCGGACCGCGGGGGCGTTTCCCGTTTCCGGTCAGGTGTTCAGGGCGCGGTGGACGGCGGTGTCGAGGTCGAGGCGGGTGCCGAGCCGGAACGCTTCCTCGTACTGCTGCGCGGTGAGGGCGGCGCGGGCGCGCTGCTCGCAGGTGCGGTGCGGGCCGCGGAAGGTGCGGGAGCCGAGGAACGGGGTGCCGAGGGCCGTCCAGAGCCGGTGGGCGGCGCCCTGCAGGACGCGCGCCTCGTACGGGTCGGGGGCGGGGTCCTCGGCGGTGAGCAGGGCCAGCAGGTCCATCGCGAGGGCGAGGCCGAGCGGGTCGCCCAGCGGGTGGGTGAGGCGGATCGAGTCGCGGGCGAAGCCCCGGGCGGCCCGCGGTTCGCCGGACTGCCGGCGGGCGTGGGCCAGCGTGTACAGGCCGTAGGCGTGCGCCCACTGCTCGCCGTGCGCCTCGCAGGTCTGCCGGACGCGTTCCGCCCAGGCGGCGGCGCCCGGGTCGTCGCCGAGGAACAGGTGGGCCAGGGCGAGTTCGGCCATGGCCATCAGGACGTGGGTGTCGAGCTCGCCGAGGGCGGTGTAGTGCCGCAGGGCCTCGTCGAGGAGTTCGGCGGCGCGGGCCGGGTCGTCGCCGATCAGGGCGGCGCAGCCCTGGCGGTGGACGGCGTGGGCGAGGGCCCGGCGGTCGCCGGTGGCCAGGGCCTGGCGGTGGCACCGCTCGAGGGCGGGGCGGGCGCGGGCCGGGTCGCCCTGGAGGGTGGCGAGGTGGCCGGTGACCCAGAGGGCCTTGGCGCGGGCTTCGGTCGCTTCGGGGGCGCGGGCGAGGGCGCGGTCGAGCCAGTGGCGGCCCTCGCCGAGCAGGCCGGTGCCGAGCCAGAAGTACCAGAGGGCGCCGGCCAGGGTGAGGGCGGGCTGTTCCTCGCCGGGTTCGGTGAGCGAGAACTCCAGGGCGGCGCGCAGGTTCGGGTGGGCGAGCCGGGTGCGTTCGGCGGTCTCGGCCTGCCGGGGGCCGAACCACTCGACCTCGCCCCAGGTGGCGACGCCCAGGTACCAGTCGCGGTGGCGGCGCAGCAGCCGCCGGTGGTCGTCGCCGGCCCGCAGCCAGTGGCCGCCGTAGTCGCGCAGGGTTTCGAGCATCCGGAACCGGGCGGGTTCGCCGTCTTGGCGTTCCAGGACGGACTTGTCGGCCAGCGAGTCGAGCAGGGCGAGGACGTCGTCGAGGTCCAGCCCGTGGCCGCCGCAGACGTATTCGGCGGCGTCCAGGTCGAAGTCGCCGGCGAAGACCGACAGGCGGGCCCAGAGTAAACGTTCCTGCATGGTGCAGAGTTCGTGGCTCCAGCCGATCGCTGTGCGCATCGTCCGGTGCCGGGAGGGGGCGGTGCGGCCGCCGCCGGTGAGCAGCCGGAAGCGGTCGTCCAGCCGGGCCAGCAGCTGCTCCACGGACAGCGCGCGCAACCGGCCGGCGGCCAGCTCCAGGGCCAGCGGGAGGCCGTCCAGGCGGCGGCAGAGCAGCGCCACCTCGGCGCGGTTGGCGCCCGCCAGGCGGAAGCCGGGCCGGGCGGCGGCGGCCCGGTCGGCGAACAGCCGCATCGCCTCCGAGTCGGCCCCGCCGTCTCCCGGTTCGACCGGCAGCGGGGCCAGCGGCAGTAGGTGCTCGCCGGCCGCCCGCAGCGACTGGCGGGAGGTGGCCAGCACCCGCAGCCCGGGCGCGGCGCGCAGCAGCGAGTCGACCAGTTCGGCACAGGCGTCGACCAGGTGCTCGCAGCCGTCCAGCACCAGCAGCACGCGGCGGTCGGCGAGCGGGAACCGGCCGGTGGGGTCCAGGGCGGCCCGTACGGCGGGGCCGAGCAGCAGCGGATCACGGACCGGCGCGAGGTCGGCGAGGCGCGTGCCGTCCGGGAAATCGGGGGCGAGCCGGGCGGCGGCCCGCAGCGCCAGCCGGGACTTGCCGACCCCGCCCGGGCCGGTCACGGTGACCAGCCGGGAGCGGCCCAACAGGGCGGTCAGGGCCTCGAGTTCGGCGGCCCGGCCGATGAACGGGGTGGCTTCGGCGGGCAGTCGGCCCGGTTCTCTCGGCGCTGCCGCCATGCCATCCATAGGGACGCCCCCGTCGCTAGGAACCCGTTCACCGGTGGGCGCGCGCTTCCGCGAGCCAACTCCCCAACGAGGTGACCGGGCGGTAGGTTACGCGCGGTGTTCGCACATCCGACCGGTTCGGGGGCGGGCGTACCTGCCGATATCCGGTCGGGGAGCGGTCGGCCGCCACGGTAGGGTTCAGCTCTGGGATTGTGATAGTTGCGCAACCCCGGATTGCAAGAGTGTCGCAGCGACAGGCGAGGGAGCGCGCGAAGGTGTCCGTGGGAGAGCTGGCCGGGCTGCTGGTCGCCGTCTTCTGGGCGGTCCTGGTCACCCTGCTCGCCGTGGTCCTGGTCCGGCTGTCCAAGGTGCTGCGGGAGGCGACCGTCCTGGTCTCCGCCGTCACCGAGCAGGCCGTGCCGCTGCTGCAGGACGCGAACGCCGCCGTCCGCAGCGCGCACGAGCAGCTGGAGCGGGTCGACGAGATCACCGCCAACGTCCAGGACGCGGCGGCCGACGCCAAGGCGCTGTCCTCGACGGTGGCTGCCACCGTCGGCGGGCCGCTGGTGAAGCTGGCCGCGTTCAGCTACGGCGTGCGCCGGGCCGTGAACCGGCAGCAGGCCGGGCCCGTGGTGCCGCAGCAGAGCGGTGAGCGCGAGGAGCTGGCCCGGCTGATCCGGGCCGAGGTTCGGGCCGCGACCGCGCCGCGCGGCGGGCTGCTGGCCCGGGTCCGCCGGGCCGTGAGGGGCTGACCGGCGATGGTGCGCAGAATCTTCTGGATGGCGGTCGGCGCGGGCGCCACCGTCTGGGCCATGAACAAGGCCAACGAGGCGGTGCACCGCCTCACGCCCGACTCGCTGTCCGGCACCGCCGCCCGCGGCGCGCTCCAACTCGGCGATGCCGCCCAGCAGTTCGCCCGCGACGTGAAGGCCGGCATGGCCGAGCGCGAGCAGCAGCTGCGCGCCGACCTCGGCCTGGACGGCACCGCGGTCGTCGAGCCGCCCCGCCGCCGCACGCTCAGCGGTGCGGCCGGGTCGAGCGGTGGCCGAGCTATCTCGGCGGCCCCGGGCTCCCCGGCCGCCGCCCTGCCCACGTCCCGCGGCACCCGCCGCACCACCCCCCAGACAATCGTTGCCAAGCCCCGTCAGCGCGAGCTGCCGGGCAGCACGACCGATCGGAAGGACCCCCACTGATGGAGTCGGCAGAGATCCGCCGCCGCTGGCTGCGCTTCTTCGAGGAGCGCGGCCACACCGTCGTACCGTCGGCCTCGCTGGTCGCCGACGACCCCACCCTGCTGCTGGTCAACGCCGGCATGGTGCCCTTCAAGCCGTACTTCCTCGGCGAGGTCAAGCCGCAGTTCTCGCGCGCCACCAGCGTGCAGAAGTGCGTCCGCACCCTGGACATCGAGGAGGTCGGGAAGACCACCCGGCACGGCTCGTTCTTCCAGATGTGCGGAAACTTCTCGTTCGGCGACTACTTCAAGGAAGGCGCCATCAAGTTCGCCTGGGAGCTGCTCACCAGCTCCGTCGCGGACGGCGGCTACGGCCTGGACCCCGAGAAGCTCTGGATCACCGTCTACAAGGACGACGACGAGGCCGAGCAGATCTGGCGTGACGTCATCGGCGTCCCGTCCGAGCGGATCCAGCGCCTGGGCATGAAGGACAACTTCTGGTCGATGGGCGTTCCCGGCCCGTGCGGCCCGTGCTCGGAGATCAACTACGACCGCGGCCCCGCGTACGGCGAGGAGGGCGGCCCGGCGGTCAACGGCGAGCGCTACCTGGAGATCTGGAACCTGGTCTTCATGCAGTACGAGCGCGGCCACGGCGACGGCAAGGACGGGTTCGAGATCCTCGGCGACCTGCCGAGCAAGAACATCGACACCGGCCTCGGCCTGGAGCGTCTCGCCGCCGTCCTGCAGGACGTCGACAACCTGTTCGAGATCGACACCAGCCGGATGATCCTCGACCGCGCCGCCGAGCTCACCGGCCACACCTACGGTGCCGACCACAAGTCGGACGTCTCGCTGCGCGTGGTCACCGACCACTTCCGCACCGCGCTGATGCTGGTCGGTGACGGCGTCACCCCCGGCAACGAGGGCCGCGGTTACGTGCTGCGCCGCATCCTGCGCCGCGCGATCCGCAACATGCGCCTGCTCGGCGCCACCGGGCCGGTCGCCAAGGACCTGATCGACATCTCGATCAAGGCGATGGCCCCGCAGTACCCGGAGCTGGAGACCGACCGCAAGCGCATCGAGACGGTCGTGGTCGCCGAGGAGAACGCCTTCCTGCAGACCCTGCGCTCCGGCACCAACCTGCTGGACGCCGCCGTCACCGAGACCAAGGCCGGCGGCAGCGTGGTGCTCTCCGGCGAGCAGGCGTTCAAGCTGCACGACACCTACGGCTTCCCGATCGACCTGACCCTGGAGATGGCCGAGGAGCAGGGCCTCCAGGTCGACGAGGCCGGCTTCCGCCGCCTGATGCAGGAGCAGCGGGACCGCGCCAAGGCCGACGCCAAGGCGAAGAAGATGGGCCACGCCGACGTCGCCGCGTACCGCGAGGTCGCCGACAGCGCCGGCGCGTCCGTCTTCACCGGCTACAACCACACCGAGGGCGAGGCCACCGTGGTCGGCCTGCTGGTGGACGGCGTCCCGTCGCCGGCCGCCAGCGAGGGCGACGAGGTCGAGCTGATCCTCGACCGCACCCCGTTCTACGCCGAGGGCGGCGGCCAGCTCGCCGACCACGGCCGGATCCGGCTGGACTCCGGCGCGGTCGTCGAGATCCGCGACGTGCAGCAGCCGGTGCCGGGCGTCATCGTGCACTCCGGCGGGGTGCTGTTCGGCGAGGTGGTGCTCGGCGCGTCCGCGTACGCCACCATCGACACCGAGCGCCGCCGGGCCATCGCCCGCGCCCACTCGGCGACCCACCTGACCCACCAGGCGCTGCGCGACGCGCTCGGCCCGACGGCCGCCCAGGCCGGCTCCGAGAACGCGCCGGGCCGCTTCCGCTTCGACTTCGGCTCGCCCGCCGCCGTGCCCGGCAGCGTGCTGGTCGACGTCGAGCAGAAGATCAACGACGTGCTGACCCGCGAGCTGGACGTCACCGCCGAGGTCATGACGATGGACCAGGCCCGCAAGCAGGGCGCCATCGCGATGTTCGGCGAGAAGTACGGCGACTCGGTCCGCGTGGTCACCATCGGCGACTTCTCCAAGGAACTGTGCGGTGGCACGCACGTCGGCAACACCGCCCAGCTGGGCCTGGTGAAGCTGCTCGGCGAGTCCTCGATCGGCTCCGGCGTGCGCCGCGTGGAGGCGCTGGTCGGCGTCGACGCGTACAAGTTCCTGGCCCGCGAGCACACCGTGGTCTCCCAGCTCACCGAGCTGGTAAAGGGCCGTCCGGAGGAGCTCCCGGAGAAGATCTCCGGCATGCTCGCCAAGCTCAAGGACGCCGAGAAGGAGATCGAGAAGTTCCGCGCCGAGAAGGTGCTGCAGGCCGCCGCGGGCCTCGCCGAGGGCGCGGAGGACGTCAAGGGCGTGGCCCTGGTCGCCGCCCGGGTCGGTGACGGCACCGGTGCGGACGAGCTGCGCAAGCTGGTGCTGGACGTCCGTGCCCGGCTCGGCAACCGCCCGGCCGTGGTCGCGGCGTTCACCGTCGCCAATGACCGCCCGCTGACCGTCATCGCCACCAGCGAGGACGCCCGCGCCCGCGGCATCAAGGCCGGCGAGCTGGTCCGCACCGCGGCGAAGACGCTCGGCGGCGGCGGTGGCGGCAAGGACGACGTGGCGCAGGGCGGCGGCACCAACCCGGCCGCCGTCGGCGAGGCGATCGAGGCCGTCCGGGCACTGGTGGCCGAGCGCGCGTGAGCGAGGAGCACACCGAAGAGAAGGTCTTCCGGCGCGGCCGGCGGATCGCCGTCGATGTGGGTGACGCCCGGATCGGGGTCGCGGTCTGCGACCCCGATGGGCTGATCGCCACACCCGTGGAGACCGTCCCCGCCGGGGGCCGCTCGCAGGCCCGGCTCAAGGCGATCGTCGAGGAGTACGACGCGATCGAGGTGGTGGTCGGCCTGCCGCGCTCACTGAGCGGCAAGGAAGGCCCGGCCGCCGCCAAGGTCCGCGAGTACGCGGGCCGGCTGGCCATGCTGACCTACCCGGTCGGCGTGCGGCTGGTGGACGAGCGGATGACCACCGTCACCGCCGCCGCCGGGCTGCGCGCCTCCGGCCGGTCCTCGAAGAAGGGCCGCTCGGTGATCGACCAGGCCGCGGCCGTGGTGATCCTCCAGTCCGCGCTTGAGACCGAACGGGTGAGCGGACGCGCACCCGGCGAGAGTGTCGAGCCGGTGGCCTGACCGGCCAGGTCTAGGTTCCCGATCGGGGCCCGTGCGGACGCGCGTCCGCACGGGCCCCGATCGTTTGCCCGCCGCCGGGAGGCCCCACCGTGACCGACCCGTACACCGCCCCCGGACTGACCCCCGGTCACCTCGGCGCTCCCGTCCTCGAACCCGAGGGCGCCCCGCCCGGCCTGCCGTACGGCGTCGAGCCGCCGGACCCCGGCCGACTGCGCACCGGCGCCGCCTGCTGCCTCAGCGTGGCCGGCCTGCTCGGGGTGGCGACCGCCGGCGCCGTCGCGCTGTTCCTGGTCTGGCCCGAGGGCAAGAAACCCGCCCCCGACTTCGCCGGCGCCGGCACCGGACGGGTACAGGTGTCGGTGGCCCAGGGCGCCAGCGTCACCCAGATCGGCAAGACCCTGACGGCCAAACACGTCGTCGCCTCCACCAGGGCGTTCACCGAGGCCGCCGCCAAGAGTCCGGCCAGCAACCGGATCCAACCCGGCACCTACACCCTCAAGGAGAAGATGTCGGCCACCGCGGCACTCAACATGCTGCTCGACCCCGCCAACGCCAACGCCCTGACCATCCCCGAAGGCTGGCGCTCCACCCAGGTCTACGCCGCCATCGACTCCCGGCTCGGCCTGGCCGCCGGCACCACCAAGGCCACCGTCGAAGAGCACCTCGCCGAACTCGGGCTGCCCGCCGACGCGAGCGGTCACCCCGAGGGCTACCTGTTCCCGGCGACCTACCCCGTCACCGGCGACACCACGGCACTCAGCCTGCTCCAGGAAATGGTGAAGGAAGCCGACACCGAGCTCGGCGGCGGCGCGATCGCCGACGCCGCCGCCGCGAACAACATCTCCCCCTACGGCGTGCTCGCCGTCGCCAGCCTCGCCCAGGCCGAGGCCGACAACCCCGAGGACATGGCCAAGGTCGCCCGGGTCGTCTACAACCGGCTGGCGAAGAACATGCCGCTGCAGCTCGACTCCACCATCAACTACGCGCTCGGCCGCTCCACCCTCACCACCACCGTGGCCGACACCAGGCTCGACTCCCCGTTCAACACCTACGCCCACCCCGGCCTGCCACCCACCCCCATCGGCAACCCCGGCCGGGACGCGCTGCGCGCCGCGATCCACCCCGCCGACGGTGACTGGCTGTACTTCGTGACCGTCCAACCCGGCGACACCCGCTTCACCGACAGCTCCGACCAACAACGGAAGAACGTCGACGAGTTCAACGCACACCGTGCACAGAACCCGTCCCCGACCGACTCCGCCCCCGCACCTTCCGTCCCCTGATCAACAGGGAGCGACGCCCGTTGGCTACGCTGCGGTACGGTAACGTCTCCCAGCACGGGCGTTTACTAGCGCGCCCGTTCGACGGACACCCTGGACGCGGTAAGGGGATCAATGACTGATCAGAGCGGGCGCTACGGTGCCCAGGGCGACCAGGCGTGGTTCCCCGGAGAACAGCAGCAGCCCCCGCAGTACGGTCAGCAGGACCTCGGGCAGCAGTACCCGCAGGGGTACCTCGAGCAGCAGGGTGTGCCGCAACAAGGCGTGCCGCAGCAGGGGTTCCCGCAGCAGCAGATGCAGCAGGTACCGCAGCAGCAGGCGCCGATGGGTGGCCAGGGCTATTCGCAGCAGCAGGGCTTCGTCCAGCAGCAGCCGCAGGGGTATCCGCAGCAGGTCATGCCCCAGCAGGGGATGGCGCAGGGCGGTCAGCAGCAGTTCGTGCAGCAGCAGTTCGGCCAGGAGCAGGGCTTCGTGCCCGGGCAGGCGATGCCGCAGCAGGGCGTTCCGCAGCAGCAGATGCCGCAGCAGGGTGTGCCTCAGCAGCAGATGCAGATGGGCGGTCAGGGCTACCCGCAGCAGCGCGGTGGCACCCAGGGCGGTCAGCAGCAGTTCGTCCAGCAGGGCATGCAGCAGCCGATACAGCAGGGCATGCCCCAGCAGGGCGTGCAGCAGCAGGGCTTGCAGCAGCAGGTCGTTCAGCAGCCGGGCATGTCCCAGCAGGGCATGGCGCAGCCGGTGCAGGCCCAGGGCGCTCAGCCGCAGGCCCGGCGGGCCGAGCCGGCCGGGGGGCCCGGTCCGGACGGCATCGACTGGGAGGCGGAGGCCGCGGCGCTCGACAACCCGGGGGCGCCTGCTGTGGCCGAGCCGGACGCGTTCGACGAGCGTGCGGGCGAGCCCGAGCAGTGGGCCGAGGACGAGTACGCCGAGGAGGAGAGGGGCGGTTCGTTCCTCTCCGAGCAGGACAACTCCCGCGAGGCCGAGCGCAAGCGCAAGGAGAAGGGCAAGAAGTCGGGCCGCCGCAACAGCGGCGCCTGCCTGGTGGTCGCCCTGGTGCTGCTCGGTGCGACGGGCGGCGCCGGCTGGTGGGGCTACGGCATGTACCAGGATCGGTTCGGCCCGCCGCCGGACTTCTCGGGTGACGGCAGCGGCTCGGTCAACATCACCGTCGCTTCCGGCGCGGGTGGCGACGCGATCGGCAAGACCCTGAAGGACGCCGGCGTGGTCAAGAGCATCAAGGCCTTCAGCGTCGCGTACCAGAAGGACCCCAAGGGGCGAGGCATCCAGCCCGGCGTCTACACGATGAAGCACCAGATGTCCGGCGCCGCAGCGTTCAAGGTGCTGCTGGAGTCGAACGGCGGCAACGCGCTGATCATCCCCGAGGGTCTGAAGTCCGTAGACATCTACGCCAAGATCGACGAGAAGCTGAAGCTCGACAAGGGCACCACCGGCAAGATCGCCAAGGACCAGGCCGGCAGCCTGGGCCTGCCCGCGTACGCCAACAACAACCCGGAGGGCTTCCTCTGGCCGGCCCGCTACTCGGTCGCCGACGGCATGAAGCCCGAGGAACTGCTGAAGCAGATGGTGACGAACGCCGTTCAGAAGTACGACGAGCTCAAGCTGGACGAGGCGGCGCAGAAGATCGGCCTGAGGAACGCGTACGAGGTGGTGACCGAGGCCAGCATCCTGCAGGCCGAGGGCAACAACTCGGAGGACTTCGGCAAGATGGCCCGTGCCATCTCCAACCGGCTGACCACCAACGTCACCCAGCACAAGCTGGCGGTGGACACCACCCTCCAGTACTCGCTGGGCCGCACCAAGCTGGAAGACAAGGAAATCAACGACGGCTCGAACAAGTACAACTCGTACATCAACCCCGGCCTGCCGCCGACCCCGATCGGCAACCCCGGCAAGGAGGCGCTCGACGCCGTCCTCAACCCGACGCCGGGCGACTGGGTGTTCTGGCTGGCCGTCTCGCCGCAGGAGACCAAGTTCGCGGCGACCGGCGCGGAGCACGCCAAGAACACCGAGGCGTGGTGCATCGGCAAGGGCATGAAGTACGACTCCAAGACTGTCACCTGCAAGTCCTGACGGTGCTCCACGGCCTGACCGCAGAGCAGCGCCGGCCGGTCCGGCTGGCGATACGGCTTTGCGGTCGGGCGGGGGCGGGCCGGTAGCGTGAGGCGCATGGAGACGCCGCAGAACCAGGAACACCCGGCCGGAGCGCCGTTGCTGGAAGCCGCTCATGTGGATGTGGTCCGCGACGGGCGGTACCTGCTGAAGGACGTGTCGCTGACCGTCCGGGCCGGGGAGCACTGGGCGGTGCTCGGGGCGAACGGGGCGGGGAAGAGCACGTTGCTTTCGCTGCTGGGCGCGGTGCAGCATCCGACGGCGGGCAGTGTGAAGGTGCTCGGGCGGCAGTTGGGCCGGGTCGATGTGCGGGAGTTGCGGGCGCATCTCGGGCATGTCAATCCGCGGCATCCGTTGCGTTCGCCGTTGACGGTGCGTCAGGTGGTGTTGACCGGGGTCACCCAGTCGATCGAGCCGGATCCGTTCCGCAAGCCGACGGCCGAACAGCTCGACCACGCCGAGGAGTTGATCCACACACTGGGCGTCGAGCACCGGGCCGACAGTGCCTGGACGACGCTCTCGCAGGGCGAGCGCGGGCGGGTGCTGATCGCCCGCGCGCTGATGCCCGCGCCCCGGCTGCTGCTGCTCGACGAGCCCGCGACCGGGCTCGATCTGACGGCGCGTGAGCAGTTGCTGGAGAGCCTGGACGAGCTGCGCCGCCGCTTTCCCGAGGTGGCCTCGGTGCTGGTCACCCACCACCTGGAGGAGCTGCCGGAGACCACCAGCCACGCGCTGCTGCTGCGCGACGGAGTGGTCACCGCTGCGGGCCCGGCCGCGGAGGTGCTCACCACCGAGCTGGTCTCCGACTGCTTCGGACACCCGATCCGGATCGGGCACAGCGAGGGCCGCTGGACCGCCCGCACCCGCCGGGGCGCCGTGTGACCGAATGGGCGCTGCGCCCCGCGACGGACGAAGACCTGGAGGCGCTGGTCGAGCTGCGGGCGGTGGCGATGCGTCCCGACCTGGAACGGCTCGGCCGTTTTGACGAGCACCGGGTCCGGCAGCGGATGCGTGACGGGTACCGGCCCGCGCACACCTCGGTGCTGGAGGTGCCCGGGTTTCCGCCGCCGGCGGGCTGCCTGACGCTCCGCCCGGACGGGGAGCGGCCCGGCACGCTGGTGCTGGAGCACTTCTACCTCGACCCGGCGCTGCACGGCCGCGGCCTCGGCACCGCCGTGCTGCGCTCCGTGCTGGATACGGTTGACGGTCTGGCCGTTCGGCTGACCGTGCTGCAGGGCAGCCCTGCCCGGCGGCTGTACGAGCGGCACGGTTTCGGGTTCGCGTCCGAGGACCCGATCGACGTCCACCTGTACCGAACTCCCCGAAGGATCGTGTCGTGACCAACCCGCACCGGGCCGCCGTGCTCGGCTCGCCGATTGCCCACTCGCTCTCGCCCGTCCTGCACCGGGCCGGTTATGCCGCGCTCGGCCTGGACGAGTGGCGCTACGACCGGTACGAGGTCGACGAGGCCGGGCTGGAGGCGTTCGTCATCGGGCTGGACGCCAACTGGGCCGGGCTGTCGCTGACCATGCCGCTGAAGCGGGCGATCCTGCCGCTGCTGGACACCGTCAGCGACACCGCGCGGGCCGTGGACGCCGTCAACACCGTGGTGTTCGGGCCGGACGGGCGGCGGCACGGTGACAACACGGACGTTCCCGGGCTGGTCAACGCGCTGCGCGAGCGGGGCGTCGAACGGGTGGAATCGGCGGCAGTGCTGGGCGCCGGGGCCACCGCCTCGTCCGCGCTGGCGGCGCTCGGGCAGATTTGCGACGGCGACGTCACCGTGTATGTGCGCAGTGCCGAACGGGCCGCCGAGATGCGGGAGTTGGGGGAGAAGCTCGGGGTGGCGGTGCGCACCGCCGACTGGGCGGACTCGGTGCAGGCGCTGGCCGGGCCGCTGACGGTCTCCACCACGCCGGTCGGGGCCACCGACGGCTTCGCCGCGCAGCTGACCGGTACTCCCGGGGTGCTGTTCGACGTGCTGTACCACCCGTGGCCGACCGCGCTGGCCGCGGCCTGCCAGGAGCGGGGCGGCACGGTGCTCGGCGGGCTGGACCTGCTGGTGCACCAGGCGGTGCTCCAGTTCGAGCGGTTCACGGGCGTCGAGCAGGGCCCGCTGGCGGCGATGCGCGCGGCGGGCGAGGCGGCCCTGGCGGCGTCCTGAGCGGTTGCGGTCGGGTCCGCGCTCGCGGGCGGCCAGGCGCGGTGGTGAGACGGCGGCGGTGTCCGGAGGCCATGTCGGGTGCCCTGAGCTGCGGCTTCGCCCGCCGGGCCGGGCGGCGTCGGCGGACGTTCACTGTCCGCCACGCGGACCGTGCCCCCGGCGGCCGCCCGGACGTGAAAGGATCGGTGCTTGCCCCGCCGCGCTCCGCGGCCGGGCAGCACGAGACGCCGGACCGGCCGCCGTTCGCGGCGAGCGGGCCGCTGACGAAGGAGCTTTTCGGTGGGTAGCTTGCGCTGGCTGACGGCGGGGGAGTCGCACGGCCCCGCTCTGGTCGCGACGCTGGAGGGCCTGCCGGCCGGAGTGCCGGTCACCACCGCCATGGTGGCCGACGCGCTGGCCCGCCGGCGGCTCGGTTATGGTCGCGGCGCGCGGATGAAGTTCGAGCAGGACGAGGTGACGTTCCTCGGCGGTGTCCGGCACGGCGAGACCATGGGATCGCCGGTGGCGATCATGGTCGGCAACACCGAGTGGCCGAAGTGGGAGCAGGTCATGTCGGCCGACCCGGTCGACCCCGAGGTGCTCGCGGGCCTGGCCCGCAACGAGCCGCTGACCCGCCCCCGCCCGGGCCACGCCGACCTGGCCGGCATGCAGAAGTACTCGATCGACGAGGCCCGGCCGATCCTGGAGCGCGCCAGCGCCCGGGAGACCGCCGCCCGGGTCGCGCTCGGCGTGGTCGCCCGCTCCTACCTGAAGGAGACCTGCGGCATCGAGATCGTCAGCCACGTGGTCGAGCTGGCCGCCGCCAAGGCCCCGGCCGGGGTGCTGCCGCTGCCCGCCGACGAGGCCCGGCTGGACGAGGACCCGGTGCGCTGCCTGGACGCCGACGCGTCGAAGGCGATGGTCGCCGAGATCGACCAGGCTCACAAGGACGGCGACACCCTGGGCGGCGTCGTCGAGGTGCTGGCGTACGGCGTGCCGGTCGGCCTCGGCTCGCACGTGCACTGGGACCGCCGCCTGGACGCCCGGCTGGCCGCCGCGCTGATGGGCATCCAGGCGATCAAGGGCGTCGAGGTCGGCGACGGCTTCGAACTGGCCCGGATCCCCGGCTCCCAGGCGCACGACGAGATCCTGCCGACCCCCGAGGGCGTCAAGCGCGCCACCGGCCGCTCCGGCGGCACCGAGGGCGGACTGTCCACCGGCGAGCTGCTGCGCGTCCGGGCCGCGATGAAGCCGATCGCGACCGTCCCGCGCGCCCTGCAGACGCTGGACGTGCGCACCGGCGAGCCCGCGAAGGCGCACCACCAGCGCTCCGACGTGTGCGCCGTGCCGGCCGCCGGCATCGTCGCCGAGGCGATGGTGGCGCTGGTGCTGGCCGACGCGGTGGCGGAGAAGTTCGGTGGCGACAACGTCTCCGAGACCCGTCGCAACGTGCAGTCGTACCTCGACAACCTGATCGTCCGATGAGCGCCCCGGTAGTTGTGCTGGTCGGCCCGCCCGGCAGTGGCAAGTCCACCGTCGGGCGGGTCCTCGCGGAGCGCCTCGGCCTGCCGTTCCGCGACACCGACGAGGACATCGAGCGGACGGCCGGCAAGCCCATCCCGGAGATCTTCGTCGACGAGGGCGAGCCGCACTTCCGGCAGCTGGAGCGCGAAGCCGTCGAGGCAGCCTGTGCGGACTTTGCAGGCGTGCTCGCGCTCGGCGGGGGCGCCGTGATGGCCCCTTCCACGCGCGAAGTGCTCGCCCCGCTGCCCGTGGTGTTCCTGGAGGTCGCGCTGGGCGACGCGGTCAAGCGGGTCGGCCTGGACGCCCCCCGCCCGCTGCTCGCGGTCAACCCCCGGGCCCGCTGGCGCGAACTGATGGAGGCCCGCCGCCCGCTGTACCTGGAGGTCGCCACCGCCGTGGTCGACACCGAGGGCCGCACGCCCGAGCAGGCCGCCGACGCCGTACTTGAAGCACTGGAGCTGAAGAACCCTCATGAGTGACATCGTTCGGATTGCCGTTGCTGGTAGTGACGGCCACGCCCCGTACGAGGTGCTGATCGGGCACCAGCTGCTCGGCGAACTCGCCCCGCTGATCGGCCCGAAGGCCAAGCGGGTGGCGATCATCCACCCGGAGGCGCTGGAGGCCACCGGCGAGGCGATCCGCGAGGACCTGGTCGACCAGGGCTACGAGGCGATCGTCCTGCAGGTCCCGAACGCCGAGGACGCCAAGAGCGTCGAGGTCGCCGCGTACTGCTGGTCGGTGCTCGGCCAGACCGGCTTCACCCGCAGCGACGTCATCATCGGCCTGGGCGGCGGCTCGACCACCGACCTGGCGGGCTTCGTCGCCGCCACCTGGCTGCGCGGGGTGCGCTGGATCTCGGTGCCCACCACGCTGCTCGGCATGGTGGACGCCGCGGTCGGCGGCAAGACCGGCATCAACATCGCCGAAGGCAAGAACATGGTCGGCGCCTTCCACCCGCCCGCGGGCGTGCTGGCCGACCTCGGCACCCTGGAGACCCTCGGCAAGCACGACTACGTCTCCGGCCTCGCCGAGGTGATCAAGGCCGGCTTCATCGCCGACCCGGTGATCCTCGACCTGATCGAGCAGGACCCCGCGGCCGCCACCACCCCCGCCGGCCCGCACACCCTGGAACTCATCCGGCGGGCCATCCAGGTCAAGGCCGACGTGGTCTCCGGCGACCTCAAGGAATCCGGCCGCCGTGAGATCCTCAACTACGGCCACACCCTCGGCCACGCCATCGAACGCAACGAGCGCTACAAGTGGCGGCACGGCGCGGCGATCTCCATCGGCATGGTCTTCGCCGCCGAACTCGGCCGCCTGGCCGGGCGGTTGGACGACGCCACCGCCGACCGGCACCGCACCGTACTGGCCTCGGTCGGCCTGCCGCTCAGCTACCGGGCGGATGCCTGGCCGAAGCTGCTGGACGCCATGAAGATCGACAAGAAGTCGCGTGGCGACCTGCTGCGCTTCATCGTCCTCGACGGCCTCGCCAAGACCTCCGTCCTCGAAGGCCCCGACCCGTCGCTGCTGGTCGCCGCGTACGCGGAGGTCTCCGGATGACCGCCGTCCCGGTGCTCGTCCTGAACGGCCCCAACCTGGGCCGGCTGGGCTCCCGAGAGCCCGACGTGTACGGTTCCACGTCGTACGCGGGGCTCGTTGCGCGCTGTGCTGCCCTGGGCGCGGAGCTCGGGCTCTCGGTCGAGGTCCGGGAGACCAACTCCGAGGCCGAGATGGTCGGTTGGCTGCACGAAGCGGCGGACGCCAAGACCCCCGTGGTGATCAACCCCGGCGCGTTCACCCACTACTCGTACGCGATGCGGGACGCCGCCGCACAGCGCACCGCCCCGCTCATCGAGGTGCACATCTCCAACCCGTACACCCGCGAGACCTTCCGGCACACCTCGGTCATCGCCGCGGTCGCCTCCGGCACCATCGCGGGCTTCGGTCTCGGCTCGTACGAACTCGCCCTGCGGGCACTCGCCGAACAGTTGACCACCCGCTGAGCACCGCGCGGCCCGGTGGCGGACTTGTGCCCGCCACCGGGCCGACGTGTACATTCGGCGCAGGGAGGTGACGGTGAGCCAGTACGCGCAGAGCCACCATCCGGGGGGCCAGGTGCCGCCCCGCCCGGGGACGCCCCCGTATCCGACGGCCCCTCAACAGCCGTACCCCGCACCGGTACTGCCCGCCACCACCCAGGCCATACCCACCCTCGGGCCGATCGCCACCCGCCCTGACCGGCCGACCGTCCCGCTCAAGGCCGTCGCGCCCGTCGTCCCCGGCGGCACCGGGCACTTCCTGCTCCCCAGCGGCGGCACCGTCCAACTCCCTGCCGCGCCACCGCCGATGCCCGCACCGGCCGCCCCGCTGCCCGTCGGACCGATCGCCGTCCTGCTGATCGGCGCGGCCGGCGCCGGCAAGACCACCGTCGCCCGCTACTGGGCCGAACGCCGTCCCACCCCCACCGCGCACATCAGCCTCGACGACGTCCGCGAGTGGGTCCAGGCCGGGTTCGCCAACCCGCAGTCCGGCTGGAACACCGCCTCCGAGGCCCAGTACCGCCTCGCCCGGCGCACCTGCGGCTTCGCCTGCCGCAACTACCTCGCCAACGGCATCTCCTGCATCATCGACGACGCCGTCTTCCCCGACCGCCCCGCGATCGGCCTCGGCGGCTGGAAGCGCCACATCGGCCCCGGCATGATCCCCGTCGTCCTCCTCCCCGGCCTCGACCGCGTCCTCGCCCGCAACGCCGAACGCTCCGGCAACCGCCGCCTCTCCGACGACGAAGTGGCCCGCATCCACGGCCGCATGGCCGGCTGGCGCACCTCCGGCCTCCCCATCATCGACAACTCCAACCTCACCGTCCCCGAGACGGCCGCCGCGCTCGACCAGGCGATCCTCTCCCGCCTCCACCAACGCTGACCCCCTGCGGGGAGCTCCCTCCACCCGCGCCGCGCAACCCGACCCGCGACGAGCGCTGCGCGCAGGCCGGCTCTGCCGGGGTGTCGGTGGGGGCGGGGAGAATGGGGGTGTTGGACGGGAACGAATGTGGAGGTGGCGCGGGTGCCCGAGGGGCATGTGGTGCATCGGTTGGCCGGGTTGAACGGGGAGCTGTTCGGGGGGCGGGCGGTGCGGGTTTCGTCGCCGCAGGGGCGCTTCGCGGAGGGGGCGGGGCTGCTGGACGGGCGGGTGTTGGAGGTTGCGGAGGCGCACGGGAAGCATCTGTTCCTGGGGTTCGGCGACGACTGGCTGCATGTGCATCTCGGGTTGTACGGGAAGTACGAGTTCGGGGTGGGGGAGGCCCCGGAGCCGGTGGGGCAGGTGCGGTTGCGGATGGAGAACGGGAGTGGGTACGCGGATCTGCGGGGGCCGACGGCGTGCGAGGTGCTGACGCCGGGGGAGAAGGCGGCGGTGCATCGCAGGCTGGGGCCGGATCCGTTGCGGCCGGGGGAGGTGGGGGATGCGGCGTGGCAGCGGATCTCGCGGAGCGGGACGACGGTGGCCGCGTTGCTGATGGATCAGAAGGTGCTGGCGGGTGTCGGCAACGTGTATCGCGCGGAGGTGCTGTTCCGGTTGGGGATCAGTCCGCACCGGGCGGGGCGGGATCTGAGCCGGGCCGAGTGGGACGCGATCTGGGCGGATCTGGTGGCGCTGATGCATGACGGTGTCGCGGCGGGGCGGATCGACACCGTGCGGCCGGAGCACACGCCGGAGGCGATGGGGCGTCCGCCGCGGGTGGACGACCACGGTGGTGAGGTGTACGTGTACCGGCGGCAGGATCAGCCGTGTCTGGTGTGTGAAACCCCGGTGCGGACCGAGGAGTTGGCGGCCCGGAACCTGTTCTGGTGCCCGCGCTGCCAGCAGGCATGACGGGTCGTCATCACGGAGGGTAGTGGGGAAGCCTTGACGGAAGGTTGACCGGCCCTTGGGCGAGGGGTTCGGGGCGCGCTCCTATTGTCGGGTCCATGCCCGTGCAACCGTTCCAGGGCCCGCGCCCGACTCCGGCCCTTCCGGTCCTCCCGTACCGCAAGCCCACCAAGGGGCGTGACTACTGGGTGCTGGACGATGTCCTGCCGGATCCGGATGCGGTGCGGGCCCGGCATCTGGCGCGTACCGACTGGGACGAGGGGTATCCGCACAGGCCGGAGCCCTGGCCGGGGTTGCGGGCGATGCCCGGGCTGGAGCCGGAGGAGTTGGCGCACGTCGAGAAGCTGGTGCGGGAGACCGTGCAGGCGCCGCGGATCTGGGCGTTGAGCGAGGCCGAGGGCGGCACGTTCAACCACAACTGCGTGCAGGTGGTGGGGGAGGGGGAGTGCGAGCCGCGGCCGCACACCGATTCGCGGTCGCTGTGCCGGTACGCCGCCGTGCTGTACCTCAACCCGAACGTGCCGAAGCGGTGCGGGACGAGCTTCTACCGACAGAGCCTGCCGGGGGGCCGGCTCGGCGGGAACACCGTGGTCGCCCCGCACAACAATCTGGTGGACGCGCTCGGCACCCGTTTCGTCCCGCCGGACTCGTTCACCGAGGATCTGGCCGTTCCGCACCGCTACAACCGGCTGCTGCTGTACACCGCCAACCTGATGCACACCGCGACCGAGTACTACGGCTCCACCCTGGACGAGAAGCGGATGACCTGCGTGTTCTTCTGGATGGCGTGACGCGCCGTCAGCCGCCGGGCGGGCGTGATCTTCGACACCTGCGCGGTGTGACGCTCTTGCCGCCGCGTGGTGGCCGGATCTACGGTGGGCGGGCCGTGGTGTTCGGGAAGCCGGTGCACTGTGCTCGTCACAGGAGTCCGGAGCGGCCCTCGCCACTGTGATCGGGGAGTCGTCGGCTCCCACCTCGTGCCACTGGCCGCTCGCGGCCGGGAAGGCCGGGCGCCGACGCCGAACACCCCGTCAGCCAGGAGACCGGCCACGGCATCTCACGAAGTGATCCACGAGGTGCTGGAGCGTGATGCGCGGATGACCGCGTCCAATTCGACCGTGCCCGGAAACGTCCCGGGCTCCCCTCTTCCTGCTTTCCGCTGGCGGCGCGAGGACACCTTGCGCACCGCCGGCCTGATGGCGGTGATCCTGGCCCTGCACGTGGCGGCGTTCGGGACGCTGCTGTTCCTGGTGGTGCCGGAGAAGTACCAGGTGGGTACCCAGGTGTTCGGCGTGGGCCTGGGCATCACGGCCTACACGCTGGGCATGCGGCACGCCTTCGACGCCGACCACATCGCGGTGATCGACAACACCACCCGCAAGCTGATGGCGGACGGCCGCCGGCCGGTCTCGGTGGGCTTCTGGTTCGCGCTCGGGCACTCCTCGATGGTGGTGCTGATGGCTGCGCTGGTGGCCGGCGGGGCGGCGCTGGCGGGCACCCTGATGGACGAGGGTTCGACGACCCATCAGGTGCTGGGCACCATCGGCACCACCGCGTCGGGGGCGTTCCTGTACCTGATCGCGGCGCTCAACCTGGTGGCGCTGCTGGGCATCCTGCGGGTGTTCCGGGCGATGCGGGCCGGTGAGTACGACGAGGCCGAGCTGGAGAAGCACCTGGACTCGCGGGGCTTCCTGGCCCGGATCCTGGGCCGGGCGACCCGTTCGATCACCCGGCCCGGGCAGATGTTCCCGGTGGGCATGGTGCTGGGCCTGGGCTTCGACACCGCGACCGAGGTGACCCTGATGGTGATGGCGGGTTCGGGTGCGGCGTCCGGCCTGCCCTGGTACGCGATCGTCTGCCTGCCGCTGCTGTTCGCGGCCGGGATGAGCCTGTTCGACACGCTGGACGGCACGTTCATGAACTTCGCCTACCAGTGGGCGTTCTCCAACCCGGTCCGCAAGGTGTACTACAACCTGACCATTACGGGGCTGTCGATCGCGGTGGCCTTCGTGATCGGCACCATCGAGCTGGTCGCGGTGCTGCACGACAAGTTCGGCCTGGACGATCCGGTGTCCGGCTGGATCGCCGGACTCGGTCTGGAAAACGTCGGCTTCGTGATCGTCGGCCTGTTCGTGGTGGTCTGGGCGGCGGCGATCGGCTACTGGCGGATCGCCCGGCGGTCCAAGGCCTTCGCGGGGGCAGGGGCCTGAGAACGCGCGGCCTGACGGGAAGTCAACCTGCGGCCAGGATCAGCGTTCCGGCGACGGCCAGTCCGGCGCCGACCACCTGGACCCGCAGCAGCCGTTCCTTGAGCAGGCCGCGCGCCATCAGCGCCGTCACCACGGGGTAGAGCGAGGCCAGCACCGCCGCCACCGCGACCGAGCCCAGGTGGGTGGCGGCGGCGTACAGGCCGTTCGCGGCCACGTCGGCGACGCCGACGGCGGTCAGTGAGGGCAACGAACGGGCCGCGCCGCGCAGTTCGACCGGCTCCCGGCGGGCGGCGGCGGCCAGCATGCCGATGCCGACCACCGCGTTGGTCAGTCGTTGCACGCACAGCGTCAGCAGCAGTCCGCCGCCGGCGCTGCCATGCGCGATCAGGGCGAGCACCGCGCCGAACGCGAACGCGGCGGAGAGGGTGAGGACGAGGACCCGGCGGCTCACAGCCGGTCCGCCGCGCTGCGGGCCGCCGGCCAGCGCGACCCCGGCGATCGCCACCAGGATCCCCAACCCCTGGACGGCGCCCGGCCGTTCGCCGAGGAACAGGCCGACGCCGATCGGCACCAGCACGCCGACGGTGGCCAGCGGTGAGACCACGCCCATCGGCCCGAGCGCCAGTGCCTTGTAGAAGGCGAGCAGCGCGACCGGCCCGATCACGCCGGCCGCGACGGCGTACCAGAGCGCGGGGCCCGCGTCGGCCCAGCCGCCGGTGGCGGTGACGGCCAGGACGAGGACCAGGGCGGCGGCGGTCTGCGAGAGGACCACGACGCCGAGCGCGAACATGGACGCCCTCGCGGCCCGCTCCGGCGTCAGCCGCGGCATGGTGGTCCAGATCGAGCAGGCCCGCACCAACCCCAGTGTCGGCACCGTGGTCCGGCTCGCCGACGCCCTCGGCGTCTCGATCGCCCGGCTGCTCGACTACGACGAGACCTCGGTGGTGCGGATCATCCCCGCCGAGGACGCCGTGCGGCTGTGGAGCGGCCCGGACGGCGGCAGTGGCGTCCTGCTGAACGGCATCGAGGCCCCCGGCCCGCTGGAGCTGTGGACCTGGCACCTGCGCCCCGGCGAGACCCACGCCTCGGACCCGCACCCGGCCGGCACCGTCGAGATCGCCCGGATCGACGAGGGCGAACTCACCCTCGTCCTCGACGGCCGCGCCCACCGCATCCCGGCCGGCTCCACCGCCTCCTACGAGGCCGGAACCGCCCACAGCTACCGCAACGAGGGCACCGGCGACTGCCGGCTCACCCTGGTGGTCTCCGTGCCCCCGCCGGCCGGCAAGTGAGCGAAGGGCCCCGGGAAGCTCCCGGGGCCCTTCGCCGCACGTCTGTCAGAGGCCGTACCTGCGCCGGTACAGCTCCACCCGGCCCGCGGTGTCCAGCAGGCGGGCCTTGCCGGTGTAGAACGGGTGGCTCGCGGAGGACGTCTCGACGTCCACCACCGGGTACGCCCGCCCGTCCGTCCACTCGACCGTCCGGCCGCTGGTGGCCGTGGATCGGGTCAGGAACGACAGGCCGCCCGTCTTGTCCCGGAACACCACCGGACGGTACTCGGGGTGCACTCCCTGCTTCATCTGCTCCTCCTTCGCCAAGCCTTCAACAGCCTTCGAACGCCCTCAACTGCCCTGTGGTCAGCGGGTTTCGCGGAACTCCACGTGCCGCCCGGCCACCGGGTCGAACTTCCGCAGGACGATCCGGTCGGGGTTGTTCCGCCGGTTCTTGCGGGTCACGTAGCTGAAGCCCGTGCCCGCCGCCGACCGGAGCGTGATCACCGGTCGCAGCTCGCTGCGCGCCATCTCGAACCTCCACTCTCGGCAACGATTGCCGTTTTCATGTGGCCACAACACGCCCCTGCCCCGCCGCATTCCCGCCCCGATCGGGCCCGTTCCGACGGGCGGCCCCCGGGCCCCGTTCGTAGGCTCGGAGACATGTCCGACGCGCACGCCGCCCGACGCGAACGCCTCCGCGAGTACTGCAGCGCCTCCGGAGCCGACGCCGCGCTGATCACGCGCGCCGCCAACGTCCGCTACCTCACCGGCTGCCCGCCGTGCGGCGCCGCGCTGCTGCTCACCCGCGAACGCGCGGTGCTGGCGCTGCCGCAGGACGTGCCGCCCGAGGAGTCGGTGGAGCGCGAGGTGGACGAGGAGGTCACCCGGCTGGCGGCGCCCGCCGAGACGGACGCCGCGGTGGCCGCCGCCGAGGCCGCCGCCCGGCTGCGGGTGCGGGACCTCGCCGTCGAGGAGCACGACCTGACGGTCGCCCGGCACCGCGCCGTCGCCCGGCAGGCCGAGCCGGCCCGGCTGCTCGACCTGGACCGGGCGGTGGAGCGGCTGCGGGTGGTCAAGGACGAGCACGAGCTCGCCGACCTGCGGATCGCCGCCGAGATCGCCGACCAGGCGCTCGGCGAGCTGCTCGAATCGATCCTGGTCGGCCGCACCGAACGCCACCTGGCGATGGAGCTGGAACGCCGGATGATCGACCACGGCGCCGACCGGGCCGCCTTCCCGGTCTCCGTCGGCACCGGCAGCCACTCCGGCTTGGAGCGCCACCAGCCCACCGACCGCCGGGTCGAGGAGGGCGACTTCCTCACCGTCGCGCTGGGCGCGCAGTACCGCGGCTACGGCATCTCCACCGCCCGCACCTTCGTGATCGGGGCCGCCCCCGCCGCCTGGCAGGTCGAGCTGCACCGCCTGGTGTTCCGCGCTCAGCGGGCCGGCCGGGAGGCGCTCGGGCCGGGCGTCGAGCAGCACGTCCCGGACGACGCGGCCCGCTCGATCCTGCAGGCCGCGGGCCACGCCGAGCACGCCGTCCACCCGCTCGGGCACGGCATCGGCCTGGAGATCAGGGAGGCGCCGCGCCTCGGGCCCGCCGACATGGGTAAACTGGACAATCGCGTGCCGGTCACCGTCGGTCCAGGAGTGCATCTCCCGGGCCGGGGCGGCGTCCGGATCGAGGACACGCTCGTGGTGCGGCCTCCCGAGGAGGGCGGGCCCGAGCTGCTCACCATCACCACCAAGGAGCTCCTCGCGCTGTAGCCCAACGGGCTCCGGCGGCGCACTGCTTGGTGTTCTTTGACAGCGGACATATCAGGAGTAAGTGCGCCCGTGGCTTCCACGAATGATCTCAAGAACGGCATGGTCCTCAAGCTGGACGGCGGCAAGCTCTGGTCCGTCGTCGAGTTCCAGCACGTCAAGCCCGGCAAGGGCCCGGCCTTCGTTCGCACCAAGCTGAAGGAGGTCCTCTCCGGCAAGGTCGTCGAGAAGACCTTCAACGCGGGCGTCAAGGTCGAGACCGCCAATGTCGACAAGCGGACGATGCAGTACTCGTACCGCGACGGCGAGACCTTCATCTTCATGGACATGGACACCTACGACCAGGTCCCGGTCGACGCCGCCACCGTCGGCGACGCCGCCAAGTACCTGCTCGAGGGCTTCGAGGCCCTGGTCGCGCAGAACGAGGGCGTCCCGCTGTACATCGAGCTCCCCGCCGCGGTCGAGCTGGTCATCTCCGAGACCGAGCCGGGCCTGCAGGGCGACCGCTCCACCGGTGGCACCAAGCCCGCCACCCTGGAGACCGGTGCCGAGATCCAGGTGCCGCTGTTCGTCACCACCGGCGAGAAGGTCAAGGTCGACACCCGCGACGGCAGCTACCTCGGCCGGGTCAAGTAATCGTGGCCTCTGCTCGCACCAAGGCCCGCACCCGGGCCTTTCAGATCCTGTTCGAGGCGGACCACCGCGGCGTGGCCCCCGAGCGGGTGCTCGCCGACTGGGTCGCGCGCTCGCGCGACCCCCGTCCGGACGAGGGCATTCCGCAGGTCGCGGAGTACACCATGCAGCTGGTCGAGGGCTACTCGCAGCACGCGCGCACCATCGACGACCTGATCTCCACCTACGCGGTGGGCTGGACGCTCGACCGGATGCCGATCGCGGACCGCAACGTGCTCCGGCTCGGTGCGTACGAGCTGATCTGGGAAGACGGCACCCCCGACGCGGTCGTCCTGGACGAGGCCGTCGAGATTGCCAAGGAGTACTCCACGGACGAGTCGCCGGCCTTCGTGAACGGCCTGCTCGCCCGCTTCCTGGAGCTCAAGCCGACCATTCGTCGCTGAGCTCGCACTGCCTGTTCGAAGGCCGTCGGACCTGTTGGTCCGGCGGCCTTCGCGCGTAAGCTACCGGCAAGTAATGTGTTTTGGCGTCTGCGCAGAAGGGCCTCAGCCATGCCGGAGACCACCAGCGAGTTCGACCGGGGCATCGCGCTCACCCCGCACCCGGACGAACCCGGCCGCTATGACGGCGAACTCGGCGACGGCTGGCAGATCGGCGGCGGCGTCAACGGCGGACTGCTGCTCGCCTTCGCCGCACACGCCCTCGCCCTGGAGGCCGGGCCCGGCCACCCGCACCCGCTGACCGTCAGCGGCACCTACGTCTCGCCGTCCCGCCCCGGGCCGGCCACCGTCCGCACCGAGATCATGCGCCGCGGCCGCACCCTGGCCACCGGCAGCGCGATCCTCTCCCAGGACGGCGAGGAGCGGCTGCGGGTCACCGCCGCGTTCACCGACCTCGGCGCGCTCGACGACGAGGTCGCCACCACCGCGCTGCCGCCCGTGCTGCCCGCCCCCGATCAGTGCGTCGGCATCGAGCTCGCGCCCAAGGAACTCATCGCCCAGGCCGCCCTGTTGGAGCGCCTCGACCTGCGCCTGGACCCGGCCACCGTCGGCTGGGCGCTCGGCCAGCCGTCCAAGGAGGGGCGCATCCAGGGCTGGTTCCGGCTCGCCGACGGCCGCCCCGCCGACCCGCTCTCGCTGCTGCTCACCGCCGACGCGCTGCCCCCCGTCACTTTCGACCTGGGCCGCCCCGGCTGGGCCCCCACCATCGAACTGACCGTCCACCTGCGCGCCCTGCCCGCCGACGGCTGGCTGCGGGTCTCGCACGCCACCCGCAACCTGGCCGGCGGCTACTTCGAGGAGGACTGCGAGATCTGGGACGAGGACGGCCGGCTGGTCGCCCAGTCCCGCCAGCTCGCCAAGACCCCGCGCTGACCGGGGGCCGGCTCGGGGCAGGTCAGCGGCGCGGGTCGACCAGGATCTTGACGGCCGTCTCGTTGTGGTGGATGAGGGTCTCGAAGCCTTCGGTGACGAGGTGGTCCAGCCCGATCGTCTTGGTGATGAACGGCGCCAGGTCGATCCGTCCCTCCTGCACCAGCTTGATGGTCTGCGGGTGGGAGTTGACGTAGGCGATGGTGCCGCGCAGATCGACCTCCTTGAGGACGAGCTTCTGCATGTCGAGCGACGCCGGCTTGCCCCAGATCGAGATGACGGTGATCACCCCGCCCGGCTTGATCGCGTCGAACAGCGTGTCGAGGACGGCGTTGACGGACGTCGCCTCGAACGCGACGTCCGCGCCCCGGCCGGCGGTGAGGCGGCGGACCTCCTCGACGACGTCGGTGGCGGCCGGGTCGATGACGTGGTCGGCGGCCTTGGAATCCAGCGCCTTCTGCCGCCGCAGCGAGCTGAGTTCGGAGACCGCGACCTCGACGCCCATCGCCTTGAGCACCGCGCAGGTGAGCAGCCCGATCGGTCCGGCGCCGCCGACCAGGGCGAAGTCGCCGGCCTTCGCGCCCGAGCGCTGGAACGCGTGGTACCCGACCGACAGCGGCTCGATCAGGGCCGCCTGGTCGAGCGGGAGGTCGCCGACGGGGTGCACCCACCGGCGTTCGACGACGATCTTCTCGGCGAGTCCGCCACCGCGCCCCGCGAGGCCGATGAAGTTCATGTCGGGCGACAGGTGGTAGACCGGGTTGTTCTCGCCGGTGTCGACGTCGGGGCGCAGGATGTAGGGCTCGACGACCACGCGGTCGCCCGGTTTCAGGTCGTCGACGCCCTCGCCCACCGCGTACACGACGCCGGACATCTCATGGCCGAGCGTCACGGGGGCGCTCTCGCCCGAGATCGGGTGCGGGTGGCCGGCGGGCGGGACGAAGATCGGTCCGTCGAGGTATTCGTGCAGGTCGGTGCCGCAGATCCCGCAGTAGGCGACGTCGATGCCCACCGTGCCCGGCCGGACGGCGGGCTCCGCGATGTCCTCGATCCGGATGTCGCCGCAGTCGTAGTAGCGTGCAGCCTTCACTTGAAACCGCTCCTTCGGCTGGTTTCGGCTCACTGCGGCGGTCTCGCGCCCGGCCGTGAGCCGGGGCCTGCCGCAGCGCGGCCCCATGCGGTCAATAGTCAAAACCTTGCGCCATCGGGCCCGGATCGGCCTCCTGGGCCGCCCCGCGCCCCGGCGGTCCCATCTCGGCGGGGCGCGCGCCGGACTTGACGGTCAGTTGCAGAGTTGTGACAGCCCGTGTGTGTGGGACGGGTGTGGGCGGGGAGAAGTCGGTCAGCAGTTGCTCGACCGAGATCCCCGGGAGCCACCGATGTCCAGGAACAGCCGTCGGCCGCGCCGTTGCGGTGCCGAGTCCTCGCGCCGCAGCGACGAGGCGTTCGTCACCGGGATCCTGACCGACGAGGCCGACTTCGCCCGGGCGCGGGAGTGGCAGCTCACCGACGCGCCGGACTACGAGACCTACCTGCGCGAGACCGCCGACCTGCTGGCCGAGGCCGTGGAGTGCTACGGGACGGTCCGGGCCCGGATGTTCCACCCCGCGGACTTCGCGGACTACTGCCTGCTGCACGGCGTCGACCCGGGCGAGCAGGCCGCCCGGGACGGTTACCTGGTCAACCCGCCGCTGCAGACCCAGCTGGTCACCTACCGCGGCGAGGAGCTCGCCGACTTCGTGCCCCGGCTGGTCCGGGCCCGCGAGGGCGGTCTGACGCTGCGGCACGCGGACCTGGTGATGGACGGCGCGCTGTGCGCCGCCGTGGGGGTACCTCCCAGCCCCCTGGGCTGGGGGAAGGCGGCCGCCGATCCGCGGGCGCGCTGGACGTACCAGCAAGCGTCCGAGGTGTTCCGCCGGGTGATGGTCGGCGCCGGCTGCGGGGCGTACGAGTTCCGGGTCGCGGTGGACGCCCCCGGCGGGGCGCTGGAGGCGCACGCCCGGGTGCTGCACTGGGAGGACGGCGCCGTCCGGATCAACGACGAGGACCTCGACCTGATCACGGCGGTGCTCTGCGCGGGCCTGTACGGCGAACTGCCCGGCGCCGCGGTGCTGCACGGGACGCAGGGCTCCGGCTCGCTGTGCGGCGAGTACCGGCAGGTCGCCTGGGCCTGGCGCAGCACCGGCTTCGACTGGACGCCGGCGGAGGTGGCGATGCACGGTGTCCCGGCCGGTCCGGGCTTCAGCCTGGGCACCGTGGTCTGAGCGTGCGACAGCGGGGCGGGCGGCCGGAGAACCGGCCACCCGCCCCGCTGTGACGTTTCTTCAGTGCGAACGCTCAGGGAGCGGAGATCAGCTCGCGTCGTCCTCGCGGACGGCGCGCCGCGCGTCCGGGTTCAGCACGCCCCAGCTGATCAGCTGCTCGGTGAGGATCGAGGGGGACTGGTCGTAGATGACCGCGAGGGTGCGCAGGTCGTCCTGGCGGATCGAGAGGATCTTGCCGTTGTAGTCGCCGCGCTGCGACTGGATGGTCGCGGCGTAGCGCTGCAGCGGGCCGGCCTTCTCGGACGGGACCTGAGTCAGCCGCTCGAGGTCGAGCACCAGACGCGGCGGCGGCTCGGCCGCGCCGCCCGGGGTGCCGCCGGGCAGCAGCTCCTGCACCGGGACGCCGTAGAAATCGGCCAGCTCGGCGAGGCGCTGCACCGTCACGGCACGGTCGCCGCGCTCGTAGGAGCCGACCACGACGGCCTTCCAGCGGCCCGTGGACTTCTCCTCCACACCGTGCAGGGAGAGATTCTGCTGAGTGCGGATCGCCCGGAGCTTGGCCCCGAGCTGCTTTGCATAGTCGCTGGACATGGATCTCCCCGGACGAGATTGCTTCGCGTGCGCTGAATGGGACGCTGAATGGGAGCCACGAGGCCCGCAGTGGAGCACGTTCGTAACTCACTGTGAGGTTACGTAGAGTGAGGGTGGCGCGTCAAGCCGAATGGGGCACTCGTGCGAACGCGTGCCGAACGGGCCGAGATCAGCGCACTGCTACGATGAGCAAGGTTCTGGCTGCGGCCGGAAACCCTTCCCGACATCCTTTAAGACCCGTCCAGTGAGGCGGGGAAGGAGGTCCGCTTCGGCATGACCACACCCAGTTCTGCTCCCCGCGCCCCGCACCAGGTGCTGGACGCCACCGACGTCGCCCGGGTCGTCACCCGGATCGCCCACGAGATCGTGGAACGCGCCAAGGGCGCCGAGGACGTCGTGCTCCTCGGCATCCACACCCGCGGCGTCCACCTGGCCCGCCGGCTGCGCGCCAAGCTCACCCAGATCACCGGCCGGGAGATCCCGTTCGGCACGCTGGACATCACCATGTACCGGGACGACCTGCGGCTGAAGCCCGCCCGGGCCCTGGAACACACCGAGATCCCCGCCGACGGCATCGACGGCAAGCTGGTGATCCTGGTCGACGACGTGCTGTTCTCCGGCCGCACCATCCGGGCCGCCCTCGACGCGCTCGGCGACATCGGCCGCCCGCGCGCCGTGCAGCTGGCCGTCATGGTCGACCGCGGACACCGCGAACTCCCGATCCGCGCCGACTACGTGGGCAAGAACCTGCCCACCTCGCTGCGCGAGGCCGTGCAGGTCCAGCTCTCCGAGACCGACGGCCGCGACGCCGTCCTGCTCGGCGACCGCGACTACGCCGCCCGCAGTTCCCAGGCTCTTGCCGCCGATCCCCAGCTCCCGGAGTAAAACCGCGTGAAGCGCCACCTCGTCTCCGCCGCCGACCTCAGCCGCGACGACGCGCTGCTGATCCTGGACACCGCCGAGGAGCTCGCCCAGCTCTCCGGACGGGCCGTCAAGAAGCTCCCCACGCTGCGCGGCCGCACCGTCGTCAACCTGTTCTTCGAGGACTCCACCCGCACCAAGACCTCCTTCGAGGTCGCCGAGAAGCGGCTGTCCGCCGACGTCATCAACTTCTCCGCCAAGGGCTCCTCGGTCTCCAAGGGCGAGAGCCTCAAGGACACCGCGCTGACCCTGCAGGCGATGGGCGCCGACGCCGTGGTGATCCGCCACCACGCCTCCGGTGCCGCCGCCCGGCTGGCCGGCTCCGACTGGCTGCACGGCAGCGTCATCAACGCCGGTGACGGCACCCACGAGCACCCCACCCAGGCGCTGCTCGACGCGTTCACCATGCGCCGCCACCTCAACCCCGGCCCCGGCCGCGACCTGGCCGGCCGGAAGATCGCCATCGTCGGCGACATCCTGCACAGCCGGGTCGCCCGCTCCAACGTGCACCTGCTGACCACGCTCGGCGCCGAGGTCACCTTCGTCGCCCCGCCGACGCTGCTGCCGATCGGCATCGAGACCTGGCCCTGCCAGGTCTCCTACGACCTGGACGCCGTGCTGCCGAAGGTCGACGCCGTGATGATGCTGCGGGTGCAGCGCGAGCGGATGAACGCCGCGTTCTTCCCCACCGAGCGCGAGTACTCGCGCCGCTACGGCCTGGACGGGCTGCGCCTCGCCACCATGCCGGAGCACGCCATCGTGATGCACCCCGGCCCGATGGTCCGCGGCATGGAGATCACCGCCGACGTCGCCGACTCGCCGCGCTGCACCGTGGTCGAGCAGGTCGCCAACGGCGTCTCGGTCCGGATGGCCGTCCTTTACCTGCTGCTCGGCGGCGCCGTTTTCGCCGATGGCTCAGCCGACGCAGCCCGCACCATCGAAACCCCGGAGGCCGCCCAGTGACCACCTACCTGATCCGCAACGCCCAGATCCTCGGCGGCGCCCCCCAGGACATCCACCTCGTGGACGGCGTCTTCGCCGCCATCGGCGAGCACCTCGACGTGCAGGCCGACATCGAGATCGACGCCACCGGCCTGATCGCCCTGCCCGGCCTGGTCGACCTGCACACCCACCTGCGCGAGCCCGGCCGCGAGGACGCCGAGACCGTGCTGACCGGCACCCAGTCCGCCGCCATGGGCGGCTACACCGCGGTGCACGCGATGGCCAACACCTTCCCGGTCGCCGACACCGCCGGCGTCGTCGAGCAGGTCTGGCGGCTCGGCCAGGAGTACGGCTACTGCGACGTGCAGCCGGTCGGCGCCGTCACCGTCGGCCTGGAGGGCAAGCAGCTCGCCGAGCTCGGCGCGATGCACGACTCCGCCGCCGGGGTGCGGGTGTTCTCCGACGACGGCAAGTGCGTGGACGACGCGGTCATCATGCGCCGCGCGCTGGAGTACGTGAAGGCCTTCGACGGCGTCGTCGCCCAGCACGCCCAGGAGCCGCGGCTGACCGCCGGCGCCCAGATGAACGAGGGCCTGGTCTCCGGCGAGCTCGGCCTCGGCGGCTGGCCCGCCGTCGCCGAGGAGTCGATCATCGCCCGGGACGTGCTGCTGGCCGCGCACGTCGGCTCCCGGGTGCACATCTGCCACCTGTCCACGGCCGGCTCGGTGGAGATCGTCCGCTGGGCCAAGGGCAAGGGCTGGAACGTCACCGCCGAGGTCACCCCGCACCACCTGCTGCTCACCGACGAACTCGTCCGCAGCTACGACCCGGTGTACAAGGTCAACCCGCCGCTGCGCACCGCCGCGGACGTCGAGGCGCTGCGCGGCGCGCTGGCCGACGGCACCATCGACGCCGTCGCCACCGACCACGCCCCGCACCCGGCGGAGGACAAGGACTGCGAGTGGGCGGTCGCCGCGATGGGCATGGTCGGCCTGGAGACCGCGCTGTCGGTCGTGCAGCAGACCATGGTCGAGACCGGCCTGCTGAACTGGGAGGGCGTCGCGGACCGGATGTCGCACCGCCCGGCCCGGATCGGGCGGCTGACCGGCCACGGACGTCCGGTCTCGGTGGGTGAGCCCGCCAACCTGGTGCTCTTCGATCCCGCGTACCGTGGTGTCGTGAACCCCGACACCTTCGCCACCCGCTCCCGCAACAGCCCCTTCAAGGGCATGGACCTGCCCGGACGGGTGCACGCCACCTTCCTGCGCGGCGAGGCCACCGTCCTCGCGGGCGAACTGGTCGAGCGCTGATGCTGCTCGCCACCGAGAAGGGCCAGGTGACCAACTGGCCCGGGTACATCGGTGCGACGGTCGGCCTGCTGATCCTGGTCGCGCTGGTCTACTGGCTGATGCGCCAGGGCTGGAACTGGCGCCGGACCCTGCAGTCCGACCTGCCGGAACTGCCCGCGGTGCCCGCGCAGCCGGGTGAGACCCTGCTGGCCGCCCCCGGCCGGTACCACGGCTCCACCACCGCCGGGAACTGGCTGGACCGGGTCGTCGCGCACGGCCTGGGTACCCGCAGCCTGGCCGAGCTCACCCTCACCGAGCACGGCCTGCTGGCCCGCCGCCCCGGCGCGGACGACCTGTGGATCCCCGCCGAAGCCCTCACCGGCGCCCGCACCGACTCCGGCATCGCCGGCAAGGTGGTCCCCTCGGGCCTGCTGGTGGTCGGCTGGACGATCGGGGAGCGGGAGTTGGAAAGCGGCTTCCGGCTGGACGCCGCCGCCGAGCACGACGCCTGGGTCGAGGCCGTCGAGGCACTGGTAACACGTACGAGCACGAAGAAGACGGAAGAGGCCGCGAAATGACCGCACCTGCCCCCACCACCACGCGCACCAGGCGGGAGCGAGTGCCTGCCGTGC
Organism: Kitasatospora sp. NPDC004614; assembly: GCF_042873675.1. Classification (NCBI taxonomy): domain Bacteria; kingdom Bacillati; phylum Actinomycetota; class Actinomycetes; order Kitasatosporales; family Streptomycetaceae; genus Kitasatospora; species Kitasatospora sp. NPDC004614. The sequence continues at coordinate 86,864 of NZ_JBIALR010000004.1, forward strand.
TCGTCCTGGAGGACGGCCGGACGTTCCGCGGCCAGGCCTACGGCGCGGTCGGCGAGACCTTCGGCGAGGCGGTCTTCAACACCGGCATGTCCGGCTACCAGGAGACCCTGACCGACCCGTCGTACCACCGCCAGGTGGTCGTCATGACGGCCCCGCAGATCGGCAACACCGGCTGGAACGACGAGGACGACGAGTCGCAGCAGATCTGGGTGGCCGGCTACGTGGTCCGCGACCCCTCCCGGGTCGCCTCCAACTGGCGCGCCAAGCGCTCGCTGGACGAGGAGCTGGAGCGCCAGGGCGTCGTCGGCATCAGCGGCATCGACACCCGCGCCCTCACCCGCCACCTGCGCGAGCGCGGCGCGATGCGGGTCGGCATCTTCTCCGGCCCGGCCGTCGAGGACCAGGCCGCGCTGCTGGCCAAGGTGCAGCAGGCCCCCGAGATGAAGGGCGCCGACCTGTGCGCCGAGGTCGCCACCAAGGAGACCTACGTCGTCCCCGCGATCGGTGAGAAGAAGTTCACCGTCGCCGCCCTCGACCTCGGCATCAAGGGCATGACCCCGCAGCGGATGGCCGAGCGCGGCATCGAGGTGCACGTGCTGCCGGCCAACTCCACCGCCGAGGACATCTACGCGGTGCAGCCCGACGGCGTGTTCTTCTCCAACGGCCCGGGCGACCCGGCCACCGCCGACCGGCAGGTCGAGGTGCTGCGCGAGGTGCTGGCCAAGAAGACCCCGTTCTTCGGCATCTGCTTCGGCAACCAGATCCTCGGCCGGGCCCTCGGGTTCGGCACCTACAAGCTCAAGTACGGCCACCGCGGCATCAACCAGCCGGTGCAGGACCGCACCACCGGCAAGGTCGAGGTGACCGCCCACAACCACGGCTTCGCCGTGAACGCGCCGCTGGACAAGGTGAGCGACACCCCCTTCGGGCGGGTCGAGGTCTCCCACGTCTGCCTCAACGACGACGTGGTCGAGGGCCTGCAGGCACTCGACATCCCCGCCTTCAGCGTGCAGTACCACCCCGAAGCGGCAGCCGGCCCGCACGACGCCGCCTACCTCTTCGACCGCTTCGTGAGCCTTATGGAGGCCCAGCGTGCCTAAGCGCACCGACATCAAGTCCGTCCTGGTGATCGGCTCCGGCCCCATCGTCATCGGCCAGGCGGCGGAGTTCGACTACTCGGGTACGCAGGCCTGCCGGGTGCTCAAGGCCGAGGGCCTGCGGGTCATCCTGGTCAACTCCAACCCGGCGACCATCATGACCGACCCGGAGATCGCCGACGCCACCTACGTCGAGCCGATCACCCCGGAGTTCGTCGAGAAGATCATCGCCAAGGAGCGCCCCGACGCGCTGCTGCCGACCCTCGGCGGCCAGACCGCGCTGAACACCGCGATCTCCCTGCACAGCGCCGGCACCCTCGACAAGTACGACGTCGAGCTGATCGGCGCCGACGTCGAGGCGATCAACAAGGGCGAGGACCGCGAGCTGTTCAAGGGCGTGGTCGAGGCCGTCAACGCCAAGATCGGCCACGGCGAGTCCGCCCGCTCGGTGATCTGCCACTCCATGGAGGACGTGCTCGCCGGCGTCGACACCCTCGGCGGCTACCCGGTCGTGGTCCGTCCGTCCTTCACCATGGGCGGCGCCGGCTCCGGCTTCGCGCACGACGAGGAGGACCTGCGCCGCATCGCCGGCCAGGGCCTGACCCTCTCGCCGACCACCGAGGTGCTCCTGGAGGAGTCCATCCTCGGCTGGAAGGAGTACGAGCTCGAGCTGATGCGCGACAAGCACGACAACGTCGTGGTCGTCTGCTCGATCGAGAACTTCGACCCGATGGGCGTGCACACCGGTGACTCGATCACCGTCGCCCCGGCGATGACCCTCACCGACCGCGAGTACCAGATCCTGCGCGACATCGGCATCGCCGTGATCCGCGAGGTCGGCGTCGACACCGGCGGCTGCAACATCCAGTTCGCCGTCAACCCCGTCGACGGCCGGGTCATCGTCATCGAGATGAACCCGCGTGTGTCGAGGTCGTCGGCGCTGGCGTCGAAGGCCACCGGCTTCCCGATCGCCAAGATCGCCGCCAAGCTGGCCGTCGGCTACACGCTGGACGAGATCCCCAACGACATCACCGAGCAGACCCCGGCCTCCTTCGAGCCGACCCTGGACTACGTGGTCGTCAAGGTGCCGCGGTTCGCGTTCGAGAAGTTCCCGTCCGCCGACGCCACGCTGACCACCACCATGAAGTCGGTCGGCGAGGCCATGGCGATGGGCCGCAACTTCCCCGAGGCGCTGAACAAGGCGCTGCGCTCGCTGGAGAAGAAGGGCTCGCAGTTCAGCTTCGTCGGCCAGGTGGGGGAGAAGGACGAGCTGCTGGAGAAGGCTCAGATCCCCACCGACGGCCGGATCAACACCGTCATGGAGGCGATCCGGGCCGGCGCCACCCCCGAGGAGGTGTTCGAGGCCACCAAGATCGACCCGTGGTTCGTCGACCAGCTCTTCCTGATCCACGAGATCGCCGTCGAGCTCGCCGAGGGCGACAAGCTCGACCCGGAGCTGCTGCGCCACGCCAAGCAGCACGGCTTCTCCGACCAGCAGATCGGCGAGATCCGCGGCCTGAAGACCGACGTGGTCCGCGAGGTGCGGCACGCGCTCGGCATCCGCCCGGTGTTCAAGACCGTCGACACCTGCGCCGCCGAATTCGCCGCCAGGACCCCGTACTTCTACTCGTCCTACGACGAGGAGAACGAGGTCGCGCCGCGCACCAAGCCCGCCGTGATCATCCTGGGCTCCGGCCCGAACCGGATCGGTCAGGGCATCGAGTTCGACTACTCCTGCGTGCACGCGTCCTTCGCGCTCGCCGACGCCGGGTACGAGACCGTGATGGTCAACTGCAACCCGGAGACCGTCTCCACCGACTACGACACCTCCGACCGGCTGTACTTCGAGCCGCTCACCCTGGAGGACGTGCTCGAGATCGTCCACGCCGAGCAGCAGGCCGGCCCGCTGGCCGGCGTCATCGTGCAGCTCGGCGGCCAGACCCCGCTGGGCCTGGCGCAGGCGCTCAAGGACAACGGCGCGCCGGTCGTCGGCACCTCGCCCGAGGCGATCCACCTCGCCGAGGAGCGCGGCGCGTTCGGCCGGGTGCTGAAGGACGCGGGCCTGCCCGCCCCCAAGCACGGCACCGCCTTCTCCTTCGACGAGGCCAAGGCCATCGCCGACGAGATCGGCTACCCCGTCCTCGCCCGCCCGTCCTACGTGCTCGGCGGCCGCGGCATGGAGATCGTCTACGACGAGGCCTCGCTCGCCTCCTACCTGGAGCGGCACGCGGGCCTGATCTCCGAGCACCCCGTGCTGATCGACCGCTTCCTCGACGACGCCGTCGAGATCGACGTGGACGCCCTGTACGACGGCGAGGAGCTGTACCTCGGCGGCGTCATGGAGCACATCGAGGAGGCCGGCATCCACTCCGGTGACTCGGCGTGCGCGCTGCCGCCGATCACCCTCGGCGGGTACGACATCAAGCGGCTGCGCTCCGCAACCGAGGGCATCGCCAAGGGAGTTGGCGTCCGCGGACTGATCAACATCCAGTTCGCGCTGTCCGGCGACATCCTGTACGTGCTGGAGGCCAACCCGCGCGCCTCCCGCACCGTGCCGTTCACCTCCAAGGCGACCGCCGTGCCGCTGGCCAAGGCCGCCGCCCGGATCTCGCTCGGCGCCACCATCGCCGAACTGCGCGCCGAGGGCCTGCTGCCGCGCGAGGGCGACGGCGGCACGCTGCCCGCCGACGCGCCGATCTCCGTCAAGGAGGCCGTGATGCCGTGGTCGCGCTTCCGCGACGTGCACGGCCGCGGCGTGGACACCGTGCTCGGCCCGGAGATGCGCTCCACCGGCGAGGTCATGGGCATCGACCGGGTCTTCGGCACCGCCTACGCGAAGTCCCAGACCGGCGCGTACGGCGCCCTGCCCACCAGCGGCAAGGTGTTCGTCTCGGTCGCCAACCGCGACAAGCGCAACCTGGTCTTCCCGGCCCGCGCGCTGGTCGAGCTCGGCTTCGAACTGCTCGCCACCACCGGCACCGCCGAGGTCCTGCAGCGGGCCGGCATCCCCGCCACCGTGGTGCGCAAGCACTCCGAGGGCGAGGGCCCGAACGGCGAGAAGACCATCGTCCAGCTGATCCACGAGGGCGGCATCGACCTCATCATCAACACCCCGTACGGCACCGGCGGCCGGATGGACGGCTACGAGATCCGCACCGCCGCGGTCTCCCGCGCCGTCCCCTGCCTGACCACCGTGCAGGCGATGGGCGCGGCCGTGCAGGGCATCGACGCGCTGCACCGCGGCGAGGTCGGCGTGATGTCGCTGCAGGAACACGCGGCGCTGATCAACTCCGGCCGCCAGTAGGTCGAAAACCGTGGGGGGCACACCGCACGCCGGGTGCCCCCCACGTCCATGCCCGAGCCCAGCCAGCCGTCGGAGGCCCACGTGTACAAGCTGCTGTTCAACCTGCTGTTCAAGAAGATGGACCCGGAGAAGGCCCACCACCTGGCGTTCTTCTGGATCAGGCTGGCCAGCTCGGTGCCCGGCCTGCGCTCGCTGGTGCGGGCCGTGCTCGCCCCGCGCGACCCCAAGCTGCGCACCACCGCCCTCGGCCTGGACCTGCCCGGCCCGTTCGGCCTCGGCGCCGGCTTCGACAAGAACGGCATCGGCATCGACGGCCTGTCGATGCTCGGCTTCGACTACGTCGAGATCGGCACCATCACCGGCGAGCCCCAGCCCGGCAACCCCGCGCCGCGCCTGTTCCGCCTGATCGAGGACCGCGCGCTGATCAACCGGATGGGCTTCAACAACCAGGGCTCCGCCCGGGTCGCCGCCCGCCTGGCCGGCCGCGCGCGCACCAGCAGCACCCCCGTGGTCGGCATCAACATCGGCAAGACCAAGGTCGTTCCCGAGGACCAGGCGACGCCCGACTACCTGAAGAGCGCCAAGGCGCTGGCGCCCTACGCCGACTACCTGGTCGTCAACGTCTCCTCGCCGAACACCCCCGGGCTGCGCAACCTGCAGGCCGTGCAGATCCTCGGCCCGCTGCTGTGGGACGTCCGCAAGGCCGCCGACGAGGTCACCACCCACCACGTGCCGCTGCTGGTGAAGATCGCCCCCGACCTCGCCGACGAGGACATCGACGAGATCGCCGACATGGCGCTGCACCTCGGCCTGGACGGCATCATCGCCACCAACACCACCATCGGCCGTGAAGGCCTGAAGACCCCCGCCGCGCGGATCGAGGAGATCGGCATGGGCGGCCTGTCCGGCGCCCCGCTGAAGGCCCGCTCGCTGGAGGTGCTGGAGCGGCTGCGCAAGCGCACCGAGGGCCGCCTGGCGATCATCTCGGTCGGCGGCATCGAGACCGCCGAGGACGCCTGGCAGCGCATCCTGGCCGGCGCCGACCTGGTCCAGGGCTACTCCGCGTTCATCTACGAAGGCCCGTTCTGGATGCGCAAGGTCCACAAGGGCCTGTCCGCGCGCCTGCGCGCCGCCGGCTACGCGTCCATCGGCGAGGCGGTCGGCAAGGGCATCCGCTGAGCCTGTTCCTCGAAACGGGCAGCCGACCACATTCTTGAGACTGAGGAAAGACACCGATGACTGACATCACGCCGTTCGGCACCCGCCTGCGGACCGCCCTGGACACTCGCGGCCAGCTCTGCGTCGGCATCGACCCGCACGGCTCGCTGCTCACCGCCTGGGGCCTGAACGACGACCTCGCGGGCCTGGAGAGCTTCTCGCGCACCGTGGTGGAGGCGCTGGCCGACCGGGTCGCCGTGCTGAAGCCGCAGTCGGCGTTCTTCGAGCGCTTCGGCAGTCGCGGCATCGCGGTGCTGGAGCGCACCGTCACCGAGGCCCGGGAGGCGGGCGCGCTGGTGCTGATGGACGCCAAGCGCGGCGACATCGGCTCCACCATGGCCGCCTACGCGGAGACCTTCCTGGCGCCGGACAGCCCGCTGTTCTCCGACGCGCTCACCGTCAGCCCGTACCTGGGCTTCGGTTCGCTGCAGCCGGCCGTCGACCTGGCGCACGCCAACGGCTGCGGTCTGTTCGCGCTGGCTTTGACCTCCAACCCCGAGGGCCACGAGGTGCAGCGGGCGATCGGCGCGGACGGCGAGAGCGTCGCGCAGGCCGTGCTGCGGCGGCTCGCGGCGGAGAACTCCGGTGCGGCGCCGCTGGGTTCGTTCGGTGCGGTGGTCGGCGCGACGCTCGCCGACGCGGGCGTGGACCTGGCGATCAACGGCCCGCTGCTGGCCCCCGGCGTGGGTGCGCAGGGCGCCACCGCGCAGGACCTGCCGCGGGTGTTCGGCGACCAGGTGCGCAACGTGGTGCCCAGTGTGAGCCGCGATGTGCTGAAGCACGGACCGTCGGTCGCCGCACTGCGACAGGCCGCGCAGGTGTTCGTCGATGATGTGAGGGCCGTCACAAACGCGTGACCCAGGGGTGGCCAACTCGGCTGATTTGCCCGGAAAAGTCCCGGGTCGGCCCCTGCTGACCTGGACTTTTCGTGTTCTTTTCCTGACGTGGCGGCCCAAGTTGGGTAGTGTCCGGCGGTAGGACGCCAGTTGGCGGTGGTTCCGGCCACCGTCGCAGGTCAGAGCCTGTGGCGTCCGGGCACAACCCAGTCATGGAACATCCCTTCCATCCACACCTGAGGTGAACGGCGTGGCTCTTCCGCCCCTTACTCCCGAACAGCGCACCGCCGCGCTCGCCAAGGCCGCCGAGGCTCGCCGGAAGCGTGCCGACGTCAAGAACCGGCTGAAGCACTCGGGCGCCTCGCTGCACGACGTCATCAAGGCCGGCAAGTCCGACGACGAGGTCATCGGCAAGATGAAGGTCTCCGCTCTGCTGGAGTCCCTGCCGGGTGTCGGCAAGGTCCGCGCCAAGCAGATCATGGAGCGCCTCGGCATCTCCGAGAGCCGTCGTGTGCGGGGCCTCGGTACGAACCAGATCGCGTCCCTGGAGCGGGAGTTCGGCGGCGCCGCCTCCTGAACGGAGGCCGGTGTCGGCGGAACCTCCGCGATCCGGGATAATCGGTACATGAGTGAGCGTCCGCGGCTGACCGTGCTCTCCGGCCCCTCCGGGGTCGGCAAGAGCACGGTCGTCGCTCATATGAGGAAGCAGTTCCCCGAGGTCTGGCTGTCGGTGTCGGCGACGACCCGCCACCCGCGCCCGGGTGAGCGCGACGGAGTGCAGTACCACTTCGTCGACAACGAGCAGTTCGACAAGCTGGTCGCCAACGGCGAACTGCTGGAGTGGGCAGTGTTCGCCGGCAACCGGTACGGGACCCCCCGGCAGGCCGTCGTCGACAAGCTCGACAAGGGCGAGCCGGTGCTGCTGGAGATCGACCTCCAGGGTGCCCGGCAGGTCAAGGAGTCGATGCCCGAGGCCCAGTTGGTCTTCCTGGCCCCGCCGAGCTGGGACGAGCTGGTGCGCCGGCTCACCGGCCGCGGCACCGAGTCGCAGGCCGTCATCGACGAGCGGCTGGCAGCGGCCCGGATCGAGCTCGCCGCTGAGGCGGAGTTCGACACGACGCTTGTCAATACCTCCGTCGAGCAGGTAGCGGCCGAACTGCTAGCCTTGCTCGGTGTAGCCTGACCGGATCGGCTGCATCCAGCCAATCCATGAAAACCACTTCGGAAGGTTCAGCGTGTCCTCTTCGATGACCGCGCCCGAGGGCATCATCAACCCGCCGATCGACGAGCTGCTCGAGGCCACCGACTCCAAGTACAGCCTGGTGATCTACGCGGCCAAGCGTGCCCGCCAGATCAACGCGTACTACTCCCAGCTCGGCGAGGGCCTGCTGGAGTACGTCGGCCCGCTGGTCGACACCCACGTGCACGAGAAGCCGCTGTCGATCGCGCTCCGCGAGATCAACGCCGGCCTGCTCACCGCCGAGGCGATCGAGGGCGCCTGAGCCCCCAGCATTTCCTTCGAGGGCCCGTCCGATGCCATGTGCGTCGGGCGGGCCCTCGGCATGTGCGCGGGCGGGCCGGTGGTGTCTGGGTGGCCGGGGCGGAGTTGGTCTATGCGCAGATAATCTCCGCGTAGACAATCTCCGGCGCGTGATCACTTATGACCGGGTGCGATCACTTGCGAACAGCCGCCACCTCCCCCGGGGTGTGCGCGGGTGGGCCGGTGGTGTGCGCGGAGACACGTCGCAGCGGTCCGGCGGCGGGTCGTAAGGTGGGCTGGTTGACCCGTCGTTAGGAGAATCGACCGCCATGACCGCGCCCCGTGTCGTCCTCGGTGTCAGCGGCGGGATCGCCGCGTACAAGGCCTGCGAACTACTGCGCCGGTTCACCGAGTCCGGGCACCAGGTGCAGGTGGTGCCGACCGCCGCCGCGCTGCACTTCGTCGGCGAGGCGACCTGGGCGGCGCTGTCCGGGCGGCCCGCCGCCACCGAGACCTGGGAGCGGGTGCACGAGGTCCCGCACGTGCGGATCGGGCAGCAGGCCGACCTGGTGGTGGTCGCCCCGGCCACCGCCGACCTGCTCGCCAAGGCCGCCCACGGCCTCGCCGACGACCTGCTCACCAACACCCTGCTGACCGCCCGCTGCCCGGTGGTGTTCGCGCCCGCCATGCACACCGAGATGTGGGAGCACCCGGCCACCCAGGAGAACGTGGCCACGCTGCGCCGCCGCGGCGCGATCGTCATCGAGCCCGCCGTGGGCCGGCTGACCGGCGTGGACACCGGCAAGGGCCGGCTGCCCGACCCGGGCGAGATCTTCGCCGCCTGCCGGCGGGTGCTGGCCCGCGGTTCGCTGGAGCAGGACCTGGCCGGCCGGCACGTGGTGGTCTCCGCCGGCGGCACCCGGGAGCCGCTGGACCCGGTGCGCTTCCTCGGCAACCGCTCGTCCGGCAAGCAGGGTTACGCGCTGGCCGCCACCGCCGCCGCCCGCGGCGCCCGGGTCACCCTGATCGCCGCGAACACCGCGCTGCCCGACCCGGCGGGGGTGGACGTGGTCCGGGCCGGCACCGCGCTGCAGCTGCGCGACGCCGTGCTGAAGGCCGCCGCCGGGGCCGACGCCGTGGTGATGGCCGCCGCGGTCGCCGACTTCCGGCCCGCCGAGTATGTCACCGGCAAGATCAAGAAGGTGGACGGGGTCGAGCCCGCGCCGATCGTGCTGGTCCGCAACCCCGACATCCTGGCCGAGATCTCCGCCGACCGGGCCCGCCCCGGACAGCTGGTGGTCGGCTTCGCCGCCGAGACCGACGACGTGCTCGCCAACGGCCGCGCCAAGCTCGCCCGCAAGGGCTGCGATCTGCTGGTGGTCAACGAGGTCGGCGACGGCAAGGCGTTCGGCCAGGACACCAACAGCGCGGTGCTGCTCGGCGCGGACGGTTCGGAGGTCCACATCGCGGATGGTCCGAAGGAGATGCTGGCCGACGCGATCTGGGACCAGGTCGCCGTCCGGCTCGCCGACTGACTTCTGCAAAACCCCGAGCGGCCCGGGCAGTTGGGGATCGGCTCGGGGTGTTCCGGGAGTGTTTCCGCCGGTTTCACCCGGATGTGATTCACATCGCGGACATGTTCGGGGCGCACAGAGAGTGTCCGTGATCGGTAGCCGACCGTTACACTCCACAGCAGGAATCAAGTCTTTCCGGATGCCTCGGGACTTCCGAGCGCATTCAGTCAGCAGCCGCTGCAACCCCAGGGAGCGCTGTGTCTCGCCGCCTGTTCACCTCGGAGTCCGTCACCGAGGGCCACCCCGACAAGATCGCTGACCAGATCAGCGACACGATTCTGGACGCCCTCCTCAAGGACGACCCGACCTCCCGCGTCGCCGTGGAGACCCTGATCACCACCGGCCTGGTGCACATCGCCGGTGAGGTCACCACCAAGGCGTACGCGCCGATCGCCCAGCTCGTCCGCGAGAAGATCCTGGAGATCGGCTACGACTCGTCGAAGAAGGGCTTCGACGGCGCCTCCTGCGGCGTGTCGGTGTCCATCGGCTCGCAGTCCCCGGACATCGCGCAGGGCGTCGACACCGCCCACGAGCACCGGGTCGAGGGCGATGTCGAGGACGAGCTGGACCGGCAGGGCGCCGGCGACCAGGGCCTGATGTTCGGCTACGCCTGCGACGACACCCCCGAGCTGATGCCGCTGCCGATCACCCTGGCGCACCGGCTCTCCCGCCGCCTGACCGAGGTCCGCAAGAACGGGACCATCCCGTACCTGCGCCCCGACGGCAAGACCCAGGTCACCATCGAGTACGACGGCGACCGCGCCGTCCGCCTGGACACCGTCGTGGTCTCCTCGCAGCACGCCTCGGACATCGACCTGGAGTCGCTGCTCACCCCGGACATCCGCGAGTTCGTGGTCGAGCCGGAGCTCAAGGCGCTCGCCGACGAGGGCATCAAGCTCACCACCGAGGGCTACCGCCTGCTGGTCAACCCGACCGGCCGCTTCGAGATCGGCGGCCCGATGGGCGACGCCGGCCTCACCGGTCGCAAGATCATCATCGACACCTACGGCGGCATGGCCCGCCACGGTGGCGGCGCGTTCTCCGGCAAGGACCCGTCCAAGGTCGACCGCTCCGCCGCGTACGCGATGCGCTGGGTGGCGAAGAACATCGTCGCCGCCGGCCTCGCCGGCCGCGCCGAGGTGCAGGTCGCGTACGCGATCGGCAAGGCCGAGCCGGTCGGCCTGTTCGTGGAGACCTTCGGCACCGAGACCGTTCCGGTGCAGAAGATCCAGGAAGCCGTCAGCAAGGTCTTCGACCTCCGCCCGGCCGCGATCATCCGCGACCTGGACCTGCTGCGGCCGATCTACGCCCAGACCGCCGCGTACGGCCACTTCGGCCGTGAGCTGCCGGACTTCACCTGGGAGCGCACCGACCGCGTGGACGCGCTGAAGGCCGCTGTCGCCGCCTGAGCTCGCTGTTGACGCTGCCGCCCGTCGAGGGATTCTCCTCGGCGGGCGGCTTTGTCGTTGTGTCGGTGCGGTCCGCTAGGTTTGGGGGCGTGAGCAGCGCGGACGGGGCCGGGGAGCAGTTGGCGTTCATCCGGGAGACAGTGCGCCGGGCGAAGCCTCGGGCCGCGCGCGGCGTCGTCCTGGCGGAGCGGAAGCCGGTGGCCCGGGTGCTGGTCGACAAGGGCGTGCTGAGCCTCGACCAGTACTTCGACTACGCGGTGCCCGAGGCGACGTCCGAGGACGCCCGGCCCGGCGTCCGGGTCCGGGTCCGCTTCGGGGGGCGGGTCGGCGCGCACGGGCGGCGCGAGGGCGGGGCGCTGCACGACGGGTTCATCGTCGAACGGCGGGACGACTCCGACTACGCGGGCCCGCTGGCGCCGCTGGCCCGGGTGCTCTCGCCCGAGGTGGTGCTGACGCCCGGGCTGCTGCGGCTGTGCCGGGCCGTCGCCGACCGGTACGCGGGCACCCTTGCCGATGTGCTGCAGCTGGCGATCCCGCCGCGGCACGCCGGGGCCGAGGGCGAGGACTCGCCGCGGCCGCTGCCGCCGCCCGGCGCTCCGGCGGCGGGCAGTTGGGAGCGGTACGCGCACGGGCCGGACTTCCTGGCCTCGCTGGCGGGCGGCCATGCGCCGCGTGCGGTGTGGACGGCGCTGCCCGGCCCCGAGTGGCCGTTCGAGATCGCGCGGGCGGTGGCGGCGACGCTCGCCTCCGGGCGCGGTGCGCTGGTGGTGCTGCCGGACGGGCGCTCGGTCGCCCGGGTCGACGCCGCGCTGCGGGGCGTGCTCGGGGAGGGCCGACACGCGGTGCTGGCCGCCGAGGCGGGCCCGCAGGAACGGTACCGGCGGTGGCTGGCCGTCAGTCGGGGCTCGGTGCACGCCGCGATCGGGACCCGCGCGGCGGTGTTCGCGCCGGTCCGTGACCTCGGGTTGGTGGTGGTGTGGTCGGACGGCGACAGCAGCCACAGCGATCCCAACGCGCCGTACCCGCACGTGCGGGAGGTGGCGCTGCTGCGGGCCGCCGAGGAGGGCGCCGCGATGCTGCTCGGCGGCGTCTCGATGACCGTCGAGGCCGCGCAGCTGCTGCGCAGTGGGTGGGCGCGGCCGCTGGCCGCTCCGCGCGAGGTCGTCCGGCAGGTCGCACCGCGGGTGCGGACGGTGACCGAGCACGACCAGGGCCGGGACGCGGCGGCGCAGGCCGCGCGGCTGCCCTCGGTGGCGTGGGAGACGGCGCGCGAGGCGCTTTCGCGCGGCCCGGTGCTGATTCAGGTCCCGCGGCGGGGTTACGCGCCCCGGCTGGCGTGCGGGCGCTGCCGCGAGCCGGTGCGGTGTCGTGCGTGCGGGGGGCCGCTGGAGTCTCCGGCGGCGGACGCGGCGCTGGTGTGCGCGTGGTGCGGGACGGAGGAGCACGACTGGCACTGCCTGGAGTGCGGGTCGTTCCGGCTGCGGGCACAGGTGGTGGGCGTGCGGCGGACGGCGGAGGAGCTCGGGAAAGCGTTCCCGCGGGTGCCGGTGCGGACGTCCGGGCGGGACGCGATCCTTGCTTCCGTCCCTTCGTCCCCGGCGCTGGTGATCTCGACGCCGGGCGCGGAGCCGGTGGCGGAGGGGCCCGGATACGCGGCGGCGCTGCTGCTGGACGGGTGGGCGCTGCTGAACCGGCCCGACCTGCGGGCCGGCGAGGAGACGGTGCGGCGGTGGCTGACGGCCGCCTCGCTGGTCCGTCCGGCCGGGGACGGCGGGACGGTGGTGGTGGTCGCCGAGGCGGCCTCGAGGCCCGTGCAGGCGCTGGTGCGATGGGATCCCGCCGGGCACGCCGGGATGGAACTCGACGAGCGGGAGGAACTCCGGTTCCCGCCGGTGTCCCGGATGGCCGCGGTGACGGGACCCCCACAGGCCGTGGAGGACCTGCTGGGGTTGGTGCGGCTGCCCGAGGGCGCGGACGTGCTCGGGCCGGTGCCGGTGTACGGCGGGCCCAAGGGCGAGACCGCCGAGCGGGCGCTGGTGCGGGTCGCGCCTGGGCAGGGCGCCGCGCTGGCTTCGGCACTGAAGGCGGCGCAGATCGCCCGGCTGGCGCTGCGAGGGGCGGAGACGGTGCGGATTCGGGTGGACCCGACAGACATCGGTTGAGTCGGGTCCGTGGCTCGCGGGGTGTCGACGTCAGCTCGCGAAGCCGCCCTTGGGCTGGATGATCTCCAGGTTGGTGCCGTCCGGGTCGTTGAAGTAGGCGACCTTGGTGCCCAGCGCCGACTCCGGGGTGACCTCGCCGGCCAGGAAGGTGTAGTCGTCGCCGAGGAAGCCGTACCCCGCCTCCTTCATCCGGCCGAGGACGGCGTCGAAGTCGTCGACCCGGAAGCACAGGTGCATCGAGCCCGGGCGGTTGGCCGCGCCGTTGGTGCGGTAGCCGATCGGCTGCTGGAACTCGATCAGGTCGATGCCGAGGCTGTTGTCCAGGTTGATGGTGGCGTAGCGGAGCTTCGCCGACGGCAGGCCCTGGGAGAGGCCGAACGGGACGCTGTGCATGGTCTCGTCGGCGACGACCGGCTCCCGGCCGGTCAGGGCGCGGTAGAACTCGATCGAGGTGTCCAGGTCGGAGACGGAGATGCCGACATGGGCGGCACGGGTCAGGTTCATCGGGGTATTGGCCACGGCCATGGGATCGATCCCTCTCGTCGGCGCAGGATGGCGTGCGAGATCGATTCTTGGACGGGAGGGGGAGGGGGACCACCGGGGTGGGGGGAATGGGTACGAAATTTTTGGGCGCGGGGAGAGCTGGGCGACAAGCGCAAGCCGGTCCGTGAGGTCGCGAGCACGTGCAAGTCATTGTCGTGCGTCGCGATCTTGCTGGCGGGTGCGTTCCCCTTCGCGCAGTTCCCCGCGCCCCTGCTTCCTTACCGGGTGCGCTGGGGCATCAAGGGGCTGGCCTGGCGGGCCTGGGGGATCGGGGGCCGGGGGGTGGGGGGTGCCGGGGGCGCCGCCTCGGTTTCGCGGGGGGCGGGGAGGAGTTCGGTGGTGGGGCGGCGGACGCCGTAGCGGCGGTGGACGGCCTGCTTGGTGACGCCGAGGGCGGAGCCGACGGAGTCCCAGGAGAAGCCGAGGGCGCGGTCGAACTCGACGGCGGCGGCGACCAGGGTTTCGACGCTTTCGCGCAGTTCCTGGGCGAGCCGGACGGTGGGGGCGGGGGCCCGGCCGTAGACCACGAAGCCGGCGGAGGTGCTGGGGCGGCGCGGGCGGTAGACGTTGCCCAGCTGGGCGGTGAGCGTGCGGAGGGCGTCGACCTGGCGACGAACCCGTTCGATGTCCCGCACCAGCAGGTGAAGGGACGCCCTGGCCCGGGCGTCGTGGTTGATCTGCTCGGCCATGGCCTGGTTGCCACCTCTCGGTCGGGTCGCGTGCTCGGGGCGCTCGCGCGTCCCGGTCAATTCGCATTGACCAACGCACGTCGGGTCGTTGGGTCACGCCCGGAGTGCGAGTCGGGATTTGTCGGTGACCGCTCCGAACAGGTGACGGGGATTGCATAGACTTCCCGGTAGGTCGTTGTTCACATCCCGTTCCGGGTGCAGAGGGAGTCGCAGTCTTGGCAGTTCAGCCGATCCGGATCTTCGGTGACCCCGTGCTGCGGTCCGCCGCGAAGCCGGTGGTCACCTTCGACAAGGAGCTGCGGAGGCTGGTGAAGGACCTCACGGACACCATGCTGGAGGCGCCGGGCGCGGGCCTCGCGGCGCCGCAACTGGGCGTCTCGTTGCGGGTGTTCACGTACAACGTGGACGGTGTGGTGGGGCATCTGATCAACCCCGACCTGTCGTTGACCGAGGAGGAGCAGGACGGCCCCGAGGGCTGCCTGTCGCTGCCCGGGCTGCGGTTCGACACCAAGCGGGCGTTCGGCGTGGTGGCGAAGGGCTTCAACATGTACGGGGACCCGGTGACGGTGGAGGGCACCGAGCTGCTGTCGCGGTGCATCCAGCACGAGACCGACCACCTGGACGGGATCATCTTCATCGACCGGCTGGACCGGGAGACCCGGAAGGCGGCGATGAAGGCGATCCGGGAGGCGGACTGGGGCGGGGCTCCGGCGCCGACGGTGAAGATCTCGCCGCATTCCACGTTCGGCGTCATTCGCTGACGGGTTCGACGCCGAGCGCCCGTTGGTGCCCCGCGTTTCGACGTGTTTCCACGTATTTCCACGTGCTTCGACGTGTTTCGACGGGATTGCGGGATTGTCGCAGGGGTCGATGAGCCGAAGGCCCGATGAGCCGGAGGCCCGATCAAGTGACGATCATTTTCCGGCAATCCGATGTTCTGACCAGTGGGACTTCCTGCTGGTCGGTGTGACTTCAAGAAAGGCCCATGCCCGTGCGTCTCGTCTTCGCCGGCACCCCCGAGGTAGCCGTTCCCGCCCTGGACGCCCTGCTGGCCTCCCGGCACGAGGTGGTCGCCGTGGTGACCCGCCCCGACGCGCCGGCCGGGCGCGGGCGCAAGCTGGTGGCCAGCCCCGTCGCGCAGCGCGCCGAGGAGGCGGGCATCGAGGTGCTCAAGCCGGCCCGTCCCAGTGAGTCGGAGTTCATGGCCCGGCTGGCCGAGATCGCCCCCGACTGCTGCCCGGTGGTGGCGTACGGCGCGCTGATCCGTCCCGGTGCGCTGGAGATCCCGGTGCACGGCTGGGTGAACCTGCACTTCTCGCTGCTGCCCGCGTGGCGCGGCGCGGCCCCCGTCCAGCACTCGATCATGGCGGGCGACGAGGTGACCGGCGCGTCCACCTTCCGGATCCAGGAGGGCCTGGACGACGGCCCCGTGTTCGGCGTCCTGACCGAGACGGTCAAGCCCACCGACACCAGCGGCGACCTGCTCGGCCGGCTCGCGCACGCGGGCGCGGACCTGCTGGTGCGCACCATGGACGCGATCGAGGACGGCCAGGCCCGCCCCGAGCCGCAGCCCGTGGACGGGGTGTCGCTGGCGCCGAAGATCACCGTCGAGGACGCCCGGATCGAGTGGACCCACCCCGCGCTGCGGGTCGACCGGGTGGTGCGCGGCTGCGCGCCCGCGCCCGGCGCGTGGACCACGTTCCGCGGCGAGCGGCTCAAGGTGACCGGCCCCGTGCGGCTGCTGCCCGGTGAAGTCGGCCTGGCGGCAGGGGAGTTGGCCGTCAGCAAGAACAGTGTGCGGGTCGGCACCGGCAGCCACGAGGTGGAGCTCGGCGAGGTCCGCCCGCAGGGCAAGAAGGCGATGCCGGCCGCCGACTGGGCGCGCGGCGCGCGGATCGAGTCCGGCGAGCGCTTCGAGGGCTGACGCCGGTTGATGTCCGGTTCGGCCGGGTCTCGTCCTAGAATTCGGGGTGAGGCCCGGCCGCGCTGCCGGGTCGGACCTGATCCGCAGCACTTTGTTTCGAGGCACCCGTTGAGCACCCCCGCCGGCGCCAAGCGCGCCCCCCGTCCGCACCGTCGCCCCAAGAAGGACCCGGCCCGGATCGTCGCGTTCCGCGCGCTGCGCGCCGTCGACGAGCGCGACGCGTACGCCAACCTGATCCTGCCGTCGCTGCTCCGCGAGGCCGAGCGCAAGGGCATGGAGCGCCGCGACGCCGCGCTCGCCACCGAGCTGGTCTACGGCACGCTGCGCGGCCAGGGCACCTACGACGCGATCATCGCCGCCTGCGTGGACCGCCCGCTGCGCGAGGTCGACCCGCCGGTGCTGGACGTCCTCTCGCTCGGCGCGCACCAGCTGCTCGGCACCCGCATCCCCAGCCACGCCGCCGTCTCCGCGACCGTCGAACTCGCCCGCGTGGTGCTGGGCGACGGCCGCGCCAAGTTCGTCAACGCCGTGCTGCGCAAGATCAGCGCGCAGGACCTGGACGGCTGGGTCGCCCAGGTCGCCCCGCCGTACGAGGACGACGCCGAGGACCACCTCGCCGTAGTGCACTCGCACCCGCGCTGGGTGGTCTCCTCGCTGTGGGACGCGCTCGGCCGCTGGCAGCCCGAGGACGCCGGCCGCGCCGCGATGGAGCGCCTGCTGGAGGCCGACAACGCCCGCCCCGAGGTGACGCTGGTCGCCCGCCCCGGCCGCTCCGACGTCGCAGAACTGCGCGAGGCGCTGCCGGAGGCCGAGGACGGCCGCTGGTCCCCGTACGCGCTGCGGCTCGCCGAGGGCGGCGACCCCGCCGGGCTGGACGCCGTCCGCGAGAACCGGGCCGGCGTGCAGGACGAGGGCAGCCAGCTGGTCGCGCTCGCACTCGCCAACGCCCCCGTGGACGGCCCCGACCGGCTCTGGCTGGACGGCTGCGCCGGTCCCGGCGGCAAGGCCGCGCTGCTCGGCGCGATCGCCGCTTCGCGCGGGGCGGCCCTGGTCGCCTCCGAGAAGCAGCCGCACCGCGCCCGGCTGGTGGCGCGTGCGCTGAACGGGAATCCCGGGCCGTATGCGGTCATTACGGCGGACGGTACGCAAGGGGCTTGGCAGGAAGGGGCGTTCGACCGGGTGCTGGTGGACGTGCCGTGCTCCGGTCTGGGTGCGCTGCGACGTCGGCCGGAGGCGCGGTGGCGTCGTCGGCCGGAGGACATTGCCGGATTCGGGCCGCTGCAGCGGGAGTTGCTGCGGAACGCGCTGGACGCGGCGCGGGTCGGCGGCGTGGTCGGCTACGCGACGTGCTCGCCGCACCTGGCCGAGACGCGCGCCGTGGTGGACGACGTGCTGCGCGGCCGCGAGGACGTGGAGTGGGTCGACGCCCGGCCGCTGCTGCCGGGCGTGCCGGAGCTGGGGGACGGGCCGGACGTTCAGCTTTGGCCGCACCTGCATGGGACGGACGCGATGTATCTGGCGTTGCTGCGGCGGACTGCCTGAGGTTCGGCGCTGCGCGAGCGCTCACCGGTCCGTGAGGTCGCGTGCACGTGCAAGTGATTGTCGTGCGTCGCGATCTTGCGGTGGGGTGCGTTCCCCTTCGCCGAGTGATCCGGGTTCACACCTCTGGAGTGAGCCCCCGTGTCTACCGCCCTCGCCCCCGCGCCCCGGACCCGTCACACGCACTCGTCCCCCTCCTCCGAGGGTATGGACAACTCAAGCAACGGGCTTCCCGGCACCGAGCGCACCGTGTTCGCCCGGCCCCTCCGTGGGGTCCGGGCGATCCGTCTGTCCGTCCTCACCGACGAGACGACCAGCCCGGAGCGTCAGCGCGATTCGTGCGACGCTGCCGCCGCGCAGTTGAACATCGACTTCGGCGAGGGCGAGAACCTGCGCGAGGCACCATCCAACGCTGAGAGGGGTCACCGTGCACTGTGTCGACTGCCTCTCGCCCCCGACCCACCGGGGCCGCTGCGAAGCCCACCACAGGGCCCGCGAAGCCCGTCCGTCCGTGCCCGCCGCGCTCACCAGGCGGTGACAGCCCGAGGGAACAGCGCTGCGGCGAGGCTCCGGAAGGCCCTGCGGAAGTCGGGGTGGGTGACGTGCGCGCGGTGCCGGCTGGAGTTCCTTCCGTCCACGGTGGACGTGGACCACATCACGCCGCTTGCCCTCGGGGGCGAGGACATTGACGAGAACGTCCAACCGCTGTGCCGACCGTGCCACAAGGCGAAGACCTGCGAGGACTTCGGAACGAGTAACAGCGCGCCAGCCACAAACTGCCCATTCGAGCGGACCGAGCCACCTAACCGTCGCACCGCTTGCAGAGGCCGCCATGGCGGCGCAGCATGGCGTTCGTGTCCAACCGGACACGGACAGTGCTGATTGCTTTGAGGCAAGGGAGTCTTTCGTGCGCATTCGATCCACCTGCGCCATCGCCGCTTTGGCGCTGGGCGCCACCGTACTTGGGTCGGGCACCGCTGACGCAACGGGGCCGTTGAGCGGCACCAAGATCCGCAACTGGCAGACCGGTGCCGTCCTTGGCGTCGCCGGCAACTCGACAGTCGGTGGCGCGCTGCTCCAGTACCAGTCCGACACCGGCGACTTGGCTCAGAAATGGGCCATCGATCCGGTCACCAGCAACACCTTCCTGTTGCGCAACCTCAACAGCGATATGTGTGTAACGGTCTTGGGCACCAGCACCAACGGCAGCGAGGTCCAGCAGCGTCCGTGCGATTCCCGGTGGGACGAACAGACCTTCACCATGATCGACTCCAGCAAGCCCAGCCGGTACCAACTGCGCAACCAGGCATTCAACATGTGCCTGTACCCCTACAGCGCCAGTGCCCCCAGCGCCGTCTATGTCGCGGGCTGTAGCGCCAGCAACAACTACGCAACCCACTCGTTCGACGTCCGCTGACCTCACTTCGAGCCGGGCCCCCTCGCTATGAGGGGGCCTACTCATGCCTCCAGCAGAGAAGAGGTCATAACGTCCTTTCGGGGTGGCCCCACCCTGCCGTGGAGGTCTCCCGTGCCACGCCGACCCCGCCCCCCGTGCACAGTCCCGGGTGCCCCGAGCTGACCGCCCGTGGTGGACGCTGTGCTGAACACCAGCGCGAGGCAGAGCAGCAGCGAGACATGGCAGCAGAGCGCGGCTACGACGCCCAGCGTTGGGCACGCATTCGCCGGGCCTACCTGTACACACACCCGTGGTGCCTGCTGTGCGCGAAGCCGGCGACCGTCGCCGACCACTTCCCCGAGTCGCGCCGCTCACTGGTCGCGCGTGGTGCCGCTGATCCTGACGCGTGGTCGTGCCTCCGTCCGCTGTGTACGCAGTGTCACAGCCGTGAGACGGCTGTTCACCAGCCCGGAGGCTGGGCTTCGGAGCGCCAAAAGCCCGCAAAGGGCCTTTGACCTATGGCTTTACCCAGGGGGTGACTCCCTCCCCTCCTGACCTTGACCGGGCGGGAGGCAAAAAACCCCGATGGCCAATACAGCCATTCTTGCGGGGCTACTTGAACTTGATTGGGTGATGTCGGACCGTTCGCCTGATGGTGGTCGGTCCGTTCCGGTAGCCCTGAACTGTGAGATACGCGCAGGGCGGCGGGTTGACCGACGTCGGGAGGGCCGCGAGGGAGCGGGTCCGGCTGCAGGCCGTGACACGCTTCCAAGGCGGGCAGAAGAACAGGGAGATCGCTGCGACGCTGCGGGTCAGTGAGCGGTCTGTGGAACGGTGGCGCCGTCAGTGGCGCGAGCGCGGTGAAGCGGGGGTCCTGTCGAAGGGATCGCCGGGGCGGCCGAGACTGGGCGAAGCACAGATCGCGAGGCTGGAACGGGAACTGGAGCGTGGGCCGCTGGTCCACGGCTGGGCCGACCAGCGGTGGACACTGGCCCGGATCAAGACCGCCGCCACGCGCGAGAAGCTGGGGACGCAAGGGCTCAACGCCAGTGGTCCGGGTCCGTGGCCGGGGCTCGGGCCGGGTGTCCATAGCCGGGTTGACCTGCTACAAGCCGGGGAAGCGGTCCCGGACGTTCTACTCGGTCCGCGAGTACCGGGGCCGCAAGGGCGAGCCGAAGGGCACCGGCTGGCGCGACCTGTGCGACCTGCTGGTCAGAGCGCACATCCAGCTCGGCGGCCCGATCGTGCTGGTCTGGGACAACCTGCGCATGCACCTGGTCGAGGCGATGCGCCGATTCATCGCCGACCACGCGGACTGGCTCACCGTCTTCCAACTTCCGAGTTACGCACCGGACTTGAACCCGCAAGAGGGCATCTGGTCACTGGTCAAACGCGACATCGGCAACCTCGCCGCAGCCGACCTCGGCCAGATCACTCGCGCCGTCAAGCGCAGGCTCAAGCAGATCCAGTACCGTCCGGACCTGGTCGACGGCTGCCTGACCAGCACCGGCCTGATCACGGACGACTGGCCGGCATCACGCATTCAAGCTCAGGCAGTAGCTTCGAGTGTTTCTAGACAGTGACTAAAATTCGCCCTTGAATGACAGTGTGGCGGTCAGTAAATTTAGCTGCCCGCCGGACTGTAGTCCGGCGTCGTAGGTCGATATGCAGGGAGACAGGGATGCGCAGCAGGTTTCGAACCTGCCGCTGACTCGTGAAACGCGGGCCAGCGGGGTTCTTCATTAGCTTGGTTGCCCTGACAAGGCACCGTCTGAGGGAGATGTATGCCCTCAGTCGGACACCAGGTGACCCCGCTCGCGTATCCGAGGAGTGCACCTTGCTGGACCGTTTGATCGACCTCCTGTCTCAGACCCGGACCCTCCGCGCCCTGCTGGACTTCTGCACCGTCGTGGTCCGTCTGCTGCCCGCGTTGGTCGTGATCGTGGCGCTCATCCCCTCGTTCGTCGTCTTCGCGTTCATCTCCGCCGGGGCACGCAGGTCGGTTCTCGACATCGTGGACCGCCTCGCGAACTGGACCCTCGCCCGCTACTGAACTCGATTGAGTGATGTCGGTGCCGTTCGCCTGACAGCTGGCCGGCGGCACCGACCTGGCCCTGTGAGCGTCGGGTCGACGGACCCGAAATTGGTCGAAGCCCGAAGCTGCTGGTCAGCTACGGTGGCGGCATGCCTGAAAGTCTGCCCGAGGATGTAGCTGACGTGCTTGGCCTCGTCCTGAACCCGGACGAGCCGATTCACGTCGCCCTCCGACGGCAGGTGCCCCAACTCAGGGTGCAATCCCGCTGCAAGTGTGGGTGCGGCACTGCCTACTTCGACCTTGACGCCGACGCGTTGGAGCCCGCGCCAACGGGCCCCGGCACCGTCGTGGCTGCCGATGTACAGCTGTTCACCGAAACCGGCGAGTGCCCTGGTGAGGTCTTGGTCTTCGCGCAAGGCGGCTACCTCTCATGGCTGGAGGTCTGTTCTTGGAGCGATGACGTCGAGGTGAACCTCTCCGCGGCACGGCGCTGGCTACAGCCGTCGTCCTGAACCCGAGCCGGTAACAGCCGAGTCTCGGACCCTGACGCCGCCACCACGAGTCGACCGACATCACGAGTTCAAGTTCAGTAGCGGTCCAACTCGCCTTCCATCTCGGGAAATTGAGGTCATCGTTAAGCGCTCGCATCGCCGTCGCACGCCGCAGTCGAGCGATAGAGACGACGTATGGGGACTGAACTCCCCACCCTGCATGGAGAATCAGGAGAAAACATCACCATGGCACTCACCCTTGCCGAGTCCGCGAAGTTCTCGATCGACAATCTTCAGCGCGGCGTGGTCGAGACCTTCGTCCAGGAATCGCCGATCCTCGACCGGCTGCCACTGATCCAGTTCGAGGGAACCCCGTTCCGCTACAACGAGGAGTCCGCCCCTCTCAGCGTCTCATTTCGTGTGGTCAACGAGGCGTACCCGGAGAGTGTGGGCGCGGTCAGTCCGCGTATCGAGACCCTGGCGATCCTCGGCGGCGACAGCGACGTCGACAAGTTCATCGTCAAGACGCGCGGCAACATCAACGAGCAGCGCGCGATCCAGGAGCCATGAAGGTCAAGGCCGCGTCGGTCCACTCCTCCGACCAGTTCTTCAAGGGCGACACGATGGTGAACCCGCTCGGCTTCGACGGGCTGCGCAAGCGCCTCATTGGCCGCCAGGTCCTCGACGCCAAGGGCGCCGGGCCCGTCTCCAGCGGCTACGACTTCTTCGACGCCCTGGACGCGCTCACCGCGCAGGTGTGCGGGATCACCAGCCAGAACGGCGCGGCGTACATAAACGCCGCGATCATCGCGAAGATCCGTTCCGGGTTCCGCCGGCTCGGCGGCTCCGAACTGCTGACCGCGCAGATCCACGGCAAGGAAGCGGCAAGGAAGTCACCATGTGGAACGGCATCCCGATGCTCGACCCCGGCCAGAAGCTCGACGGCACCGACGTCCTCCCGCTCACCACCGGTACCGGCGGCAAGGAGACCGGCGACATCTACGCCGTCCGGTTCGGCACCTCCGACGCCGACGCAGGAGTCACCGGACTCACCAACGGCGGCATCCAGGTGACCGACCTCGGAGAGGCCCACGACAAGCCCGTGTTTCGAACCCGGATCGAGTTCTATTGCGGCATCGCCCTGTTCGGAGGCAAGGCCGCTGCCCGACTGACGAACGTCCTCGCCGGCTGACTCTGCAGCGCTGAACAACGCCCCGCCTTGTCCTCCTCCTGCGGGCGGTCGGGGCGGGGCCTTTGCCGCTTCCATGATCTCTTGAGCGTGCCGGTTGACTGTCCCGGTGCCGACCGCCACGCACGCCCTGGCGGCCGAGGCGCTCGCCGTCGTCGCGCGACACAGCGAAGCCCCCGGCGTCGGGGGCTCAACTGTCGAGTAAAAGACCTGAGTCACTGTCAGGCGTTGCCGAACTTGCCGTTTCCCGCCGCTTCGGCGAAGGCAGCCCAGGCGGAAGGGGAGACAGAAAGAGAAGGCCCGTGCGGGTCCTTGCTGTCCCGAACGAACAGCACTGCGTGCGAGGTTACGTAGTCAGTGGTGATCTCTACACACTGGCCACCGTTGCCACTGAACGAACTCTTGAACCAACGAGCGGCGCTCAGGTCGACGTCATGTTCCATCATGTGACAGTTCCTTCCGGGCCTGGCGGATCAACGCGCGCGACGATGTTCGGGAGAGCGCTTCCACCTGAAGCCGATCGTAGTCCCTGCCCCACGTCGCAACCGACTCCTTATCCCTCTCCAGGTATCCGCGTTGGTGTGTCTCGGTATAGCCCAGAGTCGAGCCGTCCGGCATGGTCAAGAGCGTCAGCGCATGTAGGAAGGGCTGTGACGCCCCCATTTTGAACGGGGCCACCTGAATGATCACGCTGGGACGAAGCGACAGGTCTTCCAGATGCGCGAGCTGCCGGCTCAGAACGTCACGGCCCCCTACCTCGGTCCGAAGGCAGCTCTCGTCCAGCACCGCGTGGATCAGTGGAGGTGAGACTCGACCAAGGGTGTTGGCTTGGCGTGCAAGCAGATGCGCGGCCCGCTCCTCTGCCTGCTCAGGTGTAGCACTGCCCCGTTCAACGGCGGCTCGCTCCAGCTCCGTGGTGAACTCCGGAGTCTGTAGCAGGCCGTGCGGGATGACCCGTTCATACAAGCGGATGGCCACAGCCCTGCCTTCGGCCACGGCGTACTCCGGGAAGCCTTCAAGGAATGCTTGGTTGCCAATCTGCCAGAACATCAGCTCCAGGGTTCCGCCGGTGCCGAACGCCATGTCTGCCCGCCGAGCCAGTTCGATTGTGGGATTGCGCTCCGCTCTTTCGATGGACGACACGTAGCTGTCGCTGATGTTCAGCGCCCGTCCCGCCTCAACCTGAGTCAGGCCTAACGCCTCACGTGACCTGCGGAGTTGCACTCCAAAAGCCGCGGCTGGACCTGATGAGGGGTCAAGTGCTGTCTTTCGCAAGCCTGATCACTTCCAGTTGCCGGAGTCCCACACGGTAGGACTGTGCAGCGCGAATGACTTCCGATCGTAGCCCCCTGCGTCCAAGCTGGTTACACACCGAAAGTGACAGGAGACAGGCGGTGACCACCATGTACGTGTCCGGGCTCCCGCCCGTCCCGAACCTGGCGATGCGGGAACTGCGTGGCAATCTCTCACCGAGGGAGTTCGCCACGAAGATTCGCAGGGCCGGTCGGGAGATCGGCGAGCACGTGTCGTGCGACGCGCGCTACATCGGGCGGGTGGAGGCCGGCGAGATCCGCTGTCCCTACTACGTCTACCGGCGGGTGTTCCAGCACATGTGGCCGGACAAGTCGCTGGCGGACCTCGGGTTCGTCCCGCGCGGGGCGGTTCGCGGCCGTCCGCCGGTGAAGCCGGAGCCGGAGCCTCCTCCGACCCGGCCCCCTGTACAGCCCGCCCCAGCGCCCGCGCCACGGAGCTGAGGCGGGCGACCAGCCCACTCGGTGAGTCATCTGGGTGCCTGTCGCCGACCACTCCCGGGTGGGCGGCTGCGGAACGGTCGGCTGTCCGCGTGTTGCCCGCCCGTGCTGACGGG
The DNA here is from genome assembly GCF_042873675.1 of Kitasatospora sp. NPDC004614. NCBI lineage: Bacteria > Bacillati > Actinomycetota > Actinomycetes > Kitasatosporales > Streptomycetaceae > Kitasatospora > Kitasatospora sp. NPDC004614. The sequence continues at coordinate 111,617 of NZ_JBIALR010000004.1, forward strand.
CTCGGGGCAATGCGGCAGGAGCGGGCAGCCGGCCGGCGCCGGTGGCTTCACACCATGGTGGCAACACCTGGCGCGAGCCCCGCCGCTGCGCGCCGGCGGCGATGGCCGCGAACACCCGCGCGGCGTGATTGAACGGAAAGCTGCTCAGATGACGCATGCCCCGAAGACCGTCGAAGACCGCCGCTCGAAGAGCGTTTCCGTGACCGCGCAAGGTGGATATCGGACGCCCTGCACAAGTTGTTCGGGCGTCCCGCGCTCACCCTGGCGGTCAGGGGTGGGGGTCTCAAGGTCACGATCCGAATAGACCCGTCCGAGATGACGACCGAGATGACGAAGGCAGTCCTTCACGTACTCGCTCGCGGCGATGCGTACGGCCACGACAGGGTTCCGCGCCGCAACGGCGTGTGGTCCGAAGTCCGCCAGCCCTCCGAAGAAGAAGATGAGGTGCCACAGCAATGACCCGCTTGCCCGTCCCCGTCCCGCACTTCTCGCCCGCCCACCGCGACCTGGTGTGGCGTGCGGTCCGGCCCGACCCGGACGGCATCCTGATTCCGGCAGGCGTGCTCATCGCCGAATCGATCGAGGGCGTGGTCCTGACCGTGGCCGACGACCACCGGAACCGGGTGCTCGTTCTCGATCCGGACTACTGGGCCGATCTGTGCGACGCCGTCAAGTCCGGCGTGCTGGACGGGGTGCTCGGGGGCCGCATCATGTGCGAGGACCCGGACCGCCCCCTCAACCCCGCGACGGCGACGCCCGCGAGCGAGCCCACCGCCGCCACCATCACGCCCTCTCTCGGTCGAAGCTCGAAACGACCCCGGAACCGACTTTCGAGTTCGAGCCCGAGCCCGTGAACGTGGTGCCGCTGTGGGAGCGGAACGAAGAACGACAGCGAGTCGGGAGGCGGCGTGCGCTCGCGGCAGCATCCAAGGGACTGCCCGATCCTGGCTACTCCTACGAAGGTGCACACACCCTTGCCGGGGCGGTGGCGTGATGACCATCGCCACCACCCTCAAGCCGATCTGTGGCGCGCCCCGCCCGGGAATGGTCGCCGGAGCCCCGTGCAACCGTGACCCGTTCCATCGCCACGACCGCCGGAACCGCGACGGAGAGACCTGGCCCCGGGTAGTCCCGATCCGGTGTGTCCGGTGCCGCGGGGAAGCCGTCCGCCCCGCCCCCGTGGGCCACCAGGAAGCGACCAGCGGGCCCGGCTGCACCCGGTGGGCATGCTCACCCAACTGCCCCGAGTAGAAGCCTCTGAGAAGCCCCGTCCGGTCCGATCCGGGCGGGGCGCCCTTCGCTCCCGTAGAACTACCAATCCGGATCGCTCCGATCGCGCAGTTCCTCGCGCCCCTAGCCCTCGACCAGGGCCGTGAGGAGGCGTTGGAGGCCGCGTTCGAAGGTGGTGTCGGTGTCGGGTGGGGTGGCGCTCTCGGCGAGGGTGGCGGCGAGGTGGGGGTACTGGCCGGTGGCGGTGGCGGTCTGGAGGTAACGGACCAGGTCGGTGAGCCAGCGGTGGCCGGCGGCGGTGGAGCGGTGTTGCCAGTCGGTGAATTGGCAGACGTAGCCGGTCAGTTGGGAGAAGGCTTCCATTTTGGCGGTGCCGTCGAGGGGGGTTCCGGCGAGTGCGGCGAGGTGGTACTCGGTGACACGGAGGCCGTTCGGGCCGAGGCCGGGGCGGTGGGCGATCAGGGTGGTGGCCCAGGTGTGTCGGGTGAGGACGGTTCGCAACTGGTGGGCGAGCAGGGTGAGATCGGTTCGCCAGTCGCCGGTGGGGTGTTCAGGTAGGTCGTATTCGCCGGCGAGCACGTCGACCATCAGGTCGAAGAGGTGCTCCTTTTTCGGCACGTAGTTGTACAACGACATGGTGCCGGCGCCGAGTTCGGCGGCGATCCGGCGCATCGTCACCGCGTCCAGGCCCTCGCGGTCGGCGAGGTCGACTGCTGCCCGGGCGATCGACGTCCGGCTGTGTGCCGGGCGGGGGCCGCGGCCGGAGTGTTCCGGGCGCAGCCAGATCAGCTCGGGTTCCTCGCCGGACGACATTGTTGGATCACCTCGGCGGTCAGTCTACGCAAGTGACGGACGTATTCCGCTGCGGGCACGGGGGGCGGCGGCCTACCGTGGTGCCCGCCGAAGTGGCAGGACGTCAGAGAGGGTTGGGCATGGACATTCCGCTGGTGGATGCGGTGGCGGCGGTGCGGGACGAGTTGTTGGCGGCGGCCCGGGTCGGGGGTGAGCACCCGGATCTGGTGTTCGCGGTGGGGCCGGTGGAGATGGAGTTCGAGGTCGAACTGCGGGCCGACACCAAGGCGAAGGGCGGGTTCAAGATTTTCGCGGTCGGCGCGGAGGTCGAGGCGGGCGCTTCGCGCGGCCGGACGCACCGGGTTTCGTTCACGCTGACCCCGCGCGCTGCGAACGGTGGTGACCTGCTGGTGCACGGCGACCCGACCCGTCCGTCGGGTCCGGGTGACACCTCGGACCGCATCCCGGAGTAGCGGGCCGTCGGGCAGGGCTGCGTTCGCCGGTCCCGTCCGGGGCCGGCGGTACACCGCGGGCGAGGGGAGGGGCCGGGTGGATCGGCGACGGGTGGTGGGGGTGGACGCGCTGGCCGGGCCGGCGTCCGGCTGTGCGATCGGCGGGCGGCTGGTGCTGACGTCGGCGCACGCGGTGGCGGGGCCGTCGGGTGGGGGCGCGGCGGCTGTCGGGGTGCGGGTGCGGGTGTTCCGGCCGGGGGAGGCGGGGACGTTCGGCGCGGTCGTGGTGTGGTGCGGCCACGTCGGGGGCCGGGACGACGCGGCGCTGCTGCGGGTGGACGACGGCCCGGGTTGGGCCGAGCCGCGGCCGGTGCGCTGGGGGCGGCTGGTCACCGACCGGACCGGGGTGGACTGCCAGGCGTGGGGCCTGCCGGAGCATGCCCAGCGCGACGGCTGGGCGGCGCAGGTGGAGCAGTCGTCCGGGTGGCTGAACCCGGGCACCGGGTACGTCGCCGACCGGTACGTGATGACGGTGCGCGAGAGTGCGCCGGGCTGGGACCGGCCGGTGCCGGTGTGGGGCGGGATGTCGGGCGGCGCGGTGTTCTGCGGGCCGCTGCTGACCGGCGTGGTGACGGCCGAGCGCGCGTACAGCGGCAACGGTCAGCTGGTGCTGTCGCCCGCGTACGCGCTGCACCACGATCCGGCGTTCGGGGCCGCGCTGGCCGCCCACGGCCTCCTGGTCGCCGATCTGGAGGCCGTAGAACTGCACGAACTGGCGGACCAGGCGGCCCATCCCGAGCGGTACGGCGCGCCGGCGCGTTCGCCCGCGGCGCTGCTGCACGCCACCCGCCGGATCGTCCCGTTCCACGGCCGGGACGCGCTGCTGGGGCAGCTGCGGAACTGGTCCGAACCGGCCGGGTTCGATGCCTGCCTGGTGCACGGGCCGGCCGGCCAGGGCAAGACCCGGCTGGCACAGGAGTTCGCCCGTGAACAGGCCGCGCGGGGCTGGGCGGTGCTCTGGCCGCAGCCCGCGCTGGGCGCCGACGAGCTGCTCGAGCTGCGCGAGGTGACCAGGCCGCTGCTGGTGGTGCTCGACTATGCGGAGAGCCGCACCGAACAGCTGGTCGGGCTGGTCCGGGCGGCGGCGGACCACTCGGGAAGCCGACCGTTCAAGGTCCTGCTGCTGGCCCGCGCCCGCGGCGACTGGTGGGAACGCGACCTGCGCAGCCGGATCGGGGAGCAGTTGGACGGCGCGCCGGAGTGGGCGCTGGGCGGGCTGGAGGACGATCTGCCCGCGGACCGGCCGGAGCTGTACCGGGCGGTGGTGGAGCGGTTCGCGGCGGCACTGCCCGCGCTGCCCGGGTGCGACGGGCCGGACTGGGCGGCGCTCGCCGCGGCGCAGACCGGCCCCGGCGGGCTCGGCGGGAAGCGGTACAGCAACCCTCTCACCCTGCACATGACCGCACTGGCGGACCTGCTGGACGCCGCCCGCCCGGGCGCGCACCGGGGCGGCGCGCAGCGGGTCGAGGACCGGCTGCTCGACCACGAGCGCAGCTACTGGGTGCGTGCCGCGCAGGCGCGCGGGCTCGCTTCCGTGCTGTCGCCGGACACCCTGGAGGCGGCGCTCGCCGCCGCCCACCTGTGCGGTGCCGCGACCCTGGAGCAGGCACGCGAGCTGTGGCTGCGCGTCCCGGTGGTCGCGGACCAGCCGACGGACATGCGCGAGCGCGTCACCCGCTGGCTCGCCGACCTGTACCCGGTGGCTCCGCCGCACCCCTTCGGCGCCCTGCAGCCGGACCGGCTCGCCGAGCGGCAGGTGGCCCGGGTGCTGCTGGCCGACCCCGGCCTGGCGGGCGGGCTGGTGGCGGGGGCGGACCGGGCCCAGCGGGCGCAGCTCGTCACCGTCTACGTGCGGGCGGCCGCGGACCCGCTGCTGGCCGGCGGTCTGGACCGGCACCTCACCGAGTTGTGCGTCCGGCACCACGACCGGCTGGCCCGGGCAGTGGTCGACGCCGCCACCCGCAGCGCCCGGCCCGCGCCGCTGGTCGCCGCGCTGCGCGCCGTGATCGAGGACCGCGGCCGTTCGCTTCTCGAACTGCGGCTGCTGCAGGCGCTGTTCCCGCCGGTGAGCGTGGTGCTGGCGGACACGGCGGTGCAGCTCGGACAACGGGTCGTCGACGAGTGCCGGGCGGCGGACCCGGGCGGCGGGGAATCGGCGCTGGCGGCGGCGCTGCGGGACCTCGCCGAGGCGTTCGGTGAGGTCGGGCGTCTCGACGAAGCGGTGGCGACCGCCCGGGAGTCCGTGGAGCTGCGGCGGCGCCTCGCGGAGCGCGACCCGGAGAAACAACTGCCGCGGCTCGCACTGGCGTTGGGCACGCTGTCGAAGGTGCTGCTGCTGGCGGGTCGCAACCAGGAGTCGCTGCCGGTGCTCCGGGAGGCGGTCGTGGTGGGCCGGGGACTGACCGGGCTGGACGGCGACCATCCGCTGGACGCGGCCGTTTCGGGGCTGGCGGTGCGGCCGCCGGACGCGGAGCTGTCGCAGGCCACCCGGGAGTCCGTGGAGCGGTTCCGCCTGCTGGCCGCCGCGGACGCGTGGGCGTATCTGCCGAACCTGGCGCTGATGCTGGCCCTGCAGGCGGCGGGCCTGGCCGATGCCGGGCTCATCGGGGAGGCGGTCACGGTGGCCCGGGAGGCGGTGGAGCGGCTGCGGGCGCAGGCGGATCCGGACCGGGAGATCGTGCTGGTCCGCGTGCTGGCCCTCGGGGTGCTGTCCGGATGCCTGAGCAGTGCGGGCCGGCCCGAGGAGGCGGCCGAGGCGGCGCGGGAGGCGGTGGCGGGCCTGCGGGGGCCGGACGCGGCGGCGGAGCCCGGCCTGGGGCAGATGCTGGCAGGCCTGTCGCGGATCCTGGGCGAGGCGGGCAGCCCCGAGGAGGCCGCGGCGCTCGCCCGGGAGGGAGTCGGTCGGCTGCGGCCGCTGGCGGAGGACGATCCGGACACCCATCTGCACAGTCTGGCGAAGGAGTTGAACAATCTCGCGGTCCAGCTGGGCGGACTGGGCGAGTGGGAGGCGGCGTTGGAGGCGGCGGCCGAGTCGGTGCGGCACCACCGCCGGCTGGCCGGCCTGGGTTCCGGGGTGCACCGGCAGACGCTGGCGGGGTCCCTGGTGGTGCTGTCCAAGGCGTTGAGCGACCTGGGCCGCTGGGAGGAGTCGCTCGCGGCGACCCGGGAGGCGGCCGAGCAGTTCCGGGCGGTCGGGGAGCACCCGCTCGGCCAGGCGATGGCGCTGACGAACGGTGCCCGCGCGCTGCATGCCCAGGGCCGGTACGGGGAGGCGCTGGCGGCCGCCGAGCTGGCTTCCGCCGGATTCCGTGCGCTACCGCCTGGCGGCGGGCGGGACCAGCTGCTCGCCGAGGCGCTGGGGCTGCGGGCCCTGAGCCTCTGCGCGCTGGGCGAGTGGGACGAGGCGGTGGCGCTGGGCCGGGAGTCCCTGGCCACGGGTGGCCGGGCCCCGGGCGCCCGGCAGCGGTCGGCCGCCGCCGTGTTCGCACTGTTCGGCGCGCTGAGCGAGAGCGGCAGGGACGAGGAGGCGCTGTCGGTGATCGCCGGGACGGTCGAGGAGCACCGGGCGCCCGGCGTGCCGCCGGGCGCGCTCGGCGTGGCGCTGACGCTGTACGCGAAGGGGCTCTGCGGCGCCGGCCGGACGGACGAAGCGGTGCTGGTGGGAGAGGAGGCGGTGGATCGCTGCCGGGCGCTGGCCGACCGCAACCCGGCCGCCCATCTGATGGGCCTGTGCCTGGCGTTGAACGTCCAGTCGGCCAGCCTCGGTGCTGACGGGCAGTGGGCGCGGGCGGTGGAGGTGGCGCGCGAGGCCGTCGCGGTATGCCGGCGGGGGCTAGCCGTCCAACCGGAGCTGGTCGAACAGCAGTTGGCGATCGCGCTGGGTGGCCTCGCCACCGGTCTGGGTGAACTGGGCGAGTCGGAGCAGGCGTTGGTGGCCGGGGCGGAGTCGGTGGCGTACTTCCGGTCGGTGGCGGGCCGGTTGTCGAAGGCGTTCGGGCCTGCCCTGGTGGAGGCGTTGCACGCACTGGCCGAGGGACGACGGGCAGCCGGTCGGTGGGCGGAGGCGCTGACGGACCTCGGGGAGGCGGTGGAGATCGGCGAGGCGCTGGCCGAGGCGGATCCCGACCGGCACGCGGAGCTGTACGGACGGGTGGCGAGTCTCCGGGCGGCGATGCTCTCCGCCTCCGGCCGCTGGGCGGAGGCGGTGACGGCGGGCACCGAAGTGGTGGAGCGGTTGCGCCGTTTGGGCCAGGACGGTGGTCAACTGGTGGAATTCACCGGTGCGTTGACGCTTCGAGCAGGCAGCCTGCTGATTCTGGGTCGGTGGGAGGAGGCGCTGGCGGACGCCGAGGAAGCGGTCGGACTGTTGCGCAGATCGCCGGATCGCCCGGCCCGCCTCGCGCTGGCGCTGAGCAGCCTGGCGGAGGCGTTGGTGCCGGCGGGGCGGGCCGAGGAGGCGTTGGCCGCCGGGGCGGAGGCCGTCGAACTGTTCCGGGCGGCCGTCCCGGCCGATGGCCAACGGGTCGAAATGGCCGGGGCGTTGGGGGGCCTGGCCGGCGCTCTGGTGGCATCGGGCCGGTTGCCGGAGGCAGTTGCGGCCACCGAGGAGGCCGCCGGGCTGCTGCGGGCCGCAGCGGCGCACGATCCGCGCACCTGCCAGCCGCTGCTGAAGCGGGTGTTGGCGACCCACCTGCTCCACCTGGGTGCGCTGGGGCGGTGGGAGGAGGTGCTGGTGGTGAGCCGGGAGATTCCGGAGTGGGCCCGGCCGCTTCCCGGGGACGCCCCGCTTGCCGACCGGTCACTGTCGGCGGGCGTCGTGGTGATGCTGGGCCGGGCACTGGCCGAGGCGGATCGGTGGGCGGAGGCCGCGGAGCACTGGGTGGCCGCGTTCCGGCAGTTCGAAGCGTTGGCGCAGGACCGGCCGGAACTGTACCGGGCCGCCCTGGCCGAGGCGGCAGGTCTGCTGGCGGGCGGGCTCCTGGCGCTGGACCGGCCCGCGGAAGCGGCCGCGGTGAACGAGGAAGCGGTGGCGTGGACCCGGGCGGCGGACCTGCCCGGGGCGGCCATGCTCGGGGCGGCGGTCGCGGGCGGGTGGGGCGCGGTCGCCATGGCGCTGGCCCGTCAGGACCGCTTCGCCGAGGCGGCGGAGGCCTGGCGGGAGGCGGTCGGGCACCGGCGGTGGGCGGCCGGGCAGGATCCGGACCGGTGGCTGCCGACACTCGTCGACGCGCTGCACGCCCTGGCCGGCGCGCTGCTCGGTGCGGACCGCCCGGCCGAGTCGCTGGCGGCCGCCCAGGAGTGCACCGTGCTGGGCCGGGCGCTGTTCGAAGCCCGTGACGGCGGTCCCGCGCCTGCGGCGTGGCTGGCCGACGTGCTGGACATTCAGACAATGGGCCTGCACGAGCTGGACCGTCCGGCGGAGGCCGCGGCGGTCGCCGAGGAGTCGGTCGCCTGCCGGCGAGACCTGGCCGCCGCCGATCCCGCGGCCCGGCCCGCCCTGGCGGCGGGACTGGTGCGGCTCGCGGTGTGGCGGGCGGAGGACGGCCGGGACGCCGAGGCCGCGGTCGCGCTGCGTGAAGCGCTCGGTCACTACCGCGTGCTGGTCGAGGACGACCCGGAGACGTTCGCGGAGGAGTTGGAGGAAGTGACGGAGTTTCTCGCGGAGCTCGACGCCGAGGACTGACCGCTCCGCGCCGGGGCCGCGGCCCGGCCCGTCCTGGCGGCGGGACTGGTGCGGCTCGCGGTGTGGCGGGAGGAGGGCGCGCTGCGTGAAGCGTTTGGTCACTACCACGTGCTGGTCGAGGACGATCCGGAGACGTTCGCGGAGGAGTTGGAGGAAGTGCCGGAGTTTCTCGCGGAGCTCGACGTCGAGGACTGACCGCTCCGCGCCGGGCGCCGCCGCGCGAGTAGCGTGGTCGGCGCCTCGTGCCGGTGCGGTCCGGTGCGGCCGTGTCGGCCCGGGGGGCGTGGTGCGCCTGCCGTAGCGTGGTGCGTCGATGCGTCGACGTTGTGCGGCAGATGAAGACCCCGGTTGCCCCGGTGCCGGAACAACCGCTTTCCGCGCCGGAGGAGTTGGGTGAGCAGTGGGCGATCTCCGGATACGCCGCCCGGCTCCGGACCCGGGAGCGTCGGCCCGGTCGGCCGTCGCGGCGGGCCCGCCCCCGGAGCGTCGGCCCGTCGCCATCGGGGCCTGGGTGAGGGGCGCCGGCCGAGGACGCCGTTGCTCCGCCCGTAGTCGGGATCGCCGCGCGCGCCCCACCCGCGTCGGTGCGGACGCCGTCCGAGGTCCGCCCGGTCCAACTCGCTGTCGCTGTCTGGCATCCGCCGGTGCGTCCGCCGACTCGAAGGCTTTACTCCGTACGTCGTACCTAGTAATCTCCTGCGCAGCGACACTACGTACGTTGTACCTAGAAAGGGCCTGCCATGAGCGACCCGGTCATTGCCGTTCGCGGCCTGGGCAAGACCTTCGGCGCCACACGCGCGCTGGACGGACTCGAACTCGATGTCCCGGAAGGGGCGGTGTGTGGTCTGCTCGGGCCCAACGGGGCGGGGAAGACCACGTTGGTGCGGATCCTGGCCACCCTGGTGCGGCCGGATCGGGGGGAGGCCCGGGTGTGTGGGCACGAGGTGGGGCGGGAGGCTGCGGCGGTGCGGCGGGTGATCGGGCTGGCCGGGCAGTATGCGGCGGTCGAGGAGGGGATCACCGGCCGGGAGAACCTCGAACTGCTGGGCAGGCTGCACCACTTGGGGGCGGCGAAGGCCCGGGCGCGGGCGGCGGAGCTGCTCGCGGAGTTTGCGCTGGAGGAGGCCGCCGATCGGCTGGTGCGCGGCTATTCGGGCGGGATGCGCCGCCGGCTGGACCTGGCGGCGAGCCTGATCACCCGGCCGCGGGTGCTGTTCCTGGACGAGCCGACCACCGGGCTCGACCCGCGCAGCCGACGGGAAATCTGGTCTGCGGTACGGGAGTTGGCCGCACAGGGTTCCACCGTCCTGCTGACCACCCAGTACCTGGACGAGGCGGACCGGCTGGCCGACCGGATCACCGTGCTGGACCGCGGGCGGGCCGTCGCCGACGACACCCCGCAGCGACTCAAGGCCGCGATCGGGACCCTGGTCGAACTCACCCTGCCCGAGGGCGCCGACCTGGAACGGGCCCGCGCCGTGCTGGCCGTGCTCACCGGCGGCGCACCGGAGGTGGACGCGGCGCAGTACCGCGTCAGTGCCGTCTCCGACCCGGCCCGGCCGCTCGTCCTGCCGTACCTGGTACGGGAGTTGGACGCCGCCGGGGTGGTCGCGCGGGACATCGCGCTGCGCACCCCCTCGCTGGACGACGTGTTCCTCGCGCTGACCGGCGCGGGCGCCGTGACGGAGACGGAGATGGCCGCATGAGTGCGCTGACGATGCCCGTGGACGCCGCCGCGTCCGCCCGGCGGATTCTGCTGATCTACCGGCACTCGCCCGGTCTGCTGCTGTCCTCGCTGATGGTGCCGGTCGCGATGGTCGGGGTGTTCGGGTACGTGTTCGGCAGTGCGATGAACGTGCCGGGCGGCGGTTACCGCGAGTTCCTGATGCCCGGCCTGTTCGCGATGGTCGCGGTGAATGCCGTGATGCCCGCCATGGTCGGCGGCGCGCGGGACGCCGGACGGGGCGTCACCGACCGGCTGCGGTCGATGTCGGTGTCCCGGCTCGGCCTGCTCACCGGGCAGGCGCTGGCCGACCTGCTGGTGGCCGCCGTCGTCCTGGTGCCGACCGCGCTGGTCGGCCTGGCCGCCGGCTGGCGGATCCGGCACGGACTGGGCCCGGCGCTCGGCGCGTTCGGACTGCTGCTGCTGTTCCGGTTCGCCTGCGGCTGGCTGGGCACCGCGCTCGGCCTGGCCGTCGGCAAGGAGGAGACGGCCGGTCAACTCGCCGTCCTCGCCATCCCGTTGTCGATGTTGACCAGCGCGTTCGTGCCCACCGGCGGGATGCCCGGCTGGCTGGCCGCGATCGCCGAGTGGAACCCGGTCAGCTCCGTGGTGGAGGCCGGCCGGCAACTGTTCGGCAACCCGTCCGCGCCCGGCGACGCCTGGCCCGCGCAGCACCCGGTGGCCGCCGCGCTCGGCTGGTGCGCGCTGCTGCTGGCGATCGCGGTGCCGCTCGCCGTGCGGAACTTCGCCCGCGCCGGTCGCTGAGGATGCGTCAATCCTGGTAAGGGCGTTGCGCACTGGACAACCGGTCCGGGGCGGCAGAGGGTTGGGGTCATGGAGTACACCCACCTCGGCCGCACCGGCCTGTCCGTCTCTCCGCTGTGCCTCGGCACCATGAACTTCGGCGTGCACACCGAAGAGGCCGACGCGCACCGGATCATGGACGCCGCGCACGGGCACGGCATCAACTTCTTCGACACCGCCAACGTCTACGGCTGGGGCGAGAACAAGGGCCTCACCGAGACGATCATCGGCAACTGGTTCGCCAAGGGCGGCGGCCGGCGCGAGAAGACCGTGATCGCCACCAAGCTCTACGGCGACATGGGCGACTGGCCCAACGAAGGCCGGCTCTCCGCGCTCAACATCCGCCGCGCCGTGGACGCCAGCCTGCGCCGCCTGCAGACCGACCACATCGACCTGTACCAGATGCACCACATCGACCGGGCCACCCCCTGGGACGAGATCTGGCAGGCGATGGAGGTGCTCACCCTCCAGGGCAAGATCATCTACGTCGGTTCGTCCAACTTCGCCGGCTGGCACCTCGCCCAGGCCCAAGAAGCCGCCCGGGCCCGGCACTTCCTCGGCCTGACGAGTGAGCAGTCGCTGTACAACCTGATCGAGCGCAGCGTCGAACTGGAGGTCGTCCCCGCCGCCCAGCACTACGGCCTCGGCCTGATCGCCTGGTCGCCGCTGCACGGCGGCCTGCTCGGCGGCGTGCTGCGCAAGGAACGCGAGGGCGTGCGCCGCACCCAGGGCCGGGCCGTCGACACCCTCAACGAGCGGCGCGAGCAGATCCAGGCGTACGAGGACCTGTGCGACGAACTCGGCCACCAGCCCGGCGACGTCGCGCTCGCCTGGCTGCACAGCCGCCCCGCCGTCACCGCGCCGATCATCGGCCCCCGCACCGAGGAGCAACTGACCGCCGCCGTACGCTCGTTGGACGTCGAGCTGGACGCCAAGACGCTGGAGCGGCTGGACGAGATCTTCCCCGGCCACCGTACCGCCCCCGAGCACTACGCCTGGTGATCCCGGGCCCCCGGGGGCGGTTCTGCGCTCCCGGGGGTCAGTACCAGACCGTGCAGCCGCGCCGTTCGAGCCGCTCCACCAGTCGCGGGTCCGGTGCGGACGGCGTCCACCGCAGGTCGAGCTTCTCCAGGGCGGGCAGCTCGGCCAGCCAGTCGGGCAGCGGCCCCAACGGGTTGCCGCGCAGGTCGAGTTCGCGCAGCAGCGGCAGGGCGGCGAGGGTGCGGGGGAGGCTGGTCAGGGCGTTGCCGCGCAGTTCGAGGCAGCGCAGCTGGAGGAGTGAGGCGAGCGAATCCGGGAGCGTGGTCAGGGAGTTGGCCTCCAGGCGCAGCTCGCGGAGTCGGGAGAGTGCGCCGAGGGTCTCCGGGAGCTTGGTCAACTGGCAGCGCTGCGCCCGGAGTTCGATGAGCTCGGCCAAGTCGCCGATGGTGTCCGGGAGTTCGGTGAGCGGGTTGTCGCCGACGTTCAGGTAGCGCAGGCGGTGGAGCCGGCCGAGAGTGGCCGGCAGCCGGGTGAGCCGGTTGTCGTGCAGGTAGAGGAACCCGTGCAGGCCGGTGAGGTCGCCGAGCCGCTCGGGGACGGCGGTGAACGCGTTGTGGCCCAGGTCGAGCGTGCGCAGCGCGGTGAAGTCGCCGATGGTGTCCGGGAGTTCGGCCAGCGTGTTCTCGGCGAGGATCAGCACCTCGGCGTCGGTTCGCTGCCACACGTGGTCCGGCACGGCGGTGAGCCCCGCCCGCCACAGGCTGACGACGGGCCCGGTCGCAGCGCCTTCTCGAACCGGCGCCGGGGGCCCGGGTTCGAGGTTCGGTGGGGCTTCGTTCACTGCCGGCTCCGTCCGGTGGGGAGCAACGATCATCGCACGGCAGGGAGTTGAGTGGGCGGTGACTCGGATGGGTGCGGGTGAGCAGGTGTGGGGTGCCGCTGTTCGGGTGGTGGAGGGGTTCTGAGGTGTCGCGGGCGAGGGTGCGCCGGATCGGGATGAAAGTACGTCAGGATGACCGGGTGAAGCCGATCAGCCATGCCGTGCCCTACTACTCCCAGTGGGAGTCGCCCGAACTCGTGCCCGACATCCTGGACGGCACACTGCGGGCCGCCGACGACCCGCTGTGGGAACGCTCGGGTGCGGCCGACGAGGGCGAGTACGAGTACTGGTCCTGGCGGCTGTGCGGAATGGCCTGCCTGCGGATGGTCCTCGACCACTGGTGGGGCGTCGCCCCCGCGTCCGTGCGGCTGGCCGAGGAGTGCGAACTGGCCGGCGCGTACATCCGGCACCCCGACGGGCGGCTCGACGGGCTGATCCACTCGCCCTTCGCCGACTACGTCCGCACCCGCTGGGGCCTGGACGCGCAGGCGATCAGCCCGCTGCCCGTCGACCGGCTGCCGGAGGAACTCGCCCGGGGCGTCCTCCCGATGATCTCCGTCCACCCCGCCATCCGGACCCTCGCCCCCGAGGTCCCCCGCCCCGGCGGCCACCTGGTGCTGGCCGTCGGCGCCGACGACGACGCGCTGTACATCCACAACCCGTCCGGCTTCCCCGACGAATCCCAGCGCGCCGCCCGGGTGCCCTGGGCCGACTTCGACCGGTTCTACGCGGGCCGCGGCGTTCTGCTCGGGCCGCCGCCGTACTGACACTCGAACGGCGGCGGCCCGAGATGGGTGGTCAGGAGGCGTTCGGCAGGCCGATCGGGGTGGTTGGCGGCAGGTCGGCGCGACACGCGGTGGAGATCGGGCGGAGCGCGTCGGCGAGTTCGTCGAGCTCGGTGCGGTGGAAGTGTGCCCAGACCCGGGACGCGGCCAGGTCGGTGGCGGCCTCCAGCGCGAGGTGGCGGCGGCGGCCCTCGGTGGTCAGCGAACCGTCCGCCGCCAGCCACTGACGTCCGATCAGGCGCTCCGTCGCCTCGTCCCACTCGGCGTCCGTCCAACCGCGGTGCGGCTGCATGGTCTCCCGGCGGGTGTCCAGCGCGCAGCGCACCACCAGCGCCTCGCAGCCGTCCAGCCCCTCGGCGACCAGCGCCGCCACGTGTCCGTCGCCGCGGTGCTCGCGCAGCACCGTGGTGGCCTGCCACAGCCGGGCCAGCCGCCCGTCCTGCGCCGGGAGCGCGGCGTTCGCGGCGGCCAGCACCCGCCCCGCGCAGTCCAGGCCCTCGACGGCACGCTCCAGCAGCTCCACCGAACGGTCGATCAGATCCGGCTTCACCTCCGCCAGCACCCGCCCGAGCGCGCCGGTCGCACCCTCCACCCGGGCCTCCAGCGCCCGCTCGGGCGTCGCCCGCCCCCAGATCTCCGGCAGTGCCCGCTCCACCATCTGCGGCGCGAAGTTGAAGAACGCGGCCACCACCGGCGCCGCATCCACCGCGCCGAGCGGCGCCGACCGCCCACCGAAGTATCCGCGCCAGTACCCCCGCAGCCCCGCCGCCTCGTACGCGGCGCGGGCCTCCGGCGAGAAGTACGTGAGCGCGTGAACGGGTTCGAACAGCCACCACAGGGCACGTGCGGGGTGGACGACCTGGGTCATCGGACGCCTTTCGGTGAGGGTCGAGCTGTGCGGGTCCAGCTGCTTCGTGAGCCTGCCAGAGCGGGTCGGCGGCGGGAAGGGCATGTGTTGCCGCCGTGTGAACTTCTGTGTGCCGCGGCCGGGTTGTCCGGGTGCCGGGGCGCTCGGCGGCCTCCTCCGCGCGGGTACCGGCAAGCGGATTTCGGACAGGGTGGCCGCAGGGCGATCGGCCGGAGGCCCTCCGTGTGGAGACGAGAAACCGCCTGCATGAACGAATTCGCTGACGCGCGCCTCCGCTCCTGGACGCCGGCCGGCCGCGCGCTTCCGGGACGGTACCGTCGGGCGGGAGTTGACGGCTGCGGTCGTTGCCGGGGTGTTGGCGGCGGTGAGTGCCGGTCAGATGTTCTGTCTGTGTGCTTGTCGGCCGCGAAACGACCTGTGGGGCCGTGTCGGTGCCGTGCGGTAGCGTCCGCGCGGCGGACGGATCGGGGGGCATCGTGAACGCTGCACAGGACTGGGACTCGTCCGGGCTTCCGCGGTTGACGGAGGAACAGCGCAGGGAGCTCGCCGAGTCCGGGTTCGACCTCGATCGGCTTCACCGGCTGAGCCGCACCAAGTACGGCGTCGCACAGATACGCAGCGTGCTGCGCTGCTTCACCGACGCCTGCCCCGGCGAGCAGCCCGGGGTCGTGGACGTGGCGCGGGTGGGCGAGGCGTGGCGGCTGGCGAGTTCTCGGCCCGGTGCGGTGCTGCGCGAGCAGTTGAAGCGGCGCGGGCTCGGGCATCTGGACCGCGGGTCGGAGGGTTCGGGTCCCGGCGGCGGTGCGTCGGCGGTGACGCGGTATCGCAAGCCGCTGCTCCCGCGTACCCCGGGGCGGGTGGTGTGGGGCTGGGCGCTGGTGCTGCTCCTGGTCGTGGTCCAGGTGCTGGTGGGCTCTGCGGACCTGGGACTCGGCGTGGTGGTCGGTGGGATCGGGCTGATCGTCGGCTGGTTCGGGCCGGTGCGCCGGCTGGTCTACGGGCGGCGGAGCGCGCCGCGCGCGGTGAAGGTGACCTACGTGCTGGGCGCGCTCGCGCTGTGCTGCGCGACCGTGTCCGTCGGGGCGGTGGCGGTGATGGCGCTCGGCACCCGCGGGACCGCGCACATCGGGTACGAGGACACCGGTACCGGCAGCCACGGCACCCGCTACCACCAGTGCTACCTGGACCTGCCGGGCGGCGGGTTCGATCCGCTGCGCACCGTCGGCCCCTGCCCGGCACCCCGTGGCACCGTGGTCAGCGCGTACTACATGCCGGGCGGTGACTCGCTGCTGCGGCCGGTTCTCGCGGACTCGCTCGCGGCGAAACGGGTCGGCCTGTGGGGCGTGTTCACGGTGCTCGGCCTCGGGCTGCTCGGGTACGCGGCGGCAGCGAGCACCCGGGGCCTGGAGCGGTCGGTGCCCCGGCCGCGTCCCTGACCTTCCGGGCGGACCGCGGTCGGGGCGGGGCGCCGGTGTTCGGTCGGGTCAGTGGTCCGCCGGTGGCATCGCGAGCGGGTTGATCGGCATCCGATCGCGACAGATTGCCGCGATCGGCTTCAAGTCGGCTTTCAGGCGGTCGAGTTCGTCCTGCGGCATGCTCTCCCAGACGCGGCCGGCGGCGAGGTCGGTGGCGGCCTCGATGGACCGGTGCTGGATGCGGCCGAGCTCGGTGACCGTCCCCTGCGCCGTCAGCCAGCCCCGTTCGACCAGTCGCGCCGCTGCCGCCTCCCACTCGGTGTCCGTCCACCCGCGCATCGGCTGGAGCACCTCGCGGCTGGCGTCCAGTGCGCAGTGCAGCACCGGGGCCTCGCAGCCGTCCAGCCCCGCCGCGACCAGTGCCGCCACATGGCTGTCGCCGCGGTGCTCGCGCAGCACGGTCGCGGCCTGCCACAGTCGCCCGTAGACGTTCGTCGGCCGGGGGAGTGCGGCGTTGGCGGCTGCCAACACCCGGCCCGCGCAGTCGAGTTGGGCCACCGCCTCGTCCAGCGCGGTCGCCGCCGCGTCGACCTGCTCCGGTTTCACCGGCTCCAGCAGCCGGGCCAGCACCGCCTCCGAGCTCTGGAGCCGGGCGGCCAGCGCCTGTTCGGGGCTCGCGTGCGTCCACACGTCCGGCACGGCCTGCTCGACCATCGTCGGGGAGAAGCTGAAGAACGCGGCGATCACCTGTGGCGCGTCCACCGCACCCAACGGGGCCGCGCGGCCGGCGAAGTAGCCGCGCCAGCTGCCGTCCAGCCCCACCGCCTCGAAGGCGGCGCGGCTCTCGGGCTGGAGGAAGGTGACGGCGTACACCGGCTCGTAGAGCCGCCACAGTGCGCGGGCTGGGTGGGCGGCGGCGGTAGCGGACATGGGGGAGGCCTTCCTCGGGCTCTGTCGGATTGATGGGTATTGATGGGTATTGACGGGTGGGGTGGGGCTGGGGGTTGGTACAGGGGGCTGATGGCCACGGTGGCCGCCACGGTAACCTCGGCCGGGGTGTGATGACGGTCACCCGGGGGTTGCGGTGTGCGGTTGCGGGTGACGGGGCGCGGGATGATGGGGCGGAAGTACCCGTTTCCCGCGGCGTTCCAGCCCCCGCACGAAGGTGGTCGATCATGGCCCAGATCAGCCCCAGCATCCTGTCCGCGGACTTTGCCCGCCTCGCCGAGGAAGCCGAGGCGGTGCGCGGCGCGGACTGGCTGCACGTCGACGTGATGGACAACCACTTCGTCCCCAACCTCACGCTGGGCGTGCCGATCGTCGAATCCCTGGCCCGGGCCACCGACATCCCGCTCGACTGCCACCTGATGATCGAACAACCTGACCGCTGGGCCCCGCAGTACGTGGAGGCCGGCGCCGGCTCCGTCACCTTCCACGTGGAGGCCGCCGCCGCACCCGTCCGCCTCGCCCGCGAGATCCGCGCCAAGGGCGCCCGGGCCTCGATGGCGCTCAAGCCCGCCACCCCGATCGAGCCCTACGAGGACCTGCTCCCCGAACTCGACATGCTGCTGATCATGACGGTGGAACCCGGCTTCGGCGGCCAGGCCTTCCTCGACATCATGCTGCCCAAGATCCGCCGCACCCGGCAGCTCATCGACAAGCACGGCCTCGACCTGTGGCTCCAGGTGGACGGCGGCGTCGCCCCCGCCACCATCGAGGCCTGCGCGGAGGCGGGCGCGGACGTCTTCGTCGCGGGCTCGGCGGTGTACGGCGCGGCGGACCCGGCCGCCGCCATCAGCGCCCTGCGGGCCCAGGCCGAGACGGCGACGGCGGCGGCCGGGTGGGGCTGCCGGCACTGACGGCACTGCTGGCACTGGCGGTACTGACGGTACTGACGGCATGGCACGGGCTGAGGGGCGGGCGGCCCTGCCGGCGTTCGCCGTTGGGGTCGGACGGTGACGGTGATGGGTGGGTCGGCCTGCCGATGCTCGGTGTTCGGGCCGGTGGGCCGGGGCCGGGGCCGAGACGGCGGACCCGGTCGCGGAGACCGGCGCGGGCGTCCGTGACTGGCGCCTGCGCCACTGGAGTTCCGGCGGTGGTCGCCGGGGCGGTCAACGCAGCATCCACCATGCACAGCTTTCCGGCTCGCGACCTGTCCGCGCATCGCAGGCGCAGCGCACTGCCGGCACTCGCCCCGCTGCGGCCGATCCCGTGAAACCGGACCGTGGTTGTCCGGCGTCCCGTGATGCGGCGTCCGGTCAATTGGCGGGTGTCAGGTCGATGGTGGGGCGGAGCAAGGGTGCGGGTGGCGGCGGAAGTTGATGGGGTGACGGCGGTGCCGAGTTTGGGGCGGCGGCGGTTGTTGGGGGCGCTGGCTGTTGCGGTGGTCGGGGCGGGTGCGGTTGGTGGGGGGATGGTCGAGGATGTGCTGCCCGGGGGTGCCCGGGTTCGGCGGGCGCTCGGGATGACCGGGCGGGACGGGGTGGTGCCCGGGGTCACGGGTGGGCGGGTGCGCAACGAGAGCGAGGTTTCGCGGGCCCGGGGCCGCGAGGTGCGGATCGTCGTGATGGACCCGCCAGGGGCGGACCAGGCCGATCTGCCGGTCTGTTTGGCGTTGCACGGACACGGGAGCGGTGCGGCGTCGTTCGTCGATCTCGGGGTGCCGCAGTTCCTGGCGGCTGCGGTCGCGGCCGGTGTCCCGCCGTTCCGGGTGGTGGCGGTGGACGGTGGCGACAGTTACTGGCATGCGCGCAGTCCCGGCGACGATCCGATGGCGATGCTCACCGGGGAGTTGCCCGGCTGGTTGGCGAGCCGTCAACTACCGGAGCCCACCAGGGTGTTGGGTGTATCGATGGGTGGTTCCGGCGCGCTCCAGTACGCGCGCGCCCGTCGGGGCGGGTTGTCGGCGGTCGCGCTGCTCGGCCCGGCGCTGTTCCGGGGTTGGGGCGACGCCCGGACCGTCGGCGCGTACCGGGACGAGGCCGACTGGCGGGAGCACGAGCCGTTGCAGCACCTCGGTGAGCTCGGCGAAGTCGACCGGACCGGGGTCTGGTGCGGCACCGAGGACCCGTTCTGCCCCGCCGCCCGCAAGCTCACCGGCGTGCGGGGCGTCCAGGCGCACTTCCCGCGCGGCGAGCACACCGATGGGTTCTGGCGACGCGTCATGCCGGACGCGATGGCGCTGCTCGGGGCTCGCTGACGAGTCGCTGCGGAGGGCGGCGGGGACGGCGGCCGATACTGGCCGCCATGAGCAACCTCGATCTCAAGCCCGCCCCCGCGGTGTGCGGGCAGCAGGCCGTGACCGGCCCCGTCCAGGAGTTGCTGACCGGCCGCCAGGTGCCGCTGGGGGAGTCCACCGTGGTGCGCCGACTGCTGCCGAACCTCGGCCGGCGGATGGTCGGCGCCTGGTGCTTCGTCGACCACTACGGCCCCGACGACATCGCCGACGAGCCCGGCATGCAAGTGCCTCCGCACCCGCACATGGGCCTGCAGACCGTCAGTTGGCTGCACGAGGGGAACATCCTGCACCGCGACAGCCTTGGCAGCCTGCAGACCGTCCGCCCGCGCGAGCTGGGCCTGATGACCTCCGGACGGGCCATCGCGCACTCCGAGGAGTCGCCGCGCGACCACGCCCGCCTCCTGCACGGCGCCCAGCTCTGGGTGGCCCTGCCGGACGCCTACCGGCACACCGCCCCCTCGTTCGAACACCACCCCGAGCTCCCCGTCGTCACCGCGGACGGCCTCGCGGCCCACCTGATCCTCGGCACCCTCGACGACGCGACCTCGCCCGGCACCACGTACACGCCGATCACCGGCGCCGACCTGACGCTGCGCGAGGGCGCCGCCCACCGCCTGCCCGTCGAGGAGGGCTTCGAGTACGCCGTCCTCGCGATGTCCGGCAGTGCCGAGATCGACGGCGTGCCGGTCGAGCCGGGGTCGATCCTGTACCTGGGGTGCGGGCGCCGCGAACTCTCCGTCCGGGCCCGCACCGACGCTGCCGTGCTGCTGCTGGGTGGCGAGCCCTTCGAGGAACGCCTGGTGATGTGGTGGAACTTCATCGGCCGATCCAGTGAGGAGATCGTACAAGCACGAATCGACTGGGAGAAGGGGGTTCGGTTCGGCAAGGTTCAGGGCTACCCGGGCGACCGGCTGCCCGCCCCGGAGCTGCCGAACGTGCCCCTCAAGGCGCGTGGAAACCGTGACTGACCTGCGCGTATGCCATGCGCGGCGGTCGTGGCGATCGGCCCCTGAGAGGTGGCTTGCGACCGCCTTCGGCTCTGGGTGAGACGCCGGCGAGCGTCGCGGGCCGAGCTCTCGGCGGCAGTCCCGGAGATCTTGCCGATTCCCATCTGCGGGTGGGTTTTGCATGCTGTGGGTGGATGAATGCTGACCTTTTGCTGACTTTTCTGACGCACCGTCAGCAGATGGGAGGAGTCGCTCGCGCAAGTGGCAGACACTAGGCCGGCTGCTTCGCCGCTGCACCACCCGGGCGATACGGCACCTTTGCTGATCTCGCACGTTCCACCCCCATCCCCTACGTACACAAGGACCGCCGGCCGGTGATCGACGGAGCCCCACCGTCGCGGTCCCGGGCGACAGCTTCGTAGCCGCGTCGGGTACTCCCGACTCGCCGAGCGCGGCCTGCGCGGCCGCTCCCCTGACGCGTGGCACCAGATCCGGGCCGGCCGGATCCCGCCGGGCCGGCCGCTGCCCACCCAGCGTCGAGCACGAAGAGGGAAGACTCGCCGCACCACCGGCGGCCCGCTGTGGCGCCTGACGCCAATGCCCCGCACTGCCCACTTCCGGCGCTGCACTCCACAACCGGGCGACCCGGAGACACGCGAACGACTGCCCCTTCAGCACGCCGCTCGTGCGGGGAGGATGTCACGAAGCCGGGCCCTGGCACGGCCGAACCCGGCAGACCCCCGCTCGCGCGGGGAGGACGGGCCCGACGCCGTCCAGCGCTTGTGGGACGCCGGCAGACCCCGCTCGCGCGGGGAGGACCCCGCCAACGGGCCTCCTCGGAGGCCTTCGGCCGGCAGACCCCGCTCGCGCGGGGAGGACATCAGCTCCAACAGCCTGGTGAGGCCGAGGAACGGCAGACCCCCGCTCGCGCGGGGAGGACCCGGATACCGCGTCCCGGCTGTGCAGCACCGGCGGCAGACCCCCGCTCGCGCGGGGAGGACTCAGCCCCCCGACAGGTGTGCAAGCGAGGCTGCGGCAGACCCCCGCTCGCGCGGGGAGGACCGATCCGGTGCCGGTCTGGCCGACGCCGTTGCTGGCAGACCCCCGCTCGCGCGGGGAGGACGAAACCACCGCAGCCCCCGCCACCGGAGACCTGGGCAGACCCCCGCTCGCGCGGGGAGGACGCATCATGCTCGGCACCATCGGATTCCTGCTCCGGCAGACCCCCGCTCGCGCGGGGAGGACACGGCGCGCCTCTGCTCCGGGATCGCTCCCCGCGGCAGACCCCCGCTCGCGCGGGGAGGACCCGAGCCCGCGTCGCGGCTCGCGTTCCGCCGGCGGCAGACCCCCGCTCGCGCGGGGAGGACCGCTAAGGAAATCGAACGGCGGGGAATCGGATCGGCAGACCCCCGCTCGCGCGGGGAGGACACGGCGCGCCTCTGCTCCGGGATCGCTCCCCGCGGCAGACCCCCGCTCGCGCGGGGAGGACCCGAGCC
>NZ_JBIALR010000004.1:133068-353058 GCF_042873675.1 Kitasatospora sp. NPDC004614
CCCGCGTCGCGGCTCGCGTTCCGCCGGCGGCAGACCCCCGCTCGCGCGGGGAGGACGGACGAACACCCTCCGCACACACTCTGGATGCCGGCAGACCCCCGCTCGCGCGGGGAGGACGGAGGCCGCCCGCCTCGCGACCGACCCTGCCGCGGCAGACCCCCGCTCGCGCGGGGAGGACCGGGGCGGCAGCGAGCCGGACGTGCTGAACGGCGGCAGACCCCCGCTCGCGCGGGGAGGACGGTGGCGGCGACCTGCAAATCTACCTCTACGACGGCAGACCCCCGCTCGCGCGGGGAGGACTGGGTAGCAACCACGGTTGCTGCCCACCCGGGCGGCAGACCCCCGCTCGCGCGGGGAGGACCGGCCCATGGCGTCGATGATGCGACCAGCCATCGGCAGACCCCCGCTCGCGCGGGGAGGACGCGGCTTCGGGCCATGCGGTCCGGGCGGGGTCCGGCAGACCCCCGCTCGCGCGGGGAGGACGGGGAGCAACCGGGCCGGTGGATGCCGTCACCCGGCAGACCCCCGCTCGCGCGGGGAGGACTTGCGAATCAGGTTTCCGGCGTACGGCATTTCGGGCAGACCCCCGCTCGCGCGGGGAGGACCTGACCGGCATTTTCCCCGCCCTGGAGCGAGCCGGCAGACCCCCGCTCGCGCGGGGAGGACGCAGCCCTCGGTGCTGCACGGGCCCATGGGTGCGGCAGACCCCCGCTCGCGCGGGGAGGACTACTGAAGCGGAGACGGACGCGTGATGACCGTCGGCAGACCCCCGCTCGCGCGGGGAGGACGCTCTGATGCCGTCGATCAGGCTGCTGATCAGCGGCAGACCCCCGCTCGCGCGGGGAGGACACGCCGATGTTGCCGGTGCTGCCCGGGTTGACCGGCAGACCCCCGCTCGCGCGGGGAGGACGGACCGAGCGCGGCGATGATCGGCTGGAGCCCCGGCAGACCCCCGCTCGCGCGGGGAGGACAACGGCGGCACCCTCAACCAGCCGAACGCCCGCGGCAGACCCCCGCTCGCGCGGGGAGGACACGAGGGCCCGGATCACCTGCTGCCCGCAGGACGGCAGACCCCCGCTCGCGCGGGGAGGACGAGGACCCGGCGGCACCCGAGTACCCCGACGCCGGCAGACCCCCGCTCGCGCGGGGAGGACCCGCGCCCCTTGATGCCCGTCGGGTAACCGTCCGGCAGACCCCCGCTCGCGCGGGGAGGACGGGGCGTTCGCCTCCTGCTCCTGCTGGACCTCCGGCAGACCCCCGCTCGCGCGGGGAGGACGCGTCGTCCCGATCCTCGCCGACGCCAAGTTCGGGCAGACCCCCGCTCGCGCGGGGAGGACGGACTGCCGCCGGCGCCCATCGCCGGGGACCGCGGCAGACCCCCGCTCGCGCGGGGAGGACTGGACGGCACCGGACTGCGCGCGTACCAGTTCCGGCAGACCCCCGCTCGCGCGGGGAGGACATGGACAAGTTCAACGACACGATGAACGCCATCGGCAGACCCCCGCTCGCGCGGGGAGGACGGCCCTGACGGTTTCTTAGGTCACACCGGCAGCGGCAGACCCCCGCTCGCGCGGGGAGGACCCGAACTGCCCGCCGGAGTCGTGCTGCTGTGTCGGCAGACCCCCGCTCGCGCGGGGAGGACTCCTCCTGCACATCCTCGATCGTCTGCGCGAGCGGCAGACCCCCGCTCGCGCGGGGAGGACTCACTTCCCACCATCTTCGAGTACTGGGCCATCGGCAGACCCCCGCTCGCGCGGGGAGGACCCCTCCTGGACGTGCAGCACCAGACCGCGCTGCGGCAGACCCCCGCTCGCGCGGGGAGGACGTGCCGACCGGCCGGCAACTCCTCGCCGAGGGCGGCAGACCCCCGCTCGCGCGGGGAGGACCTCGCTACCGCAGCCGAACCGCTGCGCACCTACGGCAGACCCCCGCTCGCGCGGGGAGGACTGCCAGCCCTCGCCCTCCGGGCCCTCGGGCTTCGGCAGACCCCCGCTCGCGCGGGGAGGACCGCATCCCCGAGCGCCTGTCGACCGAAGCCGGCGGCAGACCCCCGCTCGCGCGGGGAGGACCACCATTACGGCCTGACGCACCGCCATCTCGCGGCAGACCCCCGCTCGCGCGGGGAGGACACCTTCACCGCGTTCTCGGGGTCGGGCAGCACCGGCAGACCCCCGCTCGCGCGGGGAGGACACCGATTACGTTGCCCTGCCGGTCGCGGGGGGCGGTAGACCCCCGCTCGCGCGGGGAGGACGCCGACCACACCACCCATCGCGCGCTGGATCCCGGTAGACCCCCGCTCGCGCGGGGAGGACAGGTAGCAGAGGAAGGTGATGCCGCCAGCGTCCGGTAGACCCCCGCTCGCGCGGGGAGGACGTCACGGTCCAGCCCTCGAACTCGTCCCGGGACGGTAGACCCCCGCTCGCGCGGGGAGGACAGGCCGGCTGCCGCGTTGCCCGCCTTGCGGACCGGTAGACCCCCGCTCGCGCGGGGAGGACGCGACGTACTGCTGCGCGACCGGGGACAGTTCCGGTAGACCCCCGCTCGCGCGGGGAGGACAGCTGGGCGTCGTCTTCCATGACCAGCGTCAACGGTAGACCCCCGCTCGCGCGGGGAGGACCGGACGGTCTGACGCAGCGGCATGGCCATGACTGGTAGACCCCCGCTCGCGCGGGGAGGACGTGACGGCGACCGCCCCAAGCGGGGCTTCAGTCGGTAGACCCCCGCTCGCGCGGGGAGGACCCCAAGCCCAAGCCCAAGCCGGAGTGCCCCGGCGGTAGACCCCCGCTCGCGCGGGGAGGACGGCCCGGTTGGTGGTCCGCAGGATCTCGATTGCGGTAGACCCCCGCTCGCGCGGGGAGGACGGTCTGCGGTCTTCGGTCCGGCCTGGACCGGACGGTAGACCCCCGCTCGCGCGGGGAGGACCTCGGCGACGAGGTGGTGATGCGCTACCGCGTCGGTAGACCCCCGCTCGCGCGGGGAGGACTTCGAGCATGCCGTTCACGCGCGGAGTGCTCTCGGTAGACCCCCGCTCGCGCGGGGAGGACCGGTCGCTGGCGTCCATCCACTCCATGTGCGCCGGTAGACCCCCGCTCGCGCGGGGAGGACTCGATCGTGAACTCCGCCTCATCCCACGTGATCGGTAGACCCCCGCTCGCGCGGGGAGGACCCTTCGGGACCTGGCCTTTCTCTAGGGCTTTGCTGTTTCTTGACCATTGAGTGCGGGTGGCCTCGTTCGGGCCACCAGGAGTAGGCCGTCGATGTCGATCGGGCGGCGGCGTTGTGGGCCGGCGGTGCGGAGGTTGAAGCCTTGTTCGTTCTGGGCCGGGTGGACGAGGACGGCGACGCCGTCGGCGACGCAGCCGGTGACGGCTGTCCAGAGTTCTTCGCGGACCTTGGCGGAGACGGTGCCGACGTAGAGGTGGGGGGTGACCTCGAGCAGCCATCTGGTCAGGGCGCCTCGGACATGATCGGGGACGGCGGTCACGGAGAGTACGGTCAGGGATGCCATGACCGGTCCTTGCCTGGTGCGATGCGGGGCAGGGTGCTCACAAGGCGTCCCCCGACGCGTAGTTGACGCCGCCGGCGACTGTCCCGACGACCGGGTCCCACAGGTCGACGAGTTGTTCGTCGAGGTCGGGGGCGGTGATGTCGGCGTTGGGGGCGAGCAGGCGTTGGACGTCGGTGACGATGCGGGGCAGGAGTTTGAACAGGCGCAGGCCGTCGCGGAAGCTGCGGCGGGCTTCGGATTCCGGTTCGGGGGAGGAGTGGAGGGAGAACGCGAGCGGGATGGTGAGTTCGGCTTTGTAGAGGTCGGCGATGTCGTAGACGAAGGCCTGCTGGTTGCCGCTGTGGACGAACCCGAGGGCGGGTGAGCAGCCGAGGGCGAGGACGGCGGCGTGGACGATGCCGTAGAGGCAGGTGTTGGCTGCGGAGAGGGCGAGGTTGACGGGGTCCTGGGTGTCCCAGGAGTCGGGGTTGTAGTTGCGGCGGAAGCGTCCGATGCGGTGTTGCTGGGCGAGGAGGCGGTAGTGGGCCTTGACGCGTTGGCCTTCCATGCCGCGGAGTTTGTCGAGGTTGATGTCGGTGGGCAGGTCGGTTCCGCCGAAGCGTTGGCGGTACATGGCGACGGCGATGTCGAGGCGTCGGCGGTCGTCGGCCCAGGCGCGGGCCTGGCGTTCGAGCCAGGTGGTGCTGAGGGATTCGGGCAGGCTCGCCGCGTAGCAGCGGACGCCGCCGGATCCGGCGATGACGACGGTGGTGCCGTGGCGGGCGAAGGTGGCCAGGGCGCGGGCGGTGATGGAGGTGCCGGGTCCAAGCAGGACGCAGCTGAGGGCGGCGGTGGGCAGGTGGACGGTTTCGGTGCCGCGCTGTTCGGTGGTGATCTCGGCGCAGACGCCGGTGTCGTCCTGGACGATGCGCACGATGTCCAGGTAGAGGAAGGACAGGGAGTCGGCGATGCGCGGGAGCATCGCGACGGTGGGTGCAGCAAGTCTGCGGCGGGCCCCGGAAGTCGTGCCGGCGCGTGGGCGTGGTGGGGTCATGCGGTCCCCCGGTGCGGAGCGATGCTGAGCAGCCCGCAGCCGTGGGCCTTGCCACGGCCGATGCCGTCGTGGATGCGGGTGCGCAGGAGGTCGGGGTCGGTGATGTGGGCGGTGCCTTCGAAGAGGGTGCGGGCGTGGTGGATGCGTCGCTGGTCCCGGCGGCGGTTGCCGGTGGCGGCGTCGAGGGGAGTGGAGCGCAGGGTGGTGAGGGCGAGGCCGGAGGCTTCGGCCTGGCGGGTCCACCATTCGTCGGCGTGGGTGCCGGTGAGCGGCACGACAGGTGGGAGGTCGTAGAGGGCGCGGGTGGTGGCGCCGGGCTTGCGGACGGCGTTGGCGGCGATGCGGTAGCGGACGGGCAGTCCTTTGCGCAGGGCGTCCAGGAGCGGGGTGAGGGGTTTGGTGGCGGCGGGCCCGTAGCCGGTGGGGAGTCGGGCGAGGTCGGGTTGGCGGTTGCTCTGGAGGAGGATCCGTTCGCCGTCCGGGCCGGTTTCGGTGCGGAAGAGGATGCCGAGGTGGCGGCGGGGTTCGGTGCTGGGGACGTCATCGGGGAACAGCGCCATGATCCGCTGGTGCAGGGCAACAACGTCGCCGATGTCGCGGTGGCGTTGGTCGGGGATGATGCGGGTCAGCCACAGGGTCATGCCGGGGAGCCTTCGGGACGGGGAGTGAGGTAGGCGGCGAGGGCCTTGAGGTAGCCGGTCGAGTGGCCGTGGCACTGTTCGGCGGGAAGGTGGAGGGTGCGCTGATAGCGGGCGCGGCTCTGGTGGGCACGGCGCTGCGGGTGGAAGGACAGCGGGTCGTCGTTGACCTGCCCCACCGGAGCGGTCCCGTCGTCTCCGGGCCCGAGGGCGGTCAAGGGCCGGTCGCCGTGGAAGACCACGGGCACGGTCCCGGCCGGGCCGCGGTGGACGCGGGCGAGTGGCAGGTTCACCAGGTGGTGCAGGACGTCGTCGAACTCGCCGAGCAGCAGCGGTCCTTCGGGCGGGCAGGAGCGTCGGCCGAGGTACGGCGGCCACACCGGGCGGCGCAGCGCGTCGGCGCACTCGGCGAGGACGCTCGCGGGTCCGGTCAGGGCGGCGGTGAACACCGCGTCCGCCAGGTAGTAGCGGTGGGAGAGCAGTGTCGCCGCGGCGGCCGGGCGCTTCTTGCCGTCGGCGGTGGTGACGGTGTGCCGGGCGGGCAGGCCGCCGCCGACGGTGTGCAGGTCGCGCAGTACCGTGCCGGGACGGTCGGCCCGGACGGTCAGCGACAGCCGGGCCAGGTCGGTGATACCGGCGTCGCGCGGGCGGCCGAGCGCGCACGCCAGCAGGCCGATCACCCCGGAGCGGGTGGGGAACGGTGCGGTGTCGCGCTCGTTGAACTTGCTGCGCTCGCCCCACGACTGCAGTGGCCCGGCCAGCCTCAGCAGCAGCCCCGCCTCACCGCTCACGCCTGCGCCTCGGGGTATGCGACGGCGATGGCGCCGTCGATCAGCTCCGGGAAGGACCCGGCCCGGCGGCCCAGGCCCTCGGGGCTCTTCGCGTCCACGCCCGCCCAGGCGGACCACACGATCCCGCGCCCGCCCAGCAGCGTGTTCGCGGCCGCCGCGTAGTCGGCCAGCGCGAGGCGCGAGGGGCCGGAGTAGCCACCTTCCTGCGAGGCGCGTACCGGCTTCTCGAACGCGGCGGCGAACGACAGCGGCCGGTCCGAGCGCACCGCCACGTGTACCAGGTCGGGGATGGTGTGCGGCGCGGTGGCCGTCTTCTTCGCCTGCGGGAGTGAGAGCACGAAGGCTTCTGCGAAGCCGGCCGCCAACTCGCGTGCCGCCGCCACGTCCCCGCCCAGGTTGCGGGCCAGTTCCTGCAGGTCGATCGTCGCGAACCGGTAGAACACGCCGGCGGAGAACTCGGCGTGCCCCATGTGCGCGCTGCCGGTGCTGTCGCCCCACACGTCGCTCACGTCATCGACGGCCGAAAAGTAGTCCAGCTCGATGTCCGTGCCGTGAGTGGTCAGGGCGTGTGCGACCTGAACTGCCCCGTCCACGCCCGCGTCGTCGACCTCCGCCAGCATCCGCCCGAACAGGTTGATCACGCCGTTGCGCGAGCGCAGTACCGCATCCACCCGGTCCTTGGGCAGGACGCTCTTGTCGCCAGACTTCCGGATGGCCTTCGCCGCTTCTAGTTCCACACGGAACTCCTCGGCCAGGTCGGCGAGTTCCGCGACCGCGCTGCCCGGCACGTACACCATCGCGTTCGTCGTCACCGCCGAACTCTCGCCGTCCACCTCGAACTTGATGCTGCTACCCGCCGCCACGTGCTGCCCGGCCCGTGCCGCCAGCGCGGCCGGCCAGCCCCGGTCCTCCTCCAGCACCCGCGCCACCCGCTCACCGATCCGGCGCGTCCGCAACGCCGCCTCGCCCAGCGCCTGCTGGAAGTACGTGCGTGCCGCCCGCTTCCACGACTGGCTGCTCACCCGGGTCCGCTCCGTGCCACCGTAGGCGACGGTCTTCACGGAGTTGTTGTCGTCGCGGTTCAGGTTCGCGAACGGCACGCTCTGCACCACGTGCACGTCCACGAAGCGTGCACCCGCATCAGCCTTCGACATCATGCTCTCTTCCTCGCTGCTCGTCATCGATCTGAAGGTTCGTCAGCCCGAACCGTTGCGGGCACCGCGGTGCCCGCAGTCTTACTGCTGGACGTCGCCGCCCGTGTCGTCGGCCTCCATGGCGGCCTGCAATCCCGCGCGATGCCGGGCGCGGTAGAAGTCCTGCAGCCAGAGCCGCTTCACCTCACCCCCGCGCCGGCGCCACCGGCACAGGTCCACCAGCAGCGGCGACCAGTCCACCCGCACTCCCGCCTCGCGCAACTGCCGCACCACCCCCGGCAGATGGCGGTGCAGACCGTCCACGCTCTGCCGGGACAGCAGGTTCAACCGCGCCTCCGCCGAGGCCTCGCGAATCCCCCCGGACTCCACCGCTTCCGCGAACGATCGGCCCAAGCTCCACCGCGCCGGCCGGTTCGTCCTGGGACTCTCGGCATCCTCCGCGCCGGCCACGACGTACTGGCTGCGGCGCTGCGCGGCGATCACCGCCGCCACCGCGCAGTACGCCCGCTGCACGTCCTCGCTCGCGCCGGTCGGCAGCCAGCGCGCCACGAACCGGTGCATCGACGGCACCTGGTCCAGCGGCTTGCCCGCGCCTCGTCGCAGCGCCGCCCGCACTCCCGGGTCCGCCGCGCAGCGTTGCTCCACCCAGCGGGTGAACGCCTCCGGGCCGGTCGGGCGTGCGCTGCCCGCCTGCTGGGGGATGCGGTCGGTCCGCGCCTGCGGTGCCTGCTCGGCCGCCGCCGCTTCAGTCGTCACTTCGCCATCACCTTCTTCGCGTCCCGGCGGGCCGCGCCCTTGCGCTTGCCGCCGTACAACTCGAACCGCGCCGCCTCGCAGGCCCGCGCACCCCGTACCGACACCGCGGCGCGCGCGGTCACCGCGTCGAACGCGTTCTCCGCGAGGCGACGGAACACCGTCCCCGCGCCGTCGAAGTCCCGTCGCCTGAACCGCGCCCAGAACTCCGCCTCCGCCGCCGGCCAGTACCGCGCCCCCGCATCAGCCGCCCATGTGCAGTCCCGCAGCTTCGGCGCGTCGGTGAACTGCTGCCACGCCTGCTTCACCGCCCGCTCCAACCGCCGCCCGTACAGCTCGCCGGTGGCCCGGAGCCTGCTCACCAGGGCAGCCGACGCCGGGTCGACGCGCTCCGACAGGCCCAGCACAGGCGGCGTCGAGGCATCGACGAACTGCACGTCCTTCGCCTGGCCGTCCTGTTCGAACCCCAGCGCCCGCACCGTCAGCCACTCCGACACCTCCGGCGCCGTCCGGAACACCTCCGGACGGCGGGGCCGGCTGTCGCCGGGCAGCTCGCTCAGCAGCAGCGCGTCTACGTCCCGCCACAGCGCCCGCCCCGAATCGGCCTGCCGCGGATAGGCGTTGTTCTCTTTCGACAGCTGCCAGATCAGGTAGGGGTCGCCGTCCCGAGGCACCTTCTCCCGCCATGCCCACGTGATGAACGCGTCCCGCACTCGTTGCCCGTCGCCGTCCGGTACCAGCAGCAACGCGTGCTGCGAACGGCCCGTCAAGGCCGCACATGGGCCTCGGAGCTGCGTCGGCACGCCCAGCGGGTCGTTCAACTCCACCTGCTCCCAGGGGCATTGGTCCTCGTCCCGGCGCACCTGACCGCCGGGCTCGGGCAGACCCGCCAGCAGCGTCTCGAACAGGTTCTGCCCCTCCGGGTGGTAGGACAGCGTGCTGCGCAACGGCCCGGCCTTCGCGTCCGCCGCCTTCACCGCTCCGACAGTGCGGGTCGAACACCGGCCCGACGGCCCGTAGTAGTGCCAGACCAGCAGGTGCAGCACCGCCTCCGCCGTGTCCGGCAGCACCGGCGAACCGGCAGCGACGTGCTCGAACCAGGCGTGGTTGTTGCCCGACGGCCGTGTCGAGACCAGCTTGTCCACCCCGGCGGTGTTGGCCGGGTCGCACTGCTGGGCCAGGCGCGGGTCCTGGAGGAACGGCCGCACAGGGTCGAACACATTGAACCGATGCCAGTACCGGTCCGCGTACGCCGCGATTGCCGCCGGATCGAACCGGCCCCGGTCCTGCACCTGCTCGCGCCGCGCGCCCCACACACCGGGACCGCGTTCGTCCAGGCCGGTCACCCGCGCCGTGATCGCGTACAGCACCCGGTAGAGGGCCGACAGGGCCGGCGGCAGGCCGACCGTGATGCGCTCGATCCTGTGGGCTTCGGCCAGCAGTTGGCGCAGGCCGAACATCGCCGGCTGCCCTTCACGGTCGGGAAGGTCCGGGAGCCACCGCACCGGAATCCACGGCTCGTCGAACAGGTTGAACGTCGCGGGCGCATCGAATGCCACTGTCTGCCGCCCCAACTGCTGCTTCGCCAACGGTTTCTGCGGTGCTGCTGGGGCCGGCCGGTGAGCGCCTTGGACGTCCGTGGCGGCCGTCCGGTCCGTCCTGGCGATATTGATCGTCCAGTCGCACGTCACGCCGACCTCGGACAACTGCAGCCGCCGACCGCCGATCCGGCCCACCCACCGGCCCTCGGCGTCGGCGCGCAGCAGCAGGACCCGGACGTCCTTGAGCGCCGGCACATCCCTCCACCGCTCCGCAAGGCGATCGCCCTCCGATTCCCCCCGCACCCAACCGGCGGGCAGCGGAACCGAATACCGCATCACCTCCGCAACTCCCGCCGGGCCGACACGCTCCCCACGCGACCAGCCAGGAACCCGCACCATCCCCGCCGCATCCAGGCTCACCCCACCCTCCGGCCGCGCGTACACGCACACCACCCGCGCCGTGTCCGCGCCCAGACGCGTCGCCAGCAACTCCTCCGACACGCCCTCGGGAGCATCCGTCAGCACCGACCAGTCGCCGTCCACATCCCCCGGGGCAGGAATCCGCACCAGGTCCGCAAGCTGGGCCTCCGCCAACTCCCCGGCCGCACGCCGCACATCCCACTGTTCGAAGTCCCGACGCGCCGCCTCCTCCAGGTGACGCCCGAAGTCCTCCTCGTACACCGCGTCGACCAACCCCTGCACGTCGCCGGGCACCGACACCGCACGGCCACCGAGCCCGGCCAGCAACGTGCTCGTCCGCATCAGCAACGCCGGGTCGTACACCGCACCCCACGACCCGGGCACCCGCACCCCGCCCCGCTCGCCCGACGGCTCCAGCACCACCAACCGCGGCCCCGCGCCCGCCCACCCCGGACGGCCGTCCCGCTCGTGCCGCCACCCACGCCCGGCCCGCTGCAACAACTGCGCCAGCGGTGCCAGGTCCGACACCACCAGGTCGAAGTCCAGATCCAGCGACTGCTCCACCACCTGCGTCGCCACCAGAACCGACGCGCGCCGCACACCCGCCGCCGAAGCCTTTCCGAACGCCTCCTCGCACTCCCGCGAGATCCGCTCCCGCTCGAACACCGGGAACCGCGAGTGCAGCAGCCGCAGACCGCCCACGCGGTCCGCCAGCACCGGAAACTCCTCCCGGAGGAACAGGAACGTCCGCTGTGCCTCCTCGACGGTGGTGCAGCACACCAGCACGCACCCACCGCCGTCCACCACCGGCGCCACCAACTCCGCCAGCGCGGCCCGCCGCGTTCCCGGCGCCGGCACCCCGGTCTCCCGCACGTCCCACCGCACCGGCCGGCGCTCCACCGCCAGCTCCCGCTCGCGGTCGCTCTTCACGAGCCTCGGCTCGCTCACCTTGCCGGTGGCCGCATCCACGAACAACCAGCCCGGATAACACGGCTCGATCACCGCCCGGTCCGTGAAGCCCGCTCCGCGCCGATAGGCCGCCACCAGCGACGACGCCGAACGCCCCGTCAACGTCGCCGACAACAGCACCACCGGAGCCCGCAGCGCGCCCATCCACTCCAGCAGCCGCACCAGCAGACTGTGCATCCACGGCCCGTACGCGTGAGCCTCGTCCACCACCAGCACCTTGTTCGCCAAGCCGAACAACCGCAGGAACGCGTACCGCACCGGCAGCACCCCGGACAGCGCCTGATCGATCGTCCCCGCCGCCAGCGGAGCCAACAGACCGCGCCGCGCAGTCCTCAACCACCGCGCCGCTTCCGTCTCCGTTCCCCGGGTTGCCGAGAATCCCTTGTCGGGCCCGCTCGGACCGGGCCGCTCGGCCGACCCGCTGTTCGACACGGACTCCGCCGGTTCGTACGCCGGGCTGAGCCACGCCATCGCATGCAGCAGAGCCAGCGCCTTGGAACCGGACACATTCGACTCGGCGAACTTCCGTACCCGTTCAAACATCGCGTCCGCTGTCGCCATGGTCGGCAAAGCGAAGAACAGCCCACCCGCCCCCGACTCCCGCGCCAGCACTGACGCGGCGAACAGCGCCGCCTCGGTTTTCCCTTCCCCGGTCGGCGCCGTCACCAGCACCAGGCCCGGCCCCGTCACCAGAGGAGGCAACTCGCGCCCCAGACTCGCCTGCAGGCCATTCGCGCCGAAGTCGAACATCCCCTCAAACGCCTGGATCGGGAAGCCCGCCCGTCCCAGACCCGCACCCCGCACCCACACCGGCGCCGAGCCGCACGCCGCTTCAAAGTGCCCTTGAAGCGACTGATTGTCAGCAATCCACTTCGGCCCCGGAATACGCCCCTCGATCACCTCCACCTGGCTCGCAAGCCAATCCGCGACGACCACCAAGCCGATCACCACCACCGCGGCCCACCCCGGCAACCCTCCCGCCGGCACCGCGTCCCCACCCACGACCCGCCGCACCGCCTCCGCATGCGCGAGTCGTTGCTCCCGCCACCCCGCCGCAGTCCCCAATCCGGGCAGGTACGCCTCCGGGTTCGCCACTTCCTTCTGCCGCAACGCCCGTCCGAAGCATCCGTGATGACCACCCAGCAGTTGCGCAACCTGATGCGCCGGCCACGACCGCACCCGACGCCCGCCTGCCGGATACCCCCACTCCTCGAACGCCTCCACCAGGGCCCAGTGCGTCGCGGCCTCGTGACGCAGCGACACAGGCTGCGACGGCTCCGCGTACCGGCCCTCGTCCAACTTCGCGAACTCGGTCTCCACCAGGGCCTGAAAGGACGGAGTGATCTTTCCAAGGTCGTGGAGCCCAGCCCAGACCATCACCAGCCGCCGCGCCTGGTCGCCCTCAACCCCGAGCACCTCGGCCAGGCGTCCCCGCAGACTCTCGCCCAGAACGCTGTCCCACAACGCGCCCGCTGTCGCAGCGGTGTCCAGCAGGTGACAGATCACCGGATAGGCCTCGCCCAGACCCGCGTGCTTTCCCCACAGCACACCGTCGATCCCGCCGGACGGCAGAGGCCCCGAAAAATTACTCATGGCCTAGGAGGTATCAGGCCCGACTGACAGGCGGCGAGTGGTCAATGAAAGCGATCGAGAAGTGATCAAGAACGATCGCAGGAAATCAGAAGGAGATCCCGTATGGTTTCGCCTCGATCAAGCCTGGTCGGCGCTCAGATAATCGAACGAAAGGCCATCGGGTCGATGTTTATAAACTCGCCCTGCTCCCTCGGTGGATACCGGCAGGAAGAGATGTCTCCGCCCGCCAATCAGGCGGGCGGAGCTGCCGAGAAAGGGGCCGTCGATGGGCAACCAGCGGCGATTCATCAGGATGGCGATGGCCGTGCTGCCGCGAGTGAAGACGGTACTGGCCGTTGCCTACTACATGCTGGGCGCAGTCGAGAAGCTGGAGCGCTATCTTGGCTGATCCTGGCAGGTAGTACCCCTGTGGGCGGAGGGTCGCACAAGTTTCCGGCGAGGGCGGCCCTTCGTCTCAGGGTGCTCACGGAAGAGTGAACCTTCCGGGGATCATCCTTGATCACTCCTGACCGAAACTCGTCGGGCTGATGAGCAGCGCCCCCAGCGTATGCCGCCCTGACTCCCGGAAGTGATTCATCAGCAATTCGAGGGCATGATCTATGCCTGCACAGCGGCGTACCTGCGTGAATGTTCGCGGGCGGCGTCAGTGCCTTCCGCAGGTTCTCTTTGGGGCGTCTTCCGTGTCACTGCTCGGCAGAGAGGCTTGCTCTAGTATTGGCTCGCCCCGCAAGTGCGGGGGTGATCCCCCTCTTTGCCGAGCGGGACACGGCCCTCGGGTGAATTCCCCGCGCAAGCGGGGGTTGGTCGCCAGCCTGTTTGATGGTGTGCAGCGAGGTGCCCTCAATCGCGTCGGGTTTGCCGCACGGACCAGTATCGCTGGTATTGCCGATGCGATCGAAGCTGAGCTCTCGTCAGTGACGTGGCGACTTGAGGGTCGCCGCCCCGCCCCACGGCAGTCAACGTCCGTTCAGTTGGTCGGCCAGCGGCTGTACGGTCCGTTGGCGCCCGTGGGTGTCGGCAAAGTGGGCGAGGAGGAGACCGACGGCCTGGCACTCGCCCTGGGCGAGGGTCGCCGGCTCTCAATCGGCGGCGAGAGTCCTCTCGATGCTTGCAGCCATTCGCTCCGGCGCCACGTCCTGAGCGGCAGTTTCGCTGCACCGGGCGAGCCGGACACGCTGCCGGCTTGGATGAGGAGCCCTGCGAAGCTTGCCGTTGCCGAAGAAGTCATTGGCTTCCGTCATCACCATCCTTCCAGGTGAGTTGGTCGTTCTCTCTCGAACCACAGTCCGAAGCGGAATTCGGGACTGCGGTTCTTTGATTGATCTCTTCGCATGCTCGTGCGACGGGGGCCGCTGGGTGAGCGACTTGAAGGTGTTCCGGCTTGGGGCGGACGGACGGGACGTGGAGCTGCGGGGCTCGACGGTGGCGTTGGAGGTGGAACTGCAGCGGCGGGTGGAGGCCGGGATGGAGCGGATGCTGGGGATCCGGTTCCTGGCGTCGGAGTACCGGACCGGGCCGTGGCACCGGGGGCGGGTGGACTCGCTGGGGCTGGACGAGAACGGCGTGCCGGTGGTGGTCGAGTTCAACCTGCGGGGACGCCTGTTGTGGACTCGGGTGCAGCGATTGGGCGCCGATTGGTCACGGCGTCGGTTCGGCCGGTCCTTCGGGATGGGGAGCCGTGGCGGCGCTGTGGACGTAGACGGTGCTGCGCCCGCGTTGGCGTTCAACCATGGTGCCCGCGTTGAGGGTTCGCTTGATCCACGTCTCCTCCTCGCGCCACCCGAGCTTGGCGAGCATGGGCAGCAGGGTTTTCTTGGGGAGCCCGGCGGTGCCTGCTTCGCGGAGGGTGGCCAGGATTTCTGCTTCGGCGCGCTGGATGAAGAGTTGGCTGGCGGTCGGCATGTCCTGGATGCGGACGGTTGCCGGGTCCGGGTCGATTCCGTTCCTCGTGGCCCAGCCCGCGATGTAGGCCTCGGCGGCGGGCTCGTCGGTGCCCAGGACCTGGCTGAGGCATTCCAGGAAGACGTCGTCCTGCGCGGCCTTGAGGTGATGGGCCATGTCCGCCTGGAAGTTGTAGTTGCCGCCCCACTCGGCGGCGGCGTGCGAGGCGCGGTGTGCCTCGAGGCGCAGGTGGACGGCCCGTTCTGCGATCGCGTCGGCGGCGTCGGCGGGCGGGGCGAAGGTGTCGGTCATGGTCGTCACCGTATCGAAGGCGCGATCGGCGGGGAGGGGGAGGTCAAATGTTGCTGAAGGGGACGGAGTTGACGAGTGTGGTGGACCCGGCCCGCTGCCGCTGACCTGCTGCCGCGAGGGCTGTGGGGGTGCCGCCCGGCTCGGTCCGGCCGGGCGCTCCCGGTGGCCTGCGCCGGGCTGTGTGTTCGTCCGATGGGTGGGGGCGGGTGGGGGTCCCGATCGCGTCGGTTATTCGGCGGTGGGGACGCCGGCGACGTGGCGTTCGCCGCCGTTGCGCTGCTGCCAGAGGCGGTAGACGTCGACGGCGTCTGCGCGGTCGTCGTGGCGCATGGGGAGGCGGCGCTCCTGCCAGGGCTTGGCGAACTCGCTGTAGAAGGTGTCGAGTTCGAAGTACTTGCGGTCGTCGACGTAGTGGGGCTCGTAGGCGTCGCGGGTGGTGAGGAAGACGACCTCGTCCGGGGAGCAGTAGTAGAGGGAGCCGAGACACATGGGGCAGGGGTGGGCGAGGACGTAGATGGTGGTGCCGGTGAGGTGTTCGGTGCCGAGCTTGGTGCAGGCGTCGCGGATGGCGAGGATCTCGGCGTGGGCGGTCGGGTCGCCGGTCTGGGCGACCAGGTTGGGGCTTTCGGCGAGGATTTCGCCGTCCTTGACGATGACGGTGGCGAAGGGGCGGCCGCCCCCGATGACGTTCTGGCGGGCGATGTCGATGGTGCGCTGGGCGAAGTCCACGGTGGGTTCCTCGGTTCTCAGGCCGCGGCGGCGGTGGTGGGGGCGGTCAGGTCGTCGACGTTGCCGGTGGGGATGTCGTAGACCCAGCCGTGGAGGGTGACGGTGCCGGCGGCGAGGGTCTTGGCGACGGAGGGGTGGGTGGCGAGGTTGGCGAGTTGGGCGCGGACGTTCTCGCGGACCAGGGCGTCGACGTCGCCGGCCTTGGTGGTGCGGGCGATCGAGGCGTCGGCGTGGCGGAGCCAGGAGGCGACGGCGGGGGCGGCGGTGAGGTCGTGGCCTTCGGCGAGGGCGGTCATGGCGCCGCAGGCGGAGTGACCGCAGACGATGATGTCCTTCACGTTCAGGGCGGCCACCGCGTATTCGATGCTGGCGGAGATGCCGTCGGCTTCTGGGGTGTAGGCGGGGACGAGGTTGCCGGCGGTGCGGATGACGAAGAGGTCGCCGGGCTCGGTGCCGGTGATCAGTTCGGGGACGACGCGGGCGTCGGAGCAGCTGATGAACAGCGTGTCGGGGGTGTGGTGGGTGGCGAGGTGGGCGAAGAGCTCCGCCTTGGCCGGGAAGACGTCCCTCTGGAAGCGGGCGACGCCCTCGGTGAGGTTCTGCATGGGTCACTCCTCTCGGTGGCGATCGACCCTTGTGGGCTGGTGAGATCCACCATGCATGACCAGCGCGCATAGCGTCCAAGAGTTGCCGTCCATGGAAGCCATTGATCGTGTCTATGCCGAGCGCCGCGACGTGCGGGACGTCACCCGAGCTGAACCGCTCCCCGGGCTTAGCAGACCTTAGGTCGAGCCCGATCGCGCCCCAACGCCCGCGGCTCGGACGGTACATGACACCCTTGCGGGAGCAGGGCCCCGGCGGGAGCCGGGCCGGTCGACGTGAACAGGAATGAGGCAACCGTGCGACTCTCCGACGAATTCGCCGTGGTGGTCGAGGCGACGATTCCCGCCCCGCCGGAGCGGGTCTGGGAGCTGGTGGCGGACATCTCCACCTCCCCCCGCTTCAGCCCGGAACTCCAGCGCACCGAGTGGCTCCAGGACGCGGACGGGCCCGCCGTGGGTGCCCACTTCGCCGGGCACAATGCCCGGCCGGACGGGTACGAGTGGCAGGTGGTCAACCGGATCACCGAATTCACTCCGAACGAGCGCTTCGGCTGGTCGGTCCTGCCGGAGATCGGCACCGCCCAGGGTGACGCGTTCGCCCGCTGGTACTACGAGCTGACCCCCGAGGGCGACGGCACCCGGGTGCGGCACGGCATGCGGATGGGCAACCTGCGCACTCCGCTGCACGCCTTCATCGAGGCCAACCCGGACCAGGAGGAGGCGATCGTCGGCGCCCGTCTCACAGCCCTCCGCACCGGCATCGAGGCGGTCCTGGCGGGCATCGCCGAGGACGTCACCCGTTCCTGACCGACTGGTCAGCGGGGGGCGTCGTCGGCGGCGGCGCGCAGGTGGTGGACGACGTCGGGGCTCCAGTGCGGGATTTCGGGCCAGTCGCCGTTGTCGTCCTCCACCGGGAGGGACTTGAGGACGGCGGCCAGGCGCGGGGGGAGGCGCGGGGACATGCCCTGCTTGCAGAGAGCGAGTATCTCGGCGCGGACGCTGCGGGACACCAGGGGGCGGTCGGAGGAGGTCAACCGCCAGTCGGGTTGCGGGAGTTCGGCCAGGGCCTCGGCCTGGAGGCGCCAGAAGTTGGCGTCCGTGGGCTCGCCGCGCGACTGGTGCAGGAACCACAGGCAGGAGGCGGCGAGGTGGCTGCCGCCGCCGGCCGCGAACTCCCACCAGAAGCGGGCACCCTCCTCGTAGTCGGCGAGGTTCAGCAGGACGCCCAGGACCAGTGCGCCGTCCGGGCGTTCGACCTCGCTGTCGACGAGCTTGGCCAGCGAACTCGCCGCCGCCGGGTTGGCGAGGATCAGCGAGCACAGCATGCCGAGCTCGTGCCGGGCCTGACGGTGTGCCAGGCGCAGCGGCGCCGGGGCGGCTCCCCGGCTGCGTTCCAGCATCACTTCGGTTGCCGCGGATCTACCACTCACGCGTTCCTCCGGGCGAGCTTCTCCTTGAGGCGGTCCTCGGCGTGGCGGGCGTTGGAGCGCACCGTCCCC
Organism: Kitasatospora sp. NPDC004614; assembly: GCF_042873675.1. NCBI lineage: Bacteria > Bacillati > Actinomycetota > Actinomycetes > Kitasatosporales > Streptomycetaceae > Kitasatospora > Kitasatospora sp. NPDC004614. The sequence continues at coordinate 150,492 of NZ_JBIALR010000004.1, forward strand.
ACCGTCGAGCCCAGGTACTCCGCGACCGTTTCGTCCCGGAGATCGAGAGCGTAGCGGAGGATGATCACGTCCTGCTGGCGCTCGGGCAGTGACAGGATCGCCTCGTAGGTGCCGTGCACGTCCGGGGTGAACTCCATCCGCATGCGGTGCATGGCCGTGCGTATGGCCACCCGCCACTGGTCGTGGGGCCAGTGCTCGTCGCCGGTGGCCGTCGCCGCCAGGCCCGCCTTGGCGATCTCGTCCTTCAGTACCTTCCATGCGGAGGCCGCGGGGGCCGCCTCGCGCAGCAGCATCTGCCAGTCGCCCCACAGCCAGTCGCGTACCGCGTCGACCACCGCATGGGCCTGCTCGTCGGACAGTCGGCAGGCCCGCGCGGCACCGAGCCACGCCTGTTCGTGGGTCTCGCAGAACGCGTCGAAGGTCAGCTGATCGCGCCGTTGCGGTACCGCCAATCCGAACTCCGGGTCCACCGTCACCCCTCCCAGCGGGAGAGTCTCTCCCGCGCCGATCGGATCGTGGCCCGCGCCCCCTTCGCGCCAGACGCCGATGCCTCGACGAGGGGATTGTCGCTCCCCTCACACCACCATTTCAGCGTATCGGGATCCCTGTGGTGAAAACGGAACTCCACGAACATCAGGGGCACAGAAGTGAAAGCCGGGCGGCCACTTGGGGGCTCGACATGGGTCGTACCCGGTCGTTCGGCCTCGGTGGGGGTTGGCCGGGGCCGGGGTGGGCATGCAGTCGGCAGGGCGCGACCTGGCCGGTTGCCCGGCTGTTCCATGGGCATGATCTTATGAGTTCCGCGCTGGGTGGCGCGTCCTGCCGCGTCACCCGAGCGCTGACGAAGACTCAGCGACCAGGGGGGACGCGCGATGGCTGACGAAACCGCTCACCAGACGCCGCAGATCGGCATCAATCTGAACATCCACCAGGCCCATTCGGCCCGAATGTACGACTACTACCTCGGCGGTGTGACGAACTTCCCCGCCGACCGGGAGGCCGCCGGCCGGGCGCTCGACGCCTTCCCCAACGCCCGGCTCGCCGCGGGCGCCAACCGGGCGTTCATGCGCCGCGCCACCAGGACCATCGCCGAACTCGGCATCGACCAGTTCCTGGACATCGGCACCGGCATCCCGACCTCGCCCAACCTGCACGAGGTCGCCCAGGGCGTCAACGCCGCCGCCCGGGTGGTCTACGCGGACAACGACCCGATCGTCCTGACGCATGCCGAGGCGCTGCTGGAGGGCACCCCCGAGGGGCGCACCGCGTACGTTCAGGGCGACGTCCGGGACGCCGGGGCGATACTCGAGGCCGCCGCCGACACGCTGGACCTGGAGCGCCCCGTCGCGCTCAGCATGGTCGCGCTGCTGCACTTCGTCGCGGACCGGCCGGGCGAGAGTGCCACCGATGTGGTCGAGTCGTTCATCTCGCGTCTCGCACGGGGGAGTTACCTGGTCATCAGCCACTTCACCGCAGACTTCGACCCCGAGGCCACCGCCCGGATGGAGAACGTCTACCGCAGCTCCGGCACCGACCTGCAGGCCCGCACCCAGGCGGAGATCGTCGGGCTGTTCCAGGACTGGCGGCTGCTCACGCCGGGCGTCGTCGCCAGCCCCCGGTGGCGCCCCGACGGCGCCGGGGACGCGGCCGTCACGGACGCGCAGGCGGGCTGCTACGGCGGGGTCGCGCAACTCGTGTGACGCCGGCGGTGGCTACCGGTGGGCGGCGGCGCTGCCCACCGGACAGGCCCTGACGGGTGCGGAAGTGGCGGAACAGGTTGCGCGTCACGTACACCCCGGGGCCGCCGAAGCCGACCAGGTCGACCGGTCCGCCGGCGGTGGTCGCCTTGACGGCCGACTCGCCTGCCGCGTACGTCCCGTCCTCGCCCTGGGCGGTCAGGTGAACGCCGTCGCCGGTGGAGGTTCGGAGTTCTCCTGGGCGGTGCTCATCGTGGTCCCTTCGCCTGATTTCAGGAAGTTACAGGGGGTCGGGCCGGCAAGATCGCTACCGGGTGGCGCGCGTTGACGGTCAGGCGAGCGCCAGGAGGGTGGCGAGGGCGGAGACCGCGGTCAGCAGCAGGAACAGGTGGGGGTAGCCGCCGACCGGTCCGGCGAGGGCGGAGCCGACCCACGGGGCGAGGGCACCGGCGACGGTGGCGGGGGCGACGAGCAGGGCGCTGAGGCGGCCGTAGGCGGCGGTCCCCCAGCGGTCGGCGACGGCGGTGGCCTGGAGGAGGGTCAGGTTGCCGCGGACGGTGCCGCCGAGGACGGCCAGCGCGACAAGTAGGGCTGCTGGTCCGGGAGTTGCGGCGAGAGCGAGGGTGGTGGCGCCGCCGGCGGCGATCAGGACGGCGGTGCGGGCCCGGACGGGTATGCGGCTGGCGAGCGGGGCGTACAGGGTGCGGCCCAGGGTCTGGCCGAGGCCGCCGAGGCCGAGCGCCCAGGCGGCGAGGGTGGGGCCGGCGCCGCGTGCGGTCAGCAGCGGGACGAGGCCGAAGATCACGGTGAACATGGCGAGGGCGGAGAAGGCGAAGGCCGCGGAGAGCCGCCAGAAGGCGGGGTCGCGCTCGACCGCCCTGCCCTGGACGGGAGTTGCGGACGTCTCGGGAGGTGGTGGCCAGGGGTGGCGCAGCCCGAGTGCGTGCAGCGGGACGGTGACGGCGGCCAGCAGCAGGGCGAGCGTCAGGTAGGTGGAACGCCAGGACAGGTGGCCGGCCAGGGCGGCGGTGAGGGGCGCGAAGGCGGTGGAGGCGAGACCTCCCGCGAGCGTCACGGTGGTCAACGCGCGTACCCGGTCCGGGCCGTACCAGCGGGTCAGGGCGGCGAACGCGGGCTGGTAGAAGGTGGCGGCCATCGCGGTGCCGGCGGCGAACCAGGCGAGGAAGAAGACCGGCAGGTTCGGCGCCAGGGCGACCCCGGCCAGGGCGGCAGCGCCGAGTACGGAGCCCGCGGTCATCACGGTGCGTGGGCCGCGGCGGTCGAGGAGCCGGCCGACGGGGATGCCCGCGAGGGCGGAGGTGAGCAGGGCGGCCGAGAACGCGGCGGTGGTGGCCTGGGTGGACCAGCCGGTGGAGCGGGTGATGTGCGAGAGCAGGACGGGAAAGGCGTAGTAGAGGATGCCCCAGCCGGTGATCTGGGTGATGCACAGGGCGGGCAGCGCGGCGCGGGGCCGCGACCGGAGGGGCGTTCCGGTCGCTGCCCCGTGCGTGGTGGTGTGGGTGGTGTTCGCCACGGTCAGCAGCAACTACCGCTAGGGGAGCAGGAGTTGGTGGAGTTGGCGGACTCCTGGGCTCCGAGGGGGATCGGCTTCGGCTTGCTGCCGAGGGTGAGGAGCTCGGGCTCGGCCGTCGTCGAGCAGCAGCCGCCGGCGTCGGTCTGGGTGGTGGCGGGCTCGGAGTCGGCGGGGGTGGGGCAACAGCCGCTTTCGGGCTGGGCGGTGACGGTCTCGGGCTCGGCGGCGGGGGTGGAACAGCATCCGCCTGCGCCCTGGGTGGCGTCGGGGTCGTCGAAGAGGCCGGCGCCGCCGCAGACTCCGGTCTCGGGGAGAGTGAGTTCGACGCGGGCGGCGGCCTCCGTGTCACCGGCGAGGAGGGCGGAGATGGAGCGGACCTGCTCGTAGCCGGTGCGGGAGAGGAACGTCGGCGCGCGGCCGTAGGACTTCATGCCGACCAGGTAGAGGTCCTGCTCGGGGTGCGCCAACTCGCGTGCGCCGTGCGGGTAGACGGTGCCGCAGGAGTGCTGGTTGGGGTCGATCAGCTCGGCGAGGAAGACAGGGGCCTGGAGGCGTTCGTCGAGGTTGAGGCGCAGTTCGTCGAGGAAGGAGAGGTCGGGGCGGAAACCGGTCAGCACGATGATTTCGTCGACGGGCCGGCTGCGGCGGCCGTCCTCGTCGACCAGGACGAGCTGCTCGCCCTCGCTCTCGATGCCCGCCGTGCGGAAGCCGGTCAGCGCGCTCGCGTACCCGTCCTCGACGGCCTTCTTGGCGCGCAGGCCGAGCGCGCCGCGCTCGGGCAACTGGTCGGCGGTGCCGCCGCCGTAGGTGGAGCCGGAGATGCCCCGGCGCAGGATCCACTCGGCGTGGGTGCCGGGGGCGTCCTTGGCGAGGTCGGCGAGCATGGCGAGTGCGGTGAACGCGGACGCGCCCGCGCCGACGACGGCGGTGCGCTTGCCGGCGTAGCGCTTGCGGGTGGCGGGGTCGGTGAGGTCCGGGACGTAGTAGGAGATCTGCGCGCTCGCGGCGCGCTCGCCGAGGGCGGGCAGGCCGTTGCCGCCGGCCGGGCCGGGGGTGGACCAGGTGCCGGAGGCGTCGATCACCGCGCGGGCCAGGATGCGCTCCTCGGAGCCGTCGGCGTGCTCAAGGTGCACGGTGAACGGCTGCGCCTCGCGGTCGGCGTCGACGATGCGGTCCCGTCCGGCGCGGGCGACGCCGGTGACGCGGGCGTTGTAGCGGATGTGGTCGCCGAGTACGTCGGCCAGCGGCTGGAGGTACTGCGCGATCCAGTCGCCGCCCAAGGGGTAGGCGTCGGCGTCGGGGTGGACCCAGCCGGTCGGGGAGAGGAGCTTCTCGGCGGCGGGGTCGACGACCTCGGCCCACTGCGAGAACAGTCGCACGTGCGACCACTCGCGCACCGCGGTGGCGGCGTTGGGTCCGGCCTCCAGGATGACGGGTTCGATGCCGCGCTCGATCAGGTGGGCGGCGGCGGCCAGGCCGACCGGTCCGGCGCCGATGACGGCTACGGGGAGCTGGGGGACGGGAGGGTGCTCGCTCATCTCGGTTCTCCGGGTGGTGCGGTCGCGTGAGGGATGAGCGCTGATTCCACGCTCGTCGATACAGTCGAGCTTGCCCACTGATTCGACGGGTGTCAACATAGACATATGTCGAACTTGATTTCCGTGGAGCTGCCGATCGTTGACGCGTCGGCCGTGCCCTGCTGCCCGCCGGTCACGTCGGCCGCGCTGTCGGAGGCGGACGCGGAGCGGATGGCCGCGATGTTCAAGGCGCTGTCCGACCCGGTGCGGCTGCGGCTGTTCTCCCGGGTCGCCTCGCACGAGGGCGGCGAGGCGTGCGTGTGCGACATCCAGGACGTGGGCGTGTCCCAGCCGACCGTCTCCCACCACTTGAAGAAGCTCCGCGAGGCCGGCCTGCTGACCTCCGAGCGGCGCGGCACGTGGGTGTACTACCGCGTCGCGCCCGGCGTGCTGGCCGCCATGGCCGGGCTGCTCGCCACCACCTGCTGACCGCTCCTTCAACAGCGCGTCGATCTGCTGGACGGCGGTGCGGGCGGTGCGGGCGGTGCGGCCGACGCCGAGACGTACGCCTCGGGCTGGGAGGAGTTCGGCCGGGCCGGGCTCGCGTCCCATCGGGTCGTCGCGGTCGTCGCGTCGGGCGCGGTGCTGGGCCGGGTGGCGGCGGGCGCGGTCTCGGGCCGGTGCGCGTACGCGGGTGGGTCGAGCGCTCCGCTCACGTCCTGAGCCGATGCCGGATTGTGCGGGCCGTCAGCCCAGCAGCGTCTTGATCTCCTGGACGGCACTGCGCGCGGTGCGGCCGACGCCGATCAGGGTGGCGGAGGCCGGGCCGGTCCAGTCGCCGTAGCCGAGCAGGTGGATGCGGGGGTCGGCGAGGGTGCGGGTGCCGTCGGTGGGGATGTGGCCTTCGGTGCGGCCGAGGTCGAGGGGGCGGGTGGCGGCGAGGTCGGGGCGGAAGCCCGTGCACCAGATGATCGTGTCGCAGTCGAAGGTGCTGCCGTCGGCCCAGACGGGGCCGGTCGGGGTGAGTCGTTCGAACATCGGGTGGGCGGCGAGCAGGCCACTGTCCCGGGCCCGGCGGACGGGGCCGGTGGCGACGATGTCGCCCAGCGAGGCGACGCCGCCGTGCTGTTCGCCGTGTTCGGCGGCGTTGACGCGGCGGGTGGCGAGTTCGAACAGGGCCCGGCCGTCGATCGCGTCGGGCAGGAAGTGCGGCGGGCGGCGGGTGACCCAGCGGACGGTGGCCACGTCGGCGAGGTCGGCGGCGATCTGGGCGCCGGAGTTGCCGCCGCCGACGACCAGCACCCGCTGCCCGGCGAACCTGCTGGCCGTGCGGTAGTGGTGGGTGTGGAGCTGGCGGCCGGCGAAGTCGCGTTGGCCGGGAACGTACGGGGTGAACGGCCGTTGCCAGGATCCGGTGGCGAAGATCACCGCGTCCGCTCGCCAAGTCCCGTGGCTGGTAAGGGCGATGAGCCCGTCGGGGGCGCTCTCGACGCTGGTCACGTCGACCGGGCGGTGCACGGGCAGTTCGTAGCGCTCCTCGTACTCGGCGAGGTAGCGCACCACGTGGGCGGCGTCCGGGTACTCGTGTCCCGGCTGGTGGGGCATCGGGCGGCCGGGCAGGGAAGAGAAGGCGGCGGGGGAGAACAGGCGCAGGCTCTCCCAGTAGTGCTGCCAGGCGCCGCCGGGGCTCCGGGCGGCGTCGAGGATCGCGAAGTCGAGTCCGGCGCGGCGCAGGTAGTACCCGGCCGCGAGACCGGCCTGGCCGCCACCGACCACCAGGACCCGGGTGTGGCGGTCGGGGAAGGTCATCGCTGTTGCTCCAGGGGTGCGGCGGGGCGGGTCGCCCGCGCCGGAAAGAGGGTGCGGGCGACCTGCGGGGCTTCAGCGCGACGATTCCACAGAACTGGTGGTCCTGACGGCGAACTTCTTGCGCCAGGCGAGGGAGACATACACCAGGGCGATCAGGACGGGGACCTCGATGAGCGGGCCGACGACGCCGGAGAGGGCCTGGCCGGAGGTGACGCCGAAGGTGGCGATGGCGACGGCGATGGCGAGTTCGAAGTTGTTGCCGGCGGCGGTGAAGGCGAGCGTGGCGGTGCGGTCGTAGGCGAGGCCGAGGCCCTTGCCGAGCGCGAACGAGCCGAACCACATGATCGCGAAGTAGGCCAGCAGCGGCAGGGCGATCCGGGCGACGTCGAGCGGCTGGGAGGTGATGGTCTTCCCCTGGAGGGCGAACAGGATCACGATCGTGAACAGCAGCCCGTACAGCGCCCAGGGGCCGATCTTCGGCAGGAAGTTCTGCTCGTAGCGCTCGCGGCCCAGCTTCTGCTCGCCGATGCGGCGGGTGAGGAAGCCGGCGACCAGCGGGATGCCGAGGAACACCAGGACGTTGACGACGATCTTCGCGACGGAGAAGTGCAGGTTGTCCTGGGACAGGCCGAGCCAGCCCGGCAGCACGTCGAGGTAGAACCAGCCCAGCACGCCGAACATCACGACCTGGAAGACGCTGTTCAGCGCGACCAGGACTGCGGCGGCCTCGCGGTCGCCGCAGGACAGGTCGTTCCAGATGATCACCATGGCGATGCAGCGGGCCAGGCCGACGATGATCAGGCCGGTGCGGTACTCGGGCAGGTCCGGCAGGAAGATCCAGGCCAGGGCGAACATCACGGCCGGGCCGACCAGCCAGTTGATCACCAGCGAGGAGACCATCAGCTTCCGGTCGCCGGTCACGGTGTGCAGGCGGTCGTAGCGGACCTTCGCGAGGACCGGGTACATCATGACCAGCAGGCCGAGGCCGATGGGCAGCGAGACGCCGCCGACCTCGACCTTGCTCAGCGCGTCGTTCAGGCCGGGGATCGCCCGGCCCAGACCCAGTCCGAGGCCCATGGCGAGCAGGATCCACACCGCGAGGTAGCGGTCCAGGAAGGAGAGCTTGCCGACCAGCCCGGCCTCGCCTGCTTGCGAGGGGGTAGCGGTCTTGGACGGGGTCACGGGCAGGACCTCTTGGTGTCGGCGCACGCGGTGGCGCGGGCGGTGGCGGCGAGATCGCCGAGAAAGCCCGCGAGGGACTCCAGGGCGTCGGGGCGGAGCTTGTAGTAGGTGAAGCGGCCGCAGGGCTCGGTGTCGACCAGACCGGCCTCCCGAAGGATCTTCAGGTGGTTGGACAGGTTGGTCTGCTTGGCGCCGGTCTCCTCGACGAGGTGGCTCGTGCAGAGCGCCTCGTGCGCGAGCAGCGTCAGGATCCGCATGCGCAGGGGGTCGGCCAGGGCCTTCAGCACGTCGACCGTGCCGTTCACATCACTCTCGACTGACATCACCATGTGCTGATACTATCGCATCAGTCGTGGCTGATGTCAGTGGCAGCTGAGCTGCTGTGCGGTCCTTCCGCTCGTCGCCACGTATTCAGCCCGGACACCGCCGTCCGAAGGGCCCGTTCCGGCCCGCGACTTCCGATCGAACGAAGGATCCGCCCACCCATGACCGCCGCGCCGCTCGCCTCCGTGCTGTTCGTCTGCGTGCACAACGCCGGCCGCTCCCAGATGGCCGCCGGGTTCCTCACCCACCTTGCCGGGGACCGCGTCGAGGTCCGCTCCGCCGGCTCCGCCCCCGGTCGCGAGGTCAACCCCGCTGCCGTCGCGGCGATGGCCGAGGTCGGCATCGACATCTCCGACCAGCGGCCGAAGATCCTCACCACCGAGGCCGTCCAGGCGTCCGACTACGTGATCACCATGGGCTGCGGCGACGCCTGCCCCTACTTCCCCGGCAAGCAGTACCTCGACTGGAAGCTCGACGACCCGGCCGGGCAGGGCGTCGAGGCCGTCCGCCCGATCCGCGACGCGATCCGCACCCTGATTGAGGGGCTGATCGCTGATATCGACGCCAACGCCACCCAGAACAAGGAGAGTTGATTCCCGTGTCCGTTGCCACTGACGTCCGTGACGTGATCATCGTCGGTTCCGGCCCGTCCGGATACACCGCTGCGCTGTACACCGCGCGTGCCTCCCTCCGGCCGCTGGTGTTCGAGGGCGCGGTCACGGCCGGCGGCGCGCTGATGAACACCACCGAGGTGGAGAACTTCCCGGGCTTCCGCGACGGCATCATGGGCCCCGAGCTGATGGACAACATGCGCGCCCAGGCCGAGCGCTTCGGCGCCGAGCTGGTCCCGGACGACGTCATCGCCGTCGACCTCACGGGCGACATCAAGACCGTCACCGACTCCGAGGGCACCGTGCACCGCGCCCGCGCCGTGATCGTCACCACCGGCTCGCAGCACCGCAAGCTCGGCCTGCCGAACGAGGACAAGCTCTCCGGCCGCGGCGTCTCCTGGTGCGCGACCTGCGACGGCTTCTTCTTCCGCGACCAGGACATCGCGGTCGTCGGCGGCGGCGACACCGCCCTCGAGGAAGCCACCTTCCTGTCCCGCTTCGCCCGCAGCGTCACGGTGGTCCACCGCCGCAACAGCCTGCGCGCCTCCAAGGCGATGCAGGAGCGCGCCTTCGCCGACCCGAAGATCACCTTCGCCTGGGACAGCGCGGTCGAGGAGATCCACGGCGACCCGAAGCTGACCGGCCTGACCCTCCGGGACACCAACACCGGTGACCTGCGCGAGCTGCCCGTCACCGGCCTGTTCATCGCGATCGGCCACGACCCGCGCACCGACCTGTTCAAGGGCCAGCTCGACCTCGACGCCGAGGGCTACCTCAAGGTCGAGGCCCCCTCCACCCGCACCAACATCCCCGGCGTCTTCGCCGCCGGCGACGTCGTGGACCGTGTCTACCGCCAGGCGATCACCGCCGCCGGCACCGGCGCCTCCGCCGCGCTGGACGCCGAGCGCTACCTTGCCGCGCTGACCGACGCCGAGACCGTGGCCGAGAGCGCCGCCGTCGCGGTCTGACACCTGCTGTCGGGCATCACGCGGGGAGCAGCTGCCACTGGCGGTTCCGGTGGTTGCCGTCCGTCCGACCGCTGCTGCGGTTGGCGATCTCGTACACGCCCGGGGCGCCAATCAGCCGTCAGTGCTGGTGGTGGGCGTCGGTGCCCGACCGTGCTGATCGTGGGGGGAGGCTGGGGGCCGGGGCGGTCAGGGGCGGCGGGCAGTGACCAGGCCGGATTCGTAGGCGAGGACGACGAGTTGGGCGCGGTCGCGGGCGTGGAGTTTGGTCATGGCTCGGTTGATGTGGGTCTTCGCCGTGACCGGACTGATCACCATGCGGGCTGCGATCTCGTCGTTGGAGAGGCCTTGCGCGACCAGGGTGACGGCTTCGCGTTCGCGGGCGGTGAGTTCTTCAAGTCCGGTGTTGGTGAAGGCGGTTGGCGGTTGGGTGACGAAGCGGTCGATCAGGCGGCGAGTGATCGACGGGGCGAGCAGGGCGTCGCCGCGGGAGGCGACGCGGACGGCGTGCAGGAAGTCGTCGGGGAGGATGTCCTTGACGAGGAATCCGGCGGCGCCCGCGCGCAGTGCGTGGAAGACGTACTCGTCCAGGCCGTAGTTGGTCAGGATGACGACGTGGACCCCGGTGAGGGTGGGGTCGGCGGCGATGTGGGCGGTTGCCTCGATGCCGTCGGTGCCGGGCATTTGGATGTCGACAAGTGCGACGTCGGGCAGGTGTGTTCGGGCCAGTTCCACGGCCTGTTGGCCGTTCGCGGCTTCGGCCACCACCTCGATGTCGTCCTCGAGTTCGAGGAGGGCGCGGAAGGCGCTGCGGATCAGTGGCTGGTCGTCGGCCAGCAGGACGCGGATCACGAGGCCCGGTCCACGGGCAGTTCGGCCTGCACGGTGAAGCCGCCGCCGTCCCGGGGTTCGGCGCGCAGGCGGCCGCCGAGGGCGGTCACCCGTTCGCGCATGCCGAGCAGGCCAACGCCCGTTGTCGGGGCGGTAGTTGGGGCGGCCGTGCCGTCGTCGTCGATGCGGACCGCCAGGGTGTCGGGGCGGCAGTCGATCAGTACAGAGGCTGTTGCGGCGTCGGCGTGGCGGGCGACGTTGGTGAGCGACTCCTGGACGATCCGGTAGACGGTCCGGCCCACCGCTGCTGGTACGTCCGGGAGTTGGCCCTCGACGGTGAGTGTGGCGTGCAGGCCGAAGGTGCGGGCCCGCTCGACCAGGTCGGGAACGTCTTCGAGGCCGCGCGGCGGGGCGGTGTCGTCGTCGCGCAACGCCTCGAGCGTGGCGCGCAGTTCGCGTGCTGCCTCACGTCCGGCCTCCTGGATCGCCAGCAGGGCGTCCGGCACCTGCTCGCCGCGTCGGCGGGCGACGTGGACGGCGACCTCGGCCTGCACCTTGATGACCGAGATCTGGTGGGTCAGTGAGTCGTGCAACTCCCGTGCGATGCGCAGGCGTTCCTCGTCGGCGCGGCGCAACGCCGTCTCCTCGCGGGTGCGTTCGGCCGCGTCCGCCCGGAACTCGGCCTGCCGCAGCGCCTCCCCGGCGGCCCCGGCGGCGATCAGCCAGGCGATCTGCAGGGCGCCCCGGGCCTGCGCGAACGCCTGGCCGGTGTCGTGCAGGCCGGAGAGCAGCGCGGCGGCGGGGAGGGAGGCCAGCATGGCGACACTCGCCACCACCGTGAACCAGCGGTGGCCCGCCCGCACGGCCGCGTACACCGCGAACAGGTACGCGACGGCCGGCACGTCGAACCCGGCCGCCTGGTACCCCGCCGCGCACAGCCCGGTGACGGCCAGGACGGTGCGCGGCGCCCGGCGGCGCGCCGCCAGCGCGAGCCCGCCGGCCGCCAGCAGCGCGAAGCCGAGCAGGTCGGGGCCCGTCGCGCCGTGTGGCTCGGACAGTCCGGTGACCAGCAGGGCCACCGCCACGCCGACGGCGATCACCCAGTCCATGGCTACGGCCCGCAGGCCGGACCGTCCGCTACCCATGCGCGGCACCCTAGCCGGGAGGCCCGCGCGGGCGGGTCATCCGAGCGGATGATCATCCGGCTGCTGCGTTCGCGGTACATCCGTAGCCCCTGCGGCACCCGCAGCAGCGCCGATTGTCTGCGCCTGCCGGACGACCGGGGCGCGCGCGGCGGACAGGATCGGGGTCACCGCCAGAAGGAGAGGGGCACCCCGATGTCCGTACGACGCTTCACCGTTGTGGCCTGCGCAGTCCTCGTCGCCGCCGTCGCGCTCGCCGCGCCGGCCACCGCCGACGCACCCGTCGCAGCAAGTGTGACCACCTTCGGCGCCGGACGGATCTGGGCCATCGTGGCGGCGCTGCTGGCGCTGGCCGGTGCCGTCACCGGCGGACTCGCGCTGGCCCGCAGCAAGGGCAGGACCGCCGTCGGGCCCGGGCGGCGCGGAGCCGCCGCTGCCCTGGGCGCGGCGATCGCCGGCACGGCCCTCGGCGCCGTGGTCGCGGCCACCGCGTCCGGCGGGCTCGGCACCGGCAACGGTCTCGGCGGCGCCTTCGTGGCCGTGCTGGTGGGCCTGGCCGGCACGGTGCTGTGCGCGCTGGAGTTGAGGCGCTCCCGCCGCGTCGGCTGAAATCTCGTCGACCGATCGTCAGCGGTGGGGCAGACTGCGCGCGATGACTGAGCGAACCGATACGCCTCCCGCCTGGGACGAGCGCACGCAGCTGACCACCTTCCTCGACTACGCCCGGGCCACCGCACGGTCCAAGTGCGAGGGAATCTCCGCGGAGGACGCCCGGCGTTCGCCGCTGCCCGACTCCCCGCTGATGACGGTGTGCGGGCTGATCAGCCACCTGCGGTGGGTGGAGCACTGGTGGCTCCACGTGGTCTTCTTCGGCGGGGAGGACGCCGGCCCGCTGGTCGACGCCACCGAGGAGGACCCCGACCCGGAGATGCGGACGGCCGTCGACGTACCGCTGGAGCAGCTGCTCGCGGAGTACGAGGAACAGGCCGTCCGCTTCCGGAAGTTGGTTGTCGAGCACGACCTCGACGCGAAGGCCGTCCGCCCGATGCGCGGCGGCCTGCACATGGACCTGCGGTGGGTCCTGCTACACCTGATCGAGGAGACCGCCCGGCACAACGGGCACCTCGACATCGTGCGGGAGCTGCTGGACGGCCGGACCGGCAAATAGGCCGATTCGGCACCCAGGCCAAGTCGGTGTCTAGGCCGGAGCGTCCGCGTCCGTCCACGGGCGGAGCTTCTCCGGGTTGCGGATGCCCCAGATGTGGGTGATCCGGTCGTCGACGATCCGGAACGCGAACACCGTGACGGTGACGCCGTCGAGTTGGGCGATCAGGCCCGGCTGGCCGTTCACGGTGCGTTCCAGGAACGTCATGGCGGGGATGAAGTGAGCGATGCTGAGGTAGGCGCGGACGATGTTGTCGCGGCCGGTGAGCGGCTCCAGCAGGGCGCCGACCAGGCCGCCGCCGTCGGCGATCACCGTGGCGTCGGGGTCGAGCAGGTCCATCAGCGACCGGACGTCCTGGCTCTCCCAGGCCCGTTTGAAGCTCCGCACGATGCCCGCCTGCGCGCCGGCCGGCGTGGTCGGCGACGGCGAGGAGCGGATCCGGCGGCGGGCCGAGGTGGCCAACTGGCGGCAGGCCGCGGCGGATCGGCCCAGCACCTGCGCCACCTCGGCGAACGGGTACTGGAAGACGTCGTGCAGCACGAACGCGACCCGCTCGGCCGGCGTCATCGACTCCAGCACCACCAGGAACGCCATGTGGACCGACTCGTCGAGGGTGATCCGGTCCGCCGGGTCGGCCGCCGCGCCGCCCGCCCCCTCGCGGTGGGCGGGCAACGGCTCCGGGATCCACTCGCCCACATAACGCTCCCGGCGCACCCGGGCCGAGCCCAGCAGGTTGAGGCAGATCCGGCCCGCCACCGTCGTCAACCACCCGCCCGGTGACTCGATCTCGGCCCGCTGCCGCTCGGACTGCGCGAACCAGCGGGCGTACGTCTCCTGCACGACGTCCTCGGCGTCGGCCAGCGAACCGAGCAGCCGGTACGCCAGATTGGTCAGCCGGCGACGCTCGCCCATGATCGCGTCCAGGTCGTCGCGGTCGTTGTGGGGCTGGTGGTCCAGGGGGTTCCGCACGCGTCCGTCTCCTTCTCGGTGGCTCTCGTCCCTCATCGGTAGGACCGCGCAGGGCGTCGGAATGTGACGTCGCGCCGCCGCGTCACATTTCGCGCGGCTGCTCTGTCGTACTGGTCAGGAAGACGAACGGAGAATCCGATGACCACGTTTCAGGCGATCGCCGACCGCGTCGAGATCCAGGCGCTGCAGGCCGAGTTCACCGACGCGGTGACGATGCGCGACCGCGCCCGCCTCGCCGCGCTGTTCACCGCGGACGGCGTGCTGCGGATGCCCAACATCCCGATCGAGCTCACCGGCCCCGAGGAGATCCGGCTCGGCGGCGAGAAGCTCCAGGAACAGTGGGTGTTCTTCGTCCAGAACACCCACCCCGGCGCCATCACCATCGACGGCGACACCGCCACCGGCCGCGCCCACATGCACGAGATCGCCCGCACCCGCAACGGCATCGAAGGCCTCAACTACGCCATCTACCACGACAGTTACCGGCGCACCTCGGAGGGCTGGCGATTCACCGAGCGGGTCTACGAACTCCGCTACCTGGACACCACCCCGCTCGCCGGATCCGCCCCCGGCGAGACCGCCGAGGCGCCCGCGGCCCGCTGGACCGAACCGGCCACCGCCGAACGCCTGGAGCGGGCGGCCGACGCACTCGCCGCCCGCGGCTTCGGAGTCGAGATCCTGCCGGACCTCGAAGCCGCCCGCGCCCGCGTCCGGGAACTCGTCCCGGAGAAGGCGAGCGTGTTCACCACGGCCAGCGAGACGCTCCGGCTGTCCGGCATTGACGACGACCTCAACAGCGACCAGTACCCCCGCTCCGTCAAGCCCCGCGTGCTGACCATGGACCGGGAGACCGAGGCCGACGGGATCCGGCACCTGCTCGCCACCCCCGACGTGGTCATCGGCAGCGTCGCCGCGCTCACCGAGACCGGCTCCCTGGTGGTGGCCTCCGGCAGCGGAAGCCAACTGCCCGCCTACACCGGCGGCGCCGCCCGGGTGATCTGGATCATCGGCGCGCAGAAGATCGTCCCCGACCTGCCCACCGCGCTGCGCCGCCTGGAGGAGCACTCCCTCCCGCTGGAGACCGCCCGCACCGAGGCCGCCTACGGGGTGCCCAGCGCCGTCAACCAGCTGGTGGTGTTCAACAGCCCGACCCGGTTCAGCGAGGGCATTGTGCTGCTGCTCCGGGAGGCGGTCGGGTACTGACGGCGGGCCTCACGCCTCACGGTCATCACGGCCCTCACGGGCTTCACGGTCCTCACGGGTTTCACGGGCGGCGGGTGGCCAGCAGGGTGGCGAGGTCCGGGGCGAGCCGGACCTCGGTGGTGAGCAGGGACGGGTGGTCGTACCAGGCGGTGCGGCCGGCGTCCGGACGGCCCTGGTGGGTCGGCGGCCAGGCGGTGAGGGGAGTCAGGTCGTCGACCACCAGGGTGCCCGCCGGGGTCAGCAGGAGATCCGGGTCGGCGGGCGGCGACTGCTTGCCGTTGCCACCGCCGTCCAGGACCAGCAGGTCGAACGGGCCGTGCGGCGCGATGGAGGTCCAGTCGCCGTGCACGATCTCCAGGTCGGGCACGTCGGCGAACAACTCCCTTGCGGCCGCCACTCGTTCGGCCTCGCGCTCCACGCTCACCACCCGCACCCCCGGCCGCCGCCCCGCCAGCAGCCAGCCGAGGCCGACACCGCAGCCCGTGCCCGTCTCGCCGATCCGGGCGGCTGCGCCTGCCGCCAGCGCCTGGAGCAGCCGCCCCTGCTCCGGGCGGCAGGACTTCGTGAAGCCCAGCCGCTCGGCCAACTCGACCGCCCGGACGACAAGTTGGGGGAGGGCGGTGCGGTCGGCGTAGGTTCCGGGAATCGACATGCCGTCAGCATGCCCGACGCAGCAGGATGCCGCGACTGCCCGGGGCCGGGCGGCGGGTGGCGGCGCGCGGGGCTGCGAGATCGATCTCCTCGACCAGCAGCCAGCCCTGCTGGGCGGAGAGCCAGGGCCGCAGACACACGTCCAGCGCGGTCGGGGCGAGCGCGACGAACAGCAGGTCGGTGGGCAGGGCGTGCAGCAACTCCAGGTCCTGGCCGGCCTGCAGGGCCTCGATCAGCAGCACGGCACCGAAACGGCGGCGCACCGGCGGCGGGGCGGCGAGATCGGCCGCGCTCAGGCGCAGGCGGGTGCGGCGACCGAAAGCCGACAGCAGGCGCTGGCGCAGTGCCGGGTCGGGCTCGGCGGCGTGCACGGTGTAGCCAGCCCTGAGTAAGCGGCCGGTCAACGCGCCGTCCCGGGCGCCGAGTTCGGCGAGCGCCCCACTGCCGGGCGGACGGTGCCGGGCCACCCAGGCGGCGGTCGCGTCGAGCCGGTCGGCTTCGTAGCGGGCGCCGTCGGCATCGGTTGCCGCCAGAGTGTCGGTCACGGACATGTCCCGTCGCAGGTTCGAGGGTGCGGGCCGGAATCGACCCTAGCCACCGCCTTCGTTCGTGGTCCACACCACCAAGGGGGAAAGTTTACCGTTCACGGTCAATTCAAGGGAAGTGGTACAGAGGAAACATGGGGGAGGGAAGAGAGGAACGCAGGGGGTGTGATGAGGCGCGAGGGACGGTAGTGGGGAATGGGGCGCGCGATGAAGTGACCGGCCGTCAGGCCCGTTGCCGGGGCATGCCGAAGGCCCCGCGCCCGGGCGGTGGCCCGGGCGCGGGGCCCTTGGGGTGGTGCGGTGGTCAGGCGGGGTCGGAGAACTCGGTGAAGTCCGGGAGGTCGGAGAGGTCCGCGTCGAAGTCGTCGTCGTAGCGGTCGTCGCGTTCGGCGCGCTCCTCGCCGGGCTCCTTGCGGGCCGGGGCGACCCGGCCGAGTTGCAGGGAGGAGTGCATGCCCGCGCCGAGCGAGCTCGCGTCGGCGATGACGCCGTCGGCGGGGTTCTCGCCGTTCGCACCGCTGCCGCCGGCACTGTCGCCGGCGACCTGGCCGCCGCGCCGTTGGGCGCCGCGGATGCCGCTGCCGCCGCCGACCGGGCCGTAGCCGCCGCCGGCCATGGGCATGCCCATCATGCCGCCGGCCATCGGGGGACGGCCGGACAGGCCAGCGGTGCTGGTGCCGGTGCCGCCGCTGCCGCCGGAGCCGCTGCCGCCGACGCCGGAAGCGCCGTCGTGGCCGTTGTCCAGGTTGGTGCCCAGGCGCAGGGCGCCGCCCTTGGAGCCGGCGCCGCCGGGAGTGGAGAGCCGGGTGACGAAGCCGCCCGCCATGCCCTCGCCCGAACCCGAGGAGCCGGATCCGGAGCCGCCGCCCGCCCCGCCGCCACCGCCGCCGCCACCGCCGTGGCTGCCGGAGCCGACGGCGCCGAGGTTCGGCCTCTTCAGGCCCAGCATGTCGAGCCCGCTGCCGCTGCTGCCGCCGCGCGAGCCTCCGCCGCCGATCGGGCCGAGCTTGGGCGACAGCGCGGCGAACGCGGCGAGTCCGGCGTCGGCCGAGCCGCGGCCTCCGCCGATATGCGAGCTGCTGCCGACCGAGTTGACCCCGGTGCCGGTCGCGAGGTTGGGGCTGAGCGGGTTCGCCACCAGGGAGGCGATGCTGTTCAGCGAGGTCCGGTTGCTGTCCTCGTTGTCGCTGAGGTTGCCGGCCATCTTGTCCATCTTGGCCGCGGTGTCGCGGAACGAGCCCAGGATGCGCTTGAGCACGTCCTCGGCGATGGTCTGCAGGATCTTCTCCGCGATCTGGATGGCCAACCGGCCGAACGGATCGCCGGACTCGCCCAGCTTCAGGCCCGAGACGATGCGCTTGAAGTCCAGGCCGTGCGACTCGATGTCGTCCGCGCCGCGGCGCAGATCGGCCGCGCAGGAGGCGACCTGGTCGAGGTCGACGCTGAAGCCCTGTCCGTTGGAGTTGTTGGACGGGGTCGGCGCGATCTGCTGCGCCGCCTTGACGATCATGTCCTCGATCGGCTGGAGCAGCGTGTGGGCGAGCCGGCTGACCGCCTGGTTCAGCAGCTGCTTCATGATCTCGCGGCCGAGCCGCAGGACCGCCGCGGAGCTCCACGGACCGGTGGAGGACGCGGCCGCGAAGCTCGCCTGGATGCTGGCCAGTTGGACGATCGACGCGGTCTTCGCCCCCTCGACCACCAGGGCTGCGGCCCGCAGCACCTTGGATATCGTGTGGCAGGCCTCGACGATCACCTTGGAGTATTTGGTGATGGTGCTCCACAACTCCGCCAGCCGGTCGGCCGAGGAGCCCTGATACACCTCATGGAGCATCGTCAGTGCTCTGTCGGCCGTCATCTGGGCGGAGTCCAGAGAGCCCGCGAACTTCTCCAACTGGTCGGCCAGCCGGTTCAGTTCATCTTCATTGGCACCGGGGAACCGTACGCCCAGTAGGCCCACGATGGCATTGAGCCCCGGTGGTAGTTGGATTGCCATGGCCGCCCCCAGCTGCTGCCCGCGGTAAGTCCCTGATAGCGCATTGCGACGATACACATACCGCACGCCGCCGACCACCTGGTAAGCCCCAGTGTTTGCCGCATCGTCAGCGAACCGGTACCTGGCGGCGGTGTGCGCGTGGCGTGGAGATCATGGGGGCGCGGCCGGTCCGGAGCCGGCCCGGGCGCTGTCGGGAAAAGTGCTGAACGGTCGTCTGCGCAGGTCGTGTTGGGTGCGGCGGCAGACGAACTTTCGGCGTTGCGCGGCGAGCGGTGACGGGTCGAGGGGGCCGCGGGCCGGAGGCTCGCGGCCCGGGAGGCGCCGCGGCCCGGCTCGCAGAATCGGACGATCCGCATCCGCACCATTCGGACCCGGTGCTGTGCGGCCGGAGGGCGAGTGTCGCGGCGCGACGCTACGCGCGGTGAGCGGGAGCTAACGGGCCGTCAGATCGAGTAGCGCCAAGTGCCGCCGGGCGCCGGATGGTTCGGCAGCCAGGCGGCCAGGACCTGGGCGGACGGGTAGAACATCGGCTCCGGGAGCGCGTCCACCGGGAAGCGTTCCCAGCCGGCGCACGCGTGCGGCTCGGTGACCAGCGCCTCGGCCAGGCTCGGCGGGGCCAGCACCGCCGCCGTCACCCGGGTGCGGCCCAGCTCGTGGTCGAGCAGCACCGCCAGCACCCGCATCTCCTCGGCGGGCAGCACGATGCCGGTCTCCTCGGCCAACTCCCGTGCCGCGGCCTGCTCGAAGGACTCGCCGGGGTGGTCGACCTTGCCGCCCGGCAGGCTCCAGGTCGGCGGCTCGCCGGCCGTGGTGCGCCGTCCGATCAGCACCCGGCCGTCCCCGGTCGGCACGATCACACCCGCGCCGACCAGCGGCGGAACCGGGTGCGGGCCACCCGCGCCGACCAGCGGCAACGGGTGCGGACCGACCAGGAGTTGAGCTTCCGTCACCACTTGCCCTTCTGGTAGTCCTTCAGGAAGCAACCGTACAGGTCCTCGCCCAGCTCGCCGCGGACGATCGGGTCGTACACCCGGGCCGCGCCGTCCACCAGGTCGAGCGGGGCGTGGAAGCCCTCCTCGTGCAGGCGCATCTTGTCGGGGTGCGGGCGCTCGTCGGTGATCCAGCCGGTGTCCACGGCGGTCATCAGGATGCCGTCGGTCTCGAACATCTCCTGCGCGCTGGTGCGGGTCAGCATGTTCAGCGCGGCCTTCGCCATGTTGGTGTGCGGGTGGCCGGCGCCCTTGTAGCCGCGGTCGAACACGCCCTCCATCGCGGACACGTTCACCACGTACTTGCGGCGGGCCGGGGACGCGGCCATCGCCGGGCGCAGCTGGCTGATCAGGATGAACGGGGCGGTGGAGTTGCACAGTTGCACCTCCAGCAGCTCGATCGGGCCGACCTCGGAGACGGTCTGCACCCAGCTGTTGGTGTCCGCCAGGTCCGGCACCAGGCCGCCGGCGTCGATCGCGGTGCCCGCCGCGATCCGCTCCGGCGAGGCCGAACCCGTCACCAGCGCCAGCGAGGTGACCTCCTCGGCGCTCACCGCGGGCTGCTCGGTGCGGGTCTGCCCGGGCAGCGCGGGCACGTCCACCGCGCCCGAGCCGTACCGGCCGATGACCGTGGAGGCGGGCAGCACGCCGGCGGGCAGCGGCGCCGACTCGGCGGCGATCAGCTCGCGGTACGCGGCGGGGGAGCGGCGCACGGTCTGCGCGGCGTTGTTGATCAGGATGTCCAGCGGGCCGTCCGCGGCGACCTCGTCGGCCAGCGCCATCACCTGCGCCGGGTCGCGCAGGTCGATGCCGACCACCTTCAGGCGGTGGATCCAGTCGGCGCTGTCCGGCATCGCCGAGAAACGGCGGATCGCGTCGTTCGGGAACCGGGTGGTGATGGTGGTGTGCGCGCCGTCGCGCAGCAGGCACAGCGCGATGTACATGCCGATCTTGGCGCGGCCGCCGGTCAGCAGCGCGCGCTTGCCGGTCAGGTCGGCGCGGGCGGTCCGCCGCTGCCGGCTGAGCGCGGCGCAGTTGCGGCACAGCTGGTGGTAGAACGCGTCCACCTCGGTGTACCGCTGCTTGCACATGTAGCAGGAGCGGGCCCGCTCCAGGATGCCCGCCAGCTCGCTGGTGGTCTCGGTGCTCAGACCGAACACACCCGCCGTCTCGTCGTCGATCCGGCCCGGCGCACCCGTCGCGGTCCGGGACGTCACCGCGCGGTCGTTGGCGGTCTTGCGGGCCCGGGTCTCCTGGCGGCGGCGCTGCTTCAGCGTGCGGAAGATCCCGCCGACGGCCATCCGGACCCGGATCGCGTCCGGGTGGTCCACGTGGATCTCGTCCAGCTCGGCGATCACGCTCAGGCACAGCTCAAGGCGATCGGGGTCGATGCCCTTGCCGTAGTCGATGTCGTCCTCGACCGGGTCGGTGCCCGGCTGGCTCTGCGCGTTCGTCACTGCGGATGCTTCCTCTATCTCCCCATGGATACCGGCGAACTCTACGTGAGCGGGCCGGGCCGGGGCGAAGCCTGTGACCTGCCGCACTTCGGTGCAGCACGCCTGGGAGGGCTCAACGTCCGCCCAGTGCCCAGGCGATGCCCGACAGCGTGAGCATCGACAGCACCGTGGAGACCAGGACGGAGGAGCGTGCCAGCGCCGGCGCCGCCCCGTACAACCGGGCGTACACGTACACGTTCTGCGCGGTCGGCAGCGCCGACAGGAGCACCACCGCCAGCAGCTGCGGCCCCGGCAGGTGCAGCAGCAGCGCGCCCACCGCCAGCGCGGCCAGCGGCTGGGCGACGGTCTTCACCAATACCGTGACGGCCAGCTCGGCACGGTCCGGACGCTGCGCCGCCGCGCCGGGCGGGGTGTGCAGGGACAGGCCGAGGGTGACCAGCGCCGCCGGGACGGCCGCGCCGCCCAGCAGCTCCACGGAGTGCGCCAGCGGCCCGGGCAGGTGCCAGTGGGCCGCCGAGAACACCGCGCCCAGCCCCGCACCGAGGATCACCGGGTTGCGCAGCGGCAGCAGCGCCAGGCGCCGCAGCCGCTCGGCCGGTCGGGCGGCGGAACCGGTGGCGGAGTCCAGCAGGGCCAGCATGACGGGCGTCACCAGCAGCACCTGGAACAGCAGCACCGGTGCGACGAAGGACGCGTCGCCGAGCACCTGCGCGGCCACCGGGATGCCGAGGTTGCCCGAGTTCACGTAGCCCGCCGCCATCACGGCCATGGTCCGCTCGGCGGGTCCGCGCTTGAACAGTCGGCGGCCCGCCAGCAGGGCCAGCGCCGAGGCGGCCAGCGTTCCGGCGGCGAACGCCAGCATCGAGGTGTTGGCGAACCCCGCCAGATCGGTGCGGGCGACCACCGTGAACAGCGCGGCCGGCATCGCCACGTGGAACACGAACCGGCCGAGCACCGACTCGGCGTCCGCACCCAGCAGCCCCGTCCGTGCCGCCAGCCACCCGACCGCAGTCAGCACCCAGATCGGCGCGAACGCCGCGACCAACGCTTCCACCTGACCTCCCGCCGCAGTCAACCAGGCGTGCCCGAACGGTCGTTCGGCGGGGTCGGCGGTGGCCCCCGTCACAGCCGGGCGGCGGCCGTCGGCCGGTTCGGGTGGCCCGGGCCACAGCCGGGCGCGGGTGTGCGGCAGGGCGGTCGGTGGCCCCCGTCACAGTCGGGCAGGGGTGGCCGGTGGCCCCCGTCACAGCCCCGCCGCGACGGGTGGCCGGGCGGCTGCGGTGGGTGGTCGCGGTGAGGGCCGGGTCACAGCGGACGGGCGGTGGCCGGGGTCACAGGGCCCCGTCGCTCGGGGCGGGCGGGAGGCCGGTCGGCGATGGCGCGGAACCCTTGGCAGGACTGGGCTCCGGCCCAAATTCCGTGGCGCCGGGCGGGGTTGGCGCTTCCTGGGAGCCGGCTGTGAGGCTGCTCATAAGCAGCTGGGAAAACCGGCCGCGACGACGCGCCAATTCCCTTGGGACGCAAGGGATGCGGGCCGGTCGACCGGCCCGGGTCGTCCCATTTCGCGGTGTTTGCAGCCGGGTTGGGCGCTCAGGCAATGTCGTGGTTGTGCCCCGAGCCGTTCAGCTGCTCACGGGGCTTCACGGCGCAGCAGACCGCAGCACGCATGCGGCGCAGCGTCCCCGGTGAGCACGAGCCGCCGGGCCGGCCGTCCCGGGCCGAGGAACCCCCGCAGTCCTGCGGAGGTCCCCCCTTGGCAAAACCGGGTGCGGCGTGACCTGGAACACGACTCTCGGAGGTACCCGAAATGCGACGCATCAAGAACAACCTGGGCCGACTGCCGCAGATCCGCCAGATCCGCATGGGCCACCACCGCATGCCCGACGCCTTCCTCGGCGTGGGCCTGGCCGGTGCCATCGCCGTCGGCGCCCTGCTGCCCGCCACCCAGGCGTTCGCCAGCCCGTCGCCCGCCCCCGCCGCGACCGCTGCGGTCGCCACCGACGGCCAGAACGCCGCGCAGCAGCCGGCTGCGCAGCAGCCTGCCGAGCAGCCGCAGCAGCAGCCTGCCGAGCAGCCGCAGCCGCAGCCCGAGCCGGCCCCCGCTCCCGCTCCCGAGCCGGCCCCCGCTCCGGCCCCCGCTCCCGCTCCCGCCCCGGCCCCGGCCCCGGCCCCGGCGCCCGCCCCCGCGCCGGCCAAGCCGACCTACGCCAACAACCTGGACGGCTGGATCGCCGAGGCCCGCGACGCGCTGGCCGCCGCCGGCAAGCCGGTCCCGTCCGCGAAGGCGATGCACGCCGCGGCGATCGCCGAGTCCTCCGGCAACCCGAACGCCGTCAACAACTGGGACATCAACGCCAAGAAGGGCACCCCGTCGATCGGCCTGACCCAGATGATCGAGCCGACCTTCCGCGCCTACTCGCTGCCCGGCCACAAGGACATCCGGAACCCCGTCGACAACCTGATCGCCAGCTCGCGCTACTGCGACGCCCGCTACGGCTCCATGGACAACATGGCCGCCGCCCGCGGCTACGGCGCCTACTGGAAGGGCTACTAAGCCGGCTTCCGGGCCAGCTCTGCCCTTCGGCCCCCTGCGGACTCGTTCCGCAGGGGGCCGCGGCATGTCCGGAACCTTCCGGACGGGGGTGCGGAAACCCGTAATCGGAGTGGGTGGGAAACCGCGTACCGCCGGTGAGCTGCGGATTCCAGGATGAGTGACGACCCCGGGCGAACGGCCCGCGGGCCACCCACTCGTGAGGAGAACCCCGGCGATGCAGCTCATTTCCCTGGCGACCGCTTCCCTGGCGACCGAGCAGGCACCCACCGACGGCGTCGCCGGCTGGGCGGCCGGCCTGGTCGACACCCTCGGCGGGCCCGGCGCCGGACTCGCCATCGCGCTGGAGAACCTGTTCCCGCCGCTGCCCAGCGAGGTGATCCTCCCGCTCACCGGCTTCGCCGCCGGGCGCGGCACCCTCAGCCTGCTGTCCGCACTCGGCTGGACCACGGCCGGCTCGGTGGCCGGCGCCCTCGCCCTCTACCTGCTCGGCGCCGTCTTCGGCCGCGACCGGATGCACGCGATCTGGGCCCGGCTGCCCCTGGTCAAGGCCTCCGACCTGGAACGCACCGAGGCCTGGTTCGCCCGCCACGGCACCAAAGCCGTCCTGCTCGGCCGGATGGTGCCGATCTTCCGCAGCCTGATCTCGGTCCCCGCCGGCGTCGAACGCATGGCCCTGGCCCGCTTCACCGCACTCACCGCCATCGGCAGCCTCGCCTGGAACAGCGTGCTGGTCATGGCCGGCTACGTACTCGGCGACCGCTGGGACGTGGTCGAGGGCTACGTCGGAATCTTCTCCAAGACCGTCCTGGTGCTCGCCCTGATCGCGATCGCCGTCTACCTCGGCCTGCGCCTGCGCGGCCGCGACGCCCGCCACCGCCGCGCCCGCTGACGCCTGCGGCGGGCGGTAGGGGTGGGGGTGGGGGCTGGCGGTGGGTGGTGGGGCGATCGCTGCGGGCAACCGGGGTGTCGCCGATGGCCGGTGGTGGCGGTGGTGGCTCAAGTGGCCCGTGGGGGTGGGTGATCGTGGTGGACAGTAGGCTCCCGTCCATGGGGGAGGGATCGATCGTGGTGGGGGACGGCGTCGCACCGGCGCCGTGGCCGCGGCGCGCTCTCGGCGGGCTGCTGGGGGTGCTGACCGCACCGCCGGCCGCGCTGTACCTGGTGTTGGCGGGTGCGCTGCTGGGTCCGTTGCTGCCGTGGCCGGGGATCGGGCCGCGGGCCCGGGCCGCGTTGCAGGGCGGGGCCGTCCGGCTGGCCGCCGTGGAACGGGCGCGCCGGGCCGTCTGGTTCGGTGACCGCTTCCCCGTCCACTACCGCGCCGAGGACCGCGAGTTGCTGCGCTACCTGGCCCGTCGCACCGGTGTCGGGCTGGTGGCGGGGCTGGTGCTCGGTCTGATCGGGTTCGGTGCCGTTCTGGTGGTGTTGCTCGCGGCGGGGGCGCTGCGCGGCACGCTGAGTGTGGCCGATCTGTTCGGGCAGGTGCTGCTCGGCGGTGTGCTGCTGTTTCTCGCCGTTCAGGGCCTGGCCTCGCTCGCCGACCTGGACGCCCGGCTGGCCCGCGACTGTTTCGGCCCGTCCGAGGCCGAGCTGCTGCGCCACCGGATCGCCGAACTCGCCGACAGCCGGGCCGCGGTGCTGCACGCCGTGGACGCCGAACGCCGCCGGATCGAACGTGACCTGCACGACGGCGTCCAACAGCGGCTGGTCGCATTGCGGCTGCTGCTCGGCCGGGCCCGGCGCGGCGGTGACCCGCAGCGCACCGACGAGCTGCTGCGCCAGGCGCATCGGGAGGCGGCCGAGGTGCTGACCGAGCTGCGCGAGGTCGCCTGGCGGGTCTTCCCGTCCGCGCTGGACACCCTCGGGCTGGACGAGGCGCTGGCCGGCCTCGCCGAACGCTGCCCGATCCCGCTGCGGGTGCACTGCCGGGAGGCCGGGATGCTGCCCCAACCGGTGCTCACCGCCGCGTACTTCGTGGTCAGCGAGTGCGTCACCAATGCCGCCAAGCACTCCGCCGCCAACACCGTCGAGGTCGTCGTGGGGCGGGACGGCGCGCGGCTCACCGTCCGGGTCGAGGACGACGGGCGGGGCGGCGCGGACCCGGCGGGCGGCGGCCTGTCCGGGCTGCGCGGCCGGGTCGCCGCGCTCGACGGGACACTGCACGTCCACAGCCCCGCCGGGGGCCCCACCGTCGTCACTGCGGAGCTGCCATGCGGGTGATCGTCGCCGAGGATTCGACCCTGCTGCGGGAGGGCCTGGTCCGGCTGCTCGCCGAGGAGGGCCACCAGGTGCTGGCCGCCGTCGGCGACGCCGAGGCCCTGCTCGCGGCGGTCGACGCCGACCCGCCGGACGTCGTGGTGGTCGACATCCGGATGCCGCCCACGCACACCGACGAAGGGGTGCGGGCCGCGGTGCGGATCCGCGAGAGCCGGCCCGAGGTCGGTGTGCTGGTGCTCTCCCAGCACATCGAACGCGGTTACGCCGCCCAGCTGTTGGCGTCCGGCGCGGAACGGGTCGGCTACCTGCTCAAGGACCGGGTCGCCGAGGTGGACGAGTTCCTGGACGCCCTCACCCGGGTCGGCTCCGGCGGTACGGTGATCGACCCCGAGGTGGTGCGCCGCCTGGTCGTCCGCACCGAGCACGCCGACCCGCTGGCCCGCCTCACCCCCCGCGAACGCACCGTCCTGGAGGCCCTCGCCGAGGGCCACACCAACACCGCGATCGCCGCCCGCCTGCACCTCTCCCTGAGCGCCGTCGAAAAACACCTCAACGCCCTGTTCGACAAACTCGACCTCCCCCGCACCGCCGGCTACAGCCGCCGCGTCCTGGCCGTCCTGCGCTACCTCGGCGCCTGAGCTGCGCCTGAGCGGAGCCCGAGCTGACCAGGTCCAGCTCCTCGGTCAGGATCTTCGACGCCTTCGCCAGGATGCGGGCCGCCTTCTCCAACTGCGGCAGCATCGCGAGACGATCCCGGTCCGACGCCCGACGGGCCGGGCTGATCAGCCGGTTCGCCATCAGCACCGCGAACAGGTCCAGCGGCGCGTTGTGGGCGGCGGTCGAGGAGACCGTGCCGCGTACGGCGGTCGCGGGGGCGGTCGCGACCGTGGAGGCCCTGGTGCCGGAGGACGACGGGTCGACCGAGGCGGCCATGCGGGAGAAGCTGGCCCTGCGCTACAACACCGTCCGGCCGTTCCTGTCTCTGCTGGGTGAGTCGGACGCGCTCGGCGCGGTGCGGTGGTGCTGTGGAACACCCGCTACCTGGATGCCGCCGTGGCCCGGCTCCGCGCCGTGGGCCACGACATCAAGGACGAGGACGCAGCTCGCCTCTCCCCGCGCAAGGACCGGCACATCAACTTCCTGGGCCGCTACCTGTTCAACATCACGGCCAGCGGCCCCGGCCAGGGCCTGCGCCCCTTCCGCGACCCCGCGGCCGAGGACGACGAGGAAGAGAACTGACCGCCGGCGCACCCAAGACGTTGGGCCGTTCGTTGTACCCCGGGTAGGCCGGGCGGCACCGCCTGGGGACCCAGCGCAGGAAAAGAATGCTGATCGCCGAGAACCTGGCGCTCGCCGACCGACCGTGGCCCAGCCGACGAGTCGAGAGCAGGAGGCTCAGCGGGCCAGCAGGCCCCGGATCACGGCTGCGATCTCGTCGGGTGCCTCTTCGGCCATGAAGTGCCCGGAGTGGGTCAGCCGGTGGTCCAGGTCCGGCGCCCACGCCTTCCACACCCCGGCAGCGTCGTAGCCGAGGTGGGCGCCCCAGTCCTGCTGGACGACCGTCACGGGCATGGCCAGCTGCGACCCGGCGTCCAGGTCCGCTTGGTCGTGCGTGACGTCGATGTCCGCCGAGGCCCGGTAGTCCGCGACGATCGACGTCACTGCCGCGGCGCTCGCGCGCAGGTATTCGGCACGTACGTCCTCGGGCATGGTGGTCGGGTCGTTGGCCCAGGCGTCGAGGAACGAGCCGAAGAACGCGTCCGCGCTGCCTGCGATCATCGCCTCCGGCAGGCCCGGCGGCTGCGCCATCAGGAAGAGGTGGTAGCCGACGGCCGCCGAGACGCCGTGCAGGACGTTCCACGTGTCGAGCGTCGGCACGACGTCGAGGATGCCCAGGTGCGTGATGGTCTCGGGGTGGTCCAACCCCGCCCGGAAGGCGACCAGGGCGCCCCGGTCGTGGCCGACGAGGGCAAAGCGCTCGTGGCCGAGCGCCGCCGCCAGGGACACGACGTCGGCGGCCATGGTGCGCTTGGCGTACACATCGGGGTCGGTGGCGGCCGGCTTGTCGCTGGCGCCGTAGCCCCGCAGGTCAGGACAGATCACCGTGTGCTCGTCGGCGAGCCGCTCGGCGACGTGTCGCCACATCAGGTGGGTCTGGGGAAAACCGTGCAACAGCACGACCGGGCTGCCGCTGCCGCCGACAGCTGCAGCCAGCTCCACACCGTCCGCACCGGGCAGGCGGATGTGATCGAAGCCGGGAATGGTGAGCGTCATGAAGGACCACCCTTTCGGGTCGGGGACTTGACCGGATCAGCCTGGGCGACGGTGATCAGCAACCGATCAGTACGGTTGGGCGCAGCCGACCCCTGGCACGGAGGATGAGGGCATGCGAATCGACGTGCTCGGTGTGGTGCGGGCCCTCCGCGACGACGGCAGCCCGGTTGACCTGGGCGGACCCCGCCATCGTGAGGTACTCGCCCGGCTCGTCGCCGCCGAGGGACGGATGGTCACCACCGACACCCTTGTCAATGACCTGTGGACCGATCCGCCTGCCCGCGCCGTTGGCGCTTTGCGTACCTTCGTCGCCGCGCTGCGCCGTGCCCTCGAACCCGACCGACCGCCCCGCAATCCGCCGCGCGTCATCGTCACCGAAGGTCCCGGCTACGCGCTGCGCCTGCCGCGCGAGGACATGGACGTCCAGCGGTTCCAGGACACCCTGGCCCGAGCCCGCCGCAACCCCGCCGCGGTGACCGACCTCGGCGCGGCACTCGCGGCCTGGCGAGGACCCGCCTACGCCGATGTGACCGGCTCCGCATGGGCGCAGCGCGAGCGGAACCGGCTGGAGGAATTGAGGTTGGAGGGGGTGGAACTGCGCGCCCGGATCCTTCTCGACTCCGGGGAAGGGGCCGATCTCGTTGCCGAACTGGGTGCCCATGTCGCCGAACACCCGTGGCGCGAGCCGGCCTGGGAGCTGCTTGCCCGCGCGCTGTACCGCGCGGGCCGCCAAGCCGACGCGCTGGCCACCCTCCGCCGTGCCCGCGCGATGCTCGTCGACCAACTCGGACTCGACCCCGGTGGCGACCTTCAGCGCCTGGAGACGGACATCCTCAACGGGTCCGCGCCCCCCGAAGGAGCACGTACGGCGTGGACCGGCCCTGGTGTCCGGCTCGGCCCGCGCACCACCGTGGATCTGGCCCGTACCCTCGCACTGGCGGGTGGCGACGCCCTCGTGCGTTCGCGGCGCGACCGCCTCGCCGCCATCCAGGCGGCGGAACGCACGGGAGACCTCTCCCTGACCGCCCGGATCATCGGCGCCTACGACGTGCCCGCCATCTGGAGCCGGGCCGACGACCCCGAGCAGTCCCGCGCCGTCGTCGCGGCTGCCGAGCGCACGCTCACAGGGCTGGGCCCAGACGGCCCCGCCGACCTGCGCGCCCGCCTCCTGGCCACGGTCGCCGTTGAGAGCCGCAGCGCCGATCTGTCCGGGACCGAGCTGAAGCACGCGCAGCAGGCGGCGCGTCAGGCCGAGGAACTGGCACGGGACTTGGCCGATCCCGCCCTGCTGGCCTTCGCCCTCAATGGGGTGTTCCTGCAGTCATTCAGCAGCCCCGGGCTCGCGGCCGCACGGGACAGGACCGGCGCCGAGATCCTCGACCTGGCCACCCGGCACGAGCTGCCGAACTTCGCCGTGCTCGGCCGACTCGTCCGCCTGCAATCCGCCTCGGCCCTCGGCGACCTCGACGCCGCGACCTCGCACGCCAACGCAGCCGACCAGCTCGCCGCCACCACCGAGGCGCCCCTCGTCTCCGTCCTCACCGGGTGGTTCAGGGCCCGGGCCACGGCCGCCCGCAGCGCCGAACCGGGCGGACCGACTGCCGCCACGGCAGCAGCGCACTACCGCGCTGCCGAGGACGCCCTCCGGACGGCCGGAATGCCGGGGCTGCATCGCGGCCTGTTCCCGCTCGCCCTACTGGGACTGCGCCTGCTGCACGGCCGGCCCGCGCCCACCGACCCGCACCTCGACTGGGGCCCGTACAGGCCCTGGACTCGCCCCCTCGTGCTGCTCGCCCAGGACCGGGGCGAGCAGGCGCGTACCGCCCTCGCTGCGGTGCCCGAACCGCCGCGTGACCACATGCAGGAAGCGCTGTGGTGCCTGACCGCCCGCGCCGCCGTACGCCTCGGCGAGCGCGGAATCGCCGCGCGCGCTGCGGCTGCCTTGCGTGATGCCCGTGCAGATCACGCCGGCGCCGCTAGCGGAATGCTGACCCTGGGCCCGGTGGCGCGGTACCTGGCCGAGGCGGAGGCATGCGCCGGAGCGGGGTAAGCGACCGCAATCCGCGAACGCCGGGCCCGTCCGCGCTCACCCCACGGCCCCGGCGGAATCAGGTCGCATGACCGGCTCACCGTGCAGGTCCTCAACGGCGACACCGTGCTGGACGAACTGGCCCGCCAGGCCGAAGGCGGCTCCGACGACCTGGTGGCCCAGCTGCTCGCGCAGGCCCGGAACGGCGACAGGTAGGGGAGCACAGCAAGATCAATCTCACCGGGATTTCCTGTACCTCAACTACTCACACTCGGAGCTGCGCCCCGGCGGAGCCTGAGCGGAGCCGGGCCGGATCCCGTCGCCGTCGCCCCTGGCCCCGGGCGGGCTCGCGCGCGAGGATGGCGGTATGGACGCGCAGCGGTTCGCCAAGGCCCGCACCGCGCTGCACGCGGTGGCCGAGCACCTGCTGGCCGGTCCGCAGTACCGGGCGGCGGGGACGGTGCGGTTGCGTGCGTATCCGGGTGGGTTCGCCACTCGGTTCGAGCCTCGGCTGCGGGTCAGTGGTGCTCAACTGCTCAGCGCCGGACGGTCGTTGGAGCTCGCGGGGGCGAGCTGCGCGGAACTCGGGGCGCTCGTCGGGATCGTGCCGGGCCGCCCCGAGGGGTTGTACGGGGACGGTTCGGGCGTGGCCCTCGACCAGCCGTTGGAGCTGGACGCGGCGGGTGCGGACGCCGTCGCCGCCTGCTTCGTGCACGGCGACGCCGCGTTGCGGGCGCTGTTCGCGCAGGCCGATCCGGTGCTGTGGCCGGAGCACTTCGATCTGGCGGTGACGATGGACGAGGTGAACTACGGCGTCTCGCCCGGCGACACCTTCCTGGCCGAGCCGTACGCGTACGTCGGCCCGCCGGCGCCGCGCACCGGCGCGTTCTGGAACGCCCCGTTCGGTGCCGCCCGCACCCTCGCCGAGCTGGGCGATCTGTCGGCGACCACGGCTTTCCTGGCGGAGGGCCGACGGCTCGCCTCCGAGCCCCTGTAGCTTCCTCCAAACCGCTTGTGGAACGGTGGCCGTCCGCTTGTGTCGATCTTCAGGATTCCCGTGCGGGCTGGCCTCCAACCAGGGAATCGGTGAGGATTGAACGCTGGGTGCGGCGCGCCCGGTGTGTCTCATGGCACAGCCGTACCTGCGCCCCAGGTGAAACGTTCCTCCCCAGCCAGAGAGCCTCTTCATGCGCTTCCTGAATGACCTCAAGCCCGCGTACGACCTGACGTACGACGACGTCTTCATGGTCCCCAGCCGTTCCGCCGTGGGCTCCCGGCAGGCCGTCGACCTCTCCTCCCACGACGGCACCGGCACCACCATCCCGCTGGTGGTCGCCAACATGACCGCGATCGCCGGACGCCGGATGGCCGAGACCGTCGCCCGCCGCGGCGGACTGGTCGCCATCCCGCAGGACGTCCCGATCGAGGTCGTCGCCGAGGTGATCGGCTGGGTCAAGCAGCGTCACCTCGTGCACGACACCGCGCTCGCCCTCGCCCCCGGCGACACCGTCGCCGACGCCCTGGTGCTGATGCCCAAGCGCGCCCACGGCGCGGTGGTCGTGGTCGAGGGCGGCCGGCCCGTCGGCGTCGTCACCGAGGGCGACTGCCAGGGCGTGGACCGGTTCACCAGCCTGTCCGAGGTGATGTCCCGCGACCTGCTGCTGCTCGACCAGGACATCGACCCGCGCGCCGCGTTCGACCGCCTCAACGAGGCGCACCGCAAGCTCGCCCCCGTGGTCGCCCCCGACGGCACCCTGGTCGGCATCCTCACCCGCAAGAACGCGCTGCGCGCCACCCTCTACACCCCCGCCGTCGACGCGTCCGGCCGCCTGCGGGTCGCCGCCACCGTCGGCATCAACGGCGACGTCGCCGGCCGCGCCAAGGCCCTGCTGGAGGCCGGCGCCGACGTGCTGGTGGTGGACACCGCGCACGGCCACCAGGAGGGAATGATCGCCGCGCTGCGCGCCGTGCGCGCCCTCGACCCGCGAGTCCCGATCGTGGCCGGCAACGTGGTCTCCGCGGCCGGCGTGCGCGACCTGGTCGAGGCCGGCGCGGACATCCTCAAGGTCGGCGTCGGCCCCGGCGCCATGTGCACCACCCGGATGATGACCGGCGTCGGCCGCCCGCAGTTCTCCGCCGTCCTGGAGTGCGCCGAGGAGGCCCGCCGGCTCGGCAAGCACGTCTGGGCCGACGGCGGCGTCCGGCACCCGCGCGACGTGGCGATGGCGCTGGCCGCCGGCGCGTCCAACGTGATGATCGGCTCCTGGTTCGCCGGCACCCTGGAATCCCCCGGCGACGTCCAGACCACCGCCGACGGCCGCCAGTACAAGGAGAGCTTCGGCATGGCCTCGGCCCGCGCCGTGAGCAACCGCACCTCCGAGGAGTCCGCCTACGACCGGGCCCGCAAGGGGCTGTTCGAGGAGGGCATCTCGCACTCCCGGATGTTCATCGACCCCGCCAGCCCCGGCGTCGAGGACCTCATCGACTCGATAGTGGCCGGCATCCGCTCCTCCTGCACCTACGCCGGCGCGGCCGACCTCGAGGAGTTCCGGCAGAACGCGATCGTCGGCGTGCAGAGCGCGGCCGGCTATGCCGAGGGCAAGCCGCTGCACTCCAGCTGGGCCTGACGGTCTCGCGCTTTCGGGCTTTCGGGCTTTCGGGCTTTTCGGGCGGGCTCCCCTCGCGGGGGGCCCGCCCGGGTTTTGTACGAGGGGGCTTCAGTTGAGCGACAGCGGGGTGAGCAGCGCCCGGCCGACCATGCCGACCGACCCCGACAGCGCGTCCGCCACCAGGCGGTACGCGGGCGGCAGGCGGTGCAGCTCCCACAGCGCCAGGACGGACGCCCAGGCGGCCTCGCGGGCCCGGTCGATGCTCCAGACGCCGACGATGTGCAACAGCGGGTCACCGGCCGGGAGCGGCAGCAACGTGGCGCGGACCTGCGCCTCCACCTCGGCCAGCAGGCTGTTGATCCGCAGGTAGTCGGCGTGCAGCTGGTCCGGCCGGTGGCCGGTCAGCCGGCAGGTGTCGAGGACGGCGAGCGGCAGGTCGTTCTCGATGTGGGCGTTCATGCCGGCCAGCGCGAACTGCAGCGGGTGGACGTTCGCCGCGCCGCGCAGCTCGAACAACGGCCGCCAGCAGGCCGCCGGCCGCCGCCCCGCCCGGTCGTCGTCGACGGCGGCCAGGTAGCGGGCGGCGAACACGGCGTCGAGCTCCGCCATGGTGGCGGGGTCGTCGAAGTACGCGACGGCGAGATGGTCGCGGACCAGTCGGGTCACGGTCAGGTACATCGCGTTGAAGACGGCGACACCGTCCGCGGCGGGCAGTTCGGTCGAGAGCTCCGTCATCCGGTCGACCACCTGATCGACCGTCAGCACCGGTGTGGTCATGGGCATCCATCCTCCTTCGGTGACGAACCGACAAGCAGATGATGCGCCCACGATGGCAGGGGGCCGGGAGGCTGCCAAGACACGACGCGCGGGCCGGGCGGAGACCACGAGCACTTCGGCGGGTGCGGCGAACCGGCCTCGGCCCGGTGGTGGGCGTCCCGCTGCCGCAGTGGCCGGCCCGGGCGGCTTTCGCGGCCAGGGAACTCCCGTGTGGGACACGGCCGTTGGGCGGTAGGGTGCACGACCCGGGGAGGGCCGCGCAGGAGGGGTGTGGACGAATGGGTCTGGTTTTCTCGCTCACGTTGCCCGGAGTGGCGGTGGCGGTGGTGCTGTTCATGGCAGCCTCGAAGACGGTGGGGCGGCTGGCCGGTTCGGGCTTTGTCCCGGCGCGGTTCCGCAGGCGGCCGGGCCGGGTCGGTAAGGCGCCTTCGATGTCCACTGCGGCCCTGGACGTATTCACCGGCTCGGTGAACGCCGGCAAGGCGGCCGAGTTGGAGGAACGCTCCGCCGAGGCGATGCGTCGGGACGAGGAGGGGGACGCCGCGCCGCCCCGTTCGACCGTCGATCTGGGGTCGGGCCGCGCCGTCATCGTGCTGCCGAAGCGGGCCTTGGGTTCCGATCACGGTGCGGTCGGGGAAAGTTGACCAGGGGTCAGGGTCATGGCCGGTCCGCGGTGGGGTGGCGCTGGTCGGTCGGGTTCTCTCCCGGTTGGAACAGTGGCTGATCGATCGGGCCGAGTGCAGGGGGCCTGCGACCTCCGGTCGGGCGCGGCGGCTGGATCGCTGACGCTCGGAGTGGTGCTGTGCGTGCAGCGGGCCGGTGACCAGCTACTCACCAGGCCTGTCTTCCTGGCCGCCGATCTCATGGGCGACGTCTGGCACCAACTGCCCCGTGAGGTATGGGAGATCTGATCGCACGTGGCCCGGGCGGCGAAATAGCCGGGTGCGGGGCGGTGTGGGGATGGTGCATGATGGGGGCTGCGGTGGAGCCGAGGGGCTGCTGCTGCTTCCTGTTCCCGGAGGTTTCACGTGGTGAAGCGATATTAGTGGCGGTCCCCACCGCCCTCCGGCCTGCCTGAAGTGACGGCGGCCGGGCCTCCGGATTTCTTGAACGACCTGTTGCGAATGCCTGTCCGGCTGTCTGCGTGTGCTCAACCGCAGGTGTCGGCGCGGGTGTGGTCGTCGTTTTTGGTGGTGCCGTGTATCGCGGGGCGGGTGCGTCCGACGTCTGTTGTTCCTGTACCCCGAGAGGATGGCCATGGCCGCCACCGCGTTCGACCGCAGCATTGCGTTGATGAGTGAACTGATCGAGAAGGAAGAGGAGTTGAGGGAGGGCCCGGCGCTCGGCCGGTTGCTGGAGGTGCTGGCGGGGCGGCAGCGGGCCGATCTCTCGGGGCTGGATCCGCAGCGGCAGGCCGCGCTGCTGGGGGCACGGGCGGCGGCGGTGCTGCCGGGGGAGCGGCAGTTGGCCGAACTGCTCGGTCAGGGGCGGGTGTTGACGGTGAAGTACGGCATCGACCCGACCGGGGCGGAGGTGCATCTCGGGCATGCGGTGCCGATGATCCTGGCCAGCAGGTTGCAGCGGATGGGGCACCGGGTGGTGTTCCTGGTGGGGGACATCACGGCGCGGATCGGCGACCCGTCGGGCCGGAGTGCGGAGCGGCCGCCGCTGACGGCCGAGGACGTGAGCCGCAATGTCGCGACGTACCAGGCGCAGGTCGGTCCGTTCTTCGACTTCGAGCGGGCCGAATTCCGGTTCAACAGTGAGTGGTTGGCGCCGCTGACGCTGCCGGACTTCCTCACGGTACTGTCTCGGCTGCCCGCCTCGGCGGCGTTGCAGCGGGAGGACTTCCGGACCAGGCTCGCCGAGGGCAGCGGGCTGACGCTGGCCGAGCTGGTGTACTCCGTGGTGATGGCGCTGGACTCGGTGGAGCTCGTCGCCGACATCGAACTCGGCGGCCTGGACCAGCTGTTGAACCTCCAGATGTGCCGCCGGGTGCAGACGTCCGCCGGCCAGCAGCCGGAGGTGGTGCTGGCGACCGGGCTGATCGAGGGCACCGACGGCACCGGCGCCAAGATGAGCAAGTCGAAGAACAACTACGTCGGGCTGGCTTTCCCCGCCGAGGAGATGTTCGGCCGCCTGATGGCCTGCGCGGACCGGCTGCTGCCGGACTACCTCCGGCTGCTCACCGAACTCGTCGACGAGGAAGTCGAGTTGCTGCTCGCCCAGGCCGCCGACGGCCGCCGCCACCCGATGGCGGTGAAGACCCTGCTGGCCGCCGCCGTCACCGCCACCGTGCACGGCGCCCCGGCCGCACTCGCCGCCCGCGACGCCTTCCGCGCCCGCTTCTCGCAGCGCCGCTTCTCCGACGCCGGACTGCTGCCCGCCGCGGACGCGGCCCAGCACGGCGCGGCGACCCTCGGCGAGCTCCTGGTGAAGGTCAGCGGCGAACTCCCGAGCCTCAACCAGGTCCGCCGGGTCGCCGAGGCGGGCGGCCTCCGTCTGGTGGTGGAGACTTCCGACGGCGGCGGGCGCACCGTCCCGCTGTCCCGCGCGGACGCCGACGAGCGTCTGCTGGTGGTGCTCGGCGCCCACGACCTGACTCGGGCCAGCGCACAGCGCCGGGTGTTCCTGCGCTGCGGGCGGAAGGTGCTGGAGCTGAGCTGAGACGGCGTCACCAGGTCAACTGCCGCCCGCCGAGGCGGGCTGGCCGGGAGATCCGTACGATCGGCTCCCGGCAGCCCGCCTCCGCGCGGGGGCGGGACGACAGGGGAGCGTCAGTTGGAGCAGGCAACCGCCGCGAGTCCGTACCCGGGCCCGGACGAGATCGACCGGCGGCAGGCGGCCTACCTCGACGCCGTGCGTCGGGGCGACGCCGACGCCGCCGCCGACCCGGACGGTGCACTGTGGCGGGCCGACTGGGCCAGCGGTACTGACCTGGACCCCCGGCTGGTGTGGCAGGCGCACGTCGGACCGGTCGAGACCGCGGCCTGGGGCGAGACCGGGGACGGGCCCGTGCTGGCGCTGGCCATCGCGCTGGACGAGTACCCGCCGGTCGACGCGAAGCTGCGCCGGCACCGGCTGGAGGTGCGGGACGTCCCGACGGGCCGGGTCCGGACCGTCGGTTGCGAGGTGCCGGTCACGTTGCTGGCGGTGGCGGCCGACGCGGTGGAACCGCTGCTGATCTCCGCCCACTCGGACGAGACGGTGCGGGTCTGGGGCCTCGACGACCTCTCCCTGCGGTGGTCGGCCGACACGGGTGACAGCCCATGGGACATGACCGTCCTCGGCCGTGGTGTCGATGCCCGAC
Source organism: Kitasatospora sp. NPDC004614 (assembly GCF_042873675.1). Classification (NCBI taxonomy): domain Bacteria; kingdom Bacillati; phylum Actinomycetota; class Actinomycetes; order Kitasatosporales; family Streptomycetaceae; genus Kitasatospora; species Kitasatospora sp. NPDC004614. Next base: position 186,843 of record NZ_JBIALR010000004.1, read on the forward strand.
TGCTGATGAGGACCTACTGGAGCAGGGACGGCCTCCAGCAATGGGAGTTGGCGACCGGTGTGCCGCTCGACCGCGCTGGCCTGCCGGTCGGTTCCAACCTCAGCACCGCCACCCGCGCCGACGGGCGCCAGGTCGCCCTGGTCACCGATGACGGTGTCCTGTGCTGGGACCCGCAGGACGGCCGGACGTCCCGACTTCCGGTGCCCGCCGGGATGCGCGATATCCGGGGCGCGACCCTGTCACTGGCGGGCGGACGGGAACTGCTGACCGTCGCCGACGAGTCCCGCGTCCTGGGCACCGTCGATGTGGCGACCGGGCAGCCCACGGCCGGCCTCCTCGACGCGCACGTGGGCTACCAGGGGGAGAGCCTGACGAACACGCACGGCCGTATCGGGCCGCACCACAACCCGACCGTCGTGGGATCCGTCGTCGCCGTGCCGACGATGTGGAACGTCCACCTCTGGGACGTCGAGACGCTGCGGCCGCTCGGCCCGCCGATCACCGGCCCCGTCGCGATGGCCGAGACCACCGCCGTCCGCCGGGACGGCCGCGACCTGCTGCTCACCTCTTCGAAGCGGGACGGTGTGGTCGCGCTCTGGGACCCGGCCGTCCCGGTGCACCGCGAACCCGGCCACACCCAGCGGCTGGCGGCACTCGCCGTCACCGCACCGGACGGCACCGTGGTGAGCGCCGACGAGGGCGGAACCCTGCTGGCCCGCCGCGCCGCCGACGGCACCCCGCTGGCCCCGCCCCTGCGCACGGGTGTCCAGGTGACGAGGAGCCTGACTGCCTGGTCGGCGGACGGCCGTCCGTACGCCGCCACCGGGTACGGCATCCACATCTTCCCCAACCAGCGCCTGTACCGCTGGGATCTCGCCGCCGGCAGCCCGCTGGGCGAACCGGTCGACACGGGCACCGCCGTCGTCCACTGGATCGCCCACCTGCGGCTGCGCGGTGGCGACGCGGTGGCCACCGCCGGCCTGTACCCGCCCGCGGACTTCGACTCCCGCCCGGAGGAGGACACCGAAGAGGACGAGGTCTGGGAGAACGAGATCCGGTTCTGGCACCCCGCCGACGGCACCCTGCTCGCCCGGATCGTCGCCACCGACGTCGAGTCGGGTATCACCGGTCTTGCTGTCGCGACGCTCGACGGACGCCCGACCGCGGTGGTCTCCTCCCACGCCGAGGAACCGATCCGGCTGTACAACCCCGACGACCCCACCGCCCCGCCGGACAGCGTCCCGGGCACGGACGGTCACCCTCTGCTGGCCGTCCTCGACGGCCGTTTCGTGGCCGTCCGGTCGGACCAGGGCCACGTGCTCGGCGCCCGCGTGCGCAACTGGCGGCGTTACCCGCACAGCGCGCCCGCCCCCGATGCCACCGTGATCCGCACCTGGCACCGGGACGGCCGCCCCGCCGGACCCGCCATCGAGGACGCCGCGCCCGTCACCGCATTCGCCGCCCGCACCTGGCCCGAGGCGTACATCGCCCGCACGGACGGCACCGTCAGCCTCACCGACCTCAGCACCGGCCACCCGCTGGCCCGCCCCCTGCGCCTGCCGATCCCCGCCACCACCCTCGCGACCACCCCCGACGGCGCCCTGGCCATCGGGTTCGGCCGCGACGTCGCCCTCGTCCGGCCCCCGCTCCGGCGGTTCTAGCGGCTCAGGCCGCGCCTGCTTCGTGGAGGCGGATTTCATCGTCGCATCAGTAACAGTGGAGCGGTGAACCATCGAGATTCGATCCCACCTGAACTCGGTACGCCCCAGCCTCGGGCTGGTATCCAGATCTCACCTTGAAGTCAATGGTCAGCTGGGCGCTACGGCCATCGATTTTTTTAGTGAGGCATATTCCCGCCACATCCTCCGGCGTTCCGGTCACATTCTCGCCAAGCGTCCAGCCCGCTTCGCTGGCCGCCTTTTTGTAATAGGACAGAATTTCCGCCCGTGGCCCAGGGTGTGCATAGGTGTGCGATGCGTAGATCCAGGGCTTCCCGGAGTCGCCGTCTACACATTCGGATTCATTGTTCGAATACCCGAGAGGATCTGGCTCGGTCGGCTCATTCGGCACGGATGAGCCGGGAGGCATGGCGCCGAGGATAGGAATTTCCTCGAGCTTTTGGAGCTGCGCGCCACTTCCCCCACAGCTCAACGACTGCGTAGTCGAGCACCCACTGAGTGGGGTGATCGCGAGCGCCATAGAAATGAGCACAACCATCTTACTGAATTTGCCGTGTGGCACATTTCCCCCTGCAGTCGATAGAAAGCGATGCACAAATGCACGGCGCCCGCCACTAAGTGGCGGGCGCCGATCGGAATGGCTCAGTTCGAAGATCAGGTCCTACTTGTCAGCCTACCTTGCCAGGTGGTTTTGATCATAGAGCCAGTTCCCGATTTTGTGCAGGTACTGGATCAGAAGGCCGCGATTGTTCCAATAGGTCATCTGCGAACGGTTCCAGGAACTGCTGACGAAGATGCGCGCCTTTCGGTTGTTGTACTGGTCGATGTCCGTGTCGCACCGCCTACCGGGGCGGCATTTCGCCTTTTCTCCGTATTCATGGGCGTCACCGAGCCTCTGAGCTGCTGTGGCGCCGACGAAGTACGTCAGAGTGGCCATCCAGATGAAGTGGCGCGCTGCATTGTTCCGGGACTCGCTGGTGCCGATCCTCCAGACGAGGATCTGGGAGAAGCAGGAGACCATGACGCAGCGGGCATAGCCGAGGCTCATGCACGCGCTCCATTCCTGGCTCGTCTTGCTGGTCCTGCCATCGAGGTCGTAGTGATTGACCGGATCGCCGTTGCCGTAGTCATAGGCGTTGGCGCTCCCTCCGGGGGCCGGGTCCTTGGTCAGGAATCGTCCGGTCGCCGGATCGTACAGGCGCAGCCCCATCAGAACGAGGCCGGTGGCGGTCTCGTCCGATCGCTGCTTTCCGCCCAACCATCCGTAGCGGGCCGGTTGCTGTCCGGCGCGCGGATTGCCGTACTCGTCTGCGTCGAGCACGGTTGGAGCCTGGGCGGTGTCGGCGGGGAGTTGAAGCGCCACGTCGACATGCAGGTTGGTGAACTGCAGGACGGTACCGCCGGTCCTGCCCGTCGTGGCGACGAGGTTTCCGTCCGGCCCCTGGAGGTTGCGGGTGACGGTTCCTGCGCTCAGCTCGTGCGCGAAGCCTGCAAAGGATCCGCGCAGCGCAGCGGCTGGTGCAGGCGGCGGGTCATGAGCTGATGTTGCGCAGGGTTGAGGCCTGAGCGCCACCGGCCACCGGTCGAGCGCGTCGACCGGTGAGCCTGGCTGACGGATCGTCAGGAAGTGTGCAGCACAATCGGGTTGGTGAGTGCCGCCATCGGACCCCACGGCAGGTCGGGGCCCATGGAGTTGCCCTTGCCCGGGGTGCCGTCCGGCTTGGGGTGGCGGACTTCGGCGCGGACGTAGGTGGCGAGGGAGGCGGTGGTGCGCCACGTCACGGTGGCGGTGCCGGTGGTGGGGAGGGGCTCCTGGTGGAGTTGGCCCTCGTCGGTGATGAGGCGGACGGTGCCGTTCGGGACGCCGGTGACGGTGAGGCGGACGTCGACGGGGGCGTCGGCGGGGACGGTGAGCCGTTCGCCGATGGTGGCTCGGCGGCCGTGGCCGGTGGCGGTGAACTCGAGCTGGACGGCGGCGGATTCGGCCAGCCAGGTGTGGCCGGCGCGGAGGGCGGTGAGGATGGCGGTGCGGTTGAGGTCGTCGGCGAGGACCACGTTGTGGGGGGTGCCGATGGGCTGGGGGGCGCTGTGGGCGTCGCTGTTGCCGAGGGCGGGGAGCCAGTTGCGGCCCTCGCGGAGGGCGGTGGCGAGGTTGGCGTCCCAGGTGTCGACGGCGGATTCGTCGTCGTACGTCCAGGGGCCGTTCCACACCTCGACGGCGTCGGTGTCCTGGTAGCCGAACTTCCACTGGCAGGCGACGTAAGGGCAGTAAGGGTGGGCGGCGACGACGAGGCCGCCGGAGCGGTGGACCTGGCGGGCGAAGCGGGGGAACTGGTCGTCGCGGGCCCGGTAGCGCCAGTCGACGAACTGGCCGGGGGCCAGGCCGAGGGCCAGCCAGTGGCCGTTGCGGGTGGTGATCTCCTCGCCGGGGACGATCAGTAGGTCGGGGCCGGCCAGTGGGCCCCAACTTCCGTGTGAGGACGAGGTGTTGTGGTCGGTGGAGACGATGAAGTCGAGGCCGGCGGCGCGTGCCCCGGCGGCGACCTCGGCGGGCAGCCGGCGGCCGTCGGAGTGCACCGTGTGCAGGTGGCAGTCGCCCCGGTACCAGGCGCGGCCGCGGCCGCGGGCCCGCTCCGGCGGGTAGGCGGGGACGAAGGCCGGGCCGGGCGGGCCGAACCGGAGGGTGACCTGAACGGTGTAGGCGAGTCCGGCGGGGGCGACCTGGTAGGGGCCGAGGACGACGTGCCAGGTGCCGGGGTTGATCGGTCCGGGGAGGTAGCCGGGGGTGGCGGCCTCGCGGGACAGGCTGAACTCGGTGCGGAAGCCGCCCGACCACCCGCGGAAGCCTTCGCCACCGAGGGCGGTGCCGCGTTCGTCGAAGATGCCGATGTCGCACGAGTTGCCCGGTGTGCCGGGCGGGACGGCCGGCCGGTCGTAGCTGTAGGAGACCGCGATCTCCCGTACACCGCGCGGTACTTCGAACGGGAGGTAGACGAAGTCCGGTGCGCCGGTGGGTAGTTGGCCGGTCAGGGTGAGCACCTGGTCCGAGGTGGCAGCGCGCGCCTGGCCGGTGGTGCCCGTCAGGGCGGCGGCGGCGCCGGTGGCCAGGCCGGTGCGCAGCACGGTGCGGCGATCGGTCAACTGGCGGTCGGTGGAAGGGAGATGGGGATCGGCGGGCATGGCGTTCTCCAGAGCGGTCGGCGTCGCCCGGCTGTCTACCCGCCGGGGTGAACCGCCGGTGAGGCGTGGCCCACCGGCAGGTGAGTACTCGGCGTGGTGACGGCGAACCGGTCATGGCCGAACGCGGCTGTAGCACCATCCGGGACGCGGCGCTGAAGGATTGCCGCGCGCGCCGCTCGTCCGGGTGAATCCGGGGCGGGGGGCCGTCGCGGGGTGCGTGGTGCGACAAGTCTGAGAGTCCCGGCGGGGGGCGCACGAACCGTTCGTCCGCGCGTTCGGGAATCCCCTGCTGGAAGGGGTAACTCTGCTGGTGGAAAGGCGTTCTGACGGGTCGTCAGAACCATTCGAGCCACCGGCTATGCTGCTTCGCGCCCGGGCCCCGCCGCACCGCCCGGACCCGCGTCTCCATCCCTTTGACCGTATGAGGACACCGATGCTTCGACCCGGATCGTCGCCAGGAAACCGGCTGCCCGCAGCCGTACTCGTCGGCCTGCTGCCCGCGGTCGTGACCGGCGTGACGGTGGCCCTCGCGGCGACCGCCGGGCCGGGGCAGGCGATCTCGGGGATTCTGCTGTGCGGTCTGGTGGGCGCCGCGGCCGTGGCGGCGGCAGGGCTCGAAGCGGTGCGCCGGGGCCGGGCGTTGGAGGAGGCGCGCGCGGCCGGCGCGCGGCAGGAGGAGGACGTGCTCCGGCGGCTCGCCCGCCAGCAGGCCGGCATGATCGACCTGGCCAAGCGGGAACTGCCCGAGGCGATCAACCGGCTCCAGCGCGGCGAGTTCATCACCGACGTGCTCCGCTCCTACGAGCAGCGCCACCTGGCCGACGTCGGCGAGGACTTCCACGAGGCCCGGCACACCGTGGTGCGCTCCGTCCTCGACGCCGTCGACAACGAGGAGGCGATGCGCGAGTCCACCCAGCGCGCGTTCGTGAACATCGCCCGCCGCGTGCAGGCGATCGTCCACCGGCAGGCCGTCGACCTGCGCGAGATGGAGATGCGGCACGGCGACATGCCCGCCGTCTTCAACGACCTGCTGTTGCTCGACCACGGCAACGCGCTGATCGGCCGCCTCGCCGACTCGATCGCCGTGCTCGGGGGTGCCCGACCCGGCCGCCAGTGGAGCCGGCCCGTCCCGCTGTACAGCGTGCTGCGCGGCGCCATGTCCCGGATCCTCGACTTCCGCCGGATCTCACTGCACCCGGTCTCCGAGGTCGCGATCGTCGGCCCCGCCGTCGAACCGCTGATCCACGCGCTGGCCGAACTGCTCGACAACGCCACCCGCTACTCGCCGCCGCAGACCGACGTCCACCTCACCGCCGTCGAGGTGCAGACCGGCATCGCGATCGAGATCGAGGACGGCGGCCTCAGCCTCGGCGAGGAGGGCCGGGCCAGGGCCGAACGGATGCTGGAGGAGGCGCAGTCCGGCATCGACCTCAACGACCTCGGCGAGACCCCGCGGCTCGGCCTCGCCGTGGTCGGCCGGCTGTCCCGCATGTACGGCTTCCAGGTGTCGCTGCGCCCGTCCGCGTACGGCGGCGTGCGGGCCGTGCTGATCGTTCCGCAGCGGTACATCACCACCGCGCCCGCGCCCGCCCGGGCCCACGGCATCGGCCGGATGGCCAGCGGCCACCCGGCGGCGAACCGCAGGACGGACATGCACCCGGGGAACCCGGTGTGGACGCCGCCCGCCGGCGAGCCCGCCACCGAGCCGGCCACTGAGCCGGCCCCGGCCCCCGTCCCCGCCCCGGCCGTCCCGACCCACACGCCGTCCGGCGGATTCGCCGCCGCCTCGGCCTTCCCGGCCGCCGGAGGCTCCGCCGCAGCCCGGCCGCGGGTGCCCGCGCCGTCCCGGTCCCCGTTCCCGTCCCCGTTCCCGGGCGAGGACGACTACCCGGTGGTGACCGAGCGGACCGCCAACGGCCTGCCGCAGCGCCGCCGCCACGCCCCGCCGCTGCGCGGCACGGTCGGGCTCGGCGCCCCCCGGCCGCGGCGGGCCACCGCACCCGCTCCCGCGCAGGCATCAGCACCCGTACCCGCGCCCGTCGCCGAGCCGGTTCAGCCCGGCCTGTGGCTGGCCGCGTTCACCGAGGGCGTCAACGGCACCGCGCCCGGCGCCCCGGCGGACGGCCACCACGCCAGTGAAGAGTCAGCAGGGAAAGGCGAGAAGTGATTCAGCAACGGACCAACATGGACTGGATGCTCAGGGACCTCGCGGAGAGCGTCCCGCACGCCCGGCACGCCATCGTCCTGTCGGCCGACGGCCTGCGGCTGGCCCAGCACGGCACCGACCCGGACACCGCCGACCGGCTGGCCGCAGCCTGCGCCGGACTGCAGAGCCTGGCGCACGCGGTGGGCAGCGAATTCCCGCACGGCGACGGCCGGATGCGGCTGGTGGTGATCGAGGTCGGCGGCGGTTTTTTCTACCTGATGGCGGCCGGCTCCCGGGCGTTCCTCGCGGTGCTCGCCGACGAGGGCGTGGACGCGGGACTGGTCGGCCAGCGGATGCGCGACCTGGTCGCGCGGATCGGCGAGCACCTCACCACACCGGCCCGCACCGGCGAACAGCTCGCGTGAGTCGGCGTCCCCGATGAGCAACCAGGACTGGGAACAGGTCGGCCCCGAGCGGTACTTCGTGATCGGCCGGGGGCGCGACGGGCAGCCCGCCGCGACGGACTTCGACCTGGTCACGCTGATCCTCGCCCGTTCCCGGCCCGAGCCCGCCATGCCGCCCGAGCACGCGGCGATCCTGCGGATCTGCGGCTCGCCGCTGTCGGTGGCCGAGATCTCCGCGTACCTGCGACTGCCGAACAGCCTGGTCATCGACCTGCTGACCGAACTGTTCGGCGCACGCCGGATCGAGGCGCGCGCCCCGATCCCGCCGGCCGACCTTCCCGACCTTTCCCTGTTGGAGGCAGTGATCCATGGACTTCAGCGGCTCTGAGCCGGTGCGCGGGCCGCGCGAGGCCGACCTGCTCCCGGCCACGGTGGCCGCCGCCGTCAAGGTCGTCGTGGTCGGCGGCTTCGGGGTCGGCAAGACCACCCTGGTCGGCTCGGTCAGCGAGATCCGCCCGCTGACCACCGAGGAGACCATGACCGAGGCCGGCGTCGGCATCGACGACCTGGCCGGGGTGGAACGCAAGCGCGCCACCACCGTGGCGATGGACTTCGGCCGGATCACCATCAGCGAGGAGCTGGTGCTGTACGTCTTCGGGACCCCCGGCCAGGAACGCTTCTGGTTCCTCTGGAACGGCCTGTTCGAAGGCGCGCTCGGTGCGGTCGTGCTGGTCGACACCCGCCGCCTGGAGGCCGGGTTCGACGTGCTGGGCCGGCTGGAGGACCGCGGCGTGCCGTTCGTCGTCGCCGTCAACTCCTTCCCCGAGTCCCCGGCCTACCCGCTCGACGAACTGCGCGCCGCGCTCGACCTGCCGTCGCACGTGCCGATCGTCGAGTGCGACGCCCGCGCCCGGGAGTCGGGCCGCGACGTGCTGATGGCGCTGATGCGCTACCTGTACGACCTCGCGGCCCAGCCCGTCGGCTGAAGCCCGGCCCGTGGGCTGATGCCCAGCCCGTCGGCTGAAGCCCAGCCCGTCGGCTGAAGCCCGGCCCGCCGGTTGAAGCCCGGCCCGCCGGTTGAAGCCCCACACGTCCGTTGACGTCCTGCACCGTACCGATCGGAGACCTCCCGTGATCCCCGAAGAGCGCACGTACAACGGCGCCGTCCCCCCGCCCGGCTGCCCGGCCCACGGCGCCACCCCGCTCCAACGGAGCGACCTGCGGCGGCTGTTCGGGCCGGAGGCCGAGGCCGACCCGGTCGGCCTGTACGAGAAGCTGCGCGCCGAGCACGGCGACGTCGCGCCCGTCCTGCTGCACGGCGACCTGCCGGCCTGGCTGGTGCTCGGCTACTCCGCCAACCTCACCGCGATGCGCACCCCCTCCCGGTTCTCCCGCGACTCCCGCCGCTGGACCGAGTTCCAGGAGGGCCGGGTCGCCCCCGACTCGCCGGTGCTGCCGGTGATCGCCTGGCAGCCGACCTGCTCGTTCGTCGACGGCGAGGAGCACCGGCGGCTGCGCACCGCCGTCACCGACGGCCTGAACGGCTTCGACCGGCGCGGCATGCGGCGTTACGTCACCCGCTTCGCCGACCAGCTGATCGCCGAGTTCGGCGGCACCGGCCGGGCCGACCTGGTCTCCCAGTTCTCCGAGCACCTGCCAATGCTGGTGATGACCCAACTGGTCGGCATGCCCGAGGAGTACGGCCCGCGGCTGGTCGAGGCCGCCCGCGACCTGGTCCGGGGCACCGAGACCGCCGTCGCCTCCAACGAGTACGTGGTGGAGTCGCTGCGCCGCACCATGGACCGCAAGCGCTCCGCCCCCGGATCGGACCTGGTCACCCGGCTGATGGAGCACGAGTCCGGCCTGAGCGAGGACGAGGTGCTCCAGCACCTGCGGTCGGTGCTGCTGGCGGCCAACGAGACCACCATCAACCTGATCTCCGAGACGCTGAAGATGGTGCTCACCGACGGCCGTTTCCGTGCCCACCTGTCCGGCGGGCAGATGACCCTGCCGGACGCGCTCGACCAAGTCCTGTGGGACGCACCGCCGTTCATGCTGGTCCCGGGTCGCTGGGCGACCGGCGACACCGAGCTCGCGGGCCGTAGCATCAAGGCCGGCGACATGCTGCTGATCGGCCTCGCCGCCGGAAACGCCGATCCGGCGGTGCGGCCGGACCTGAACAAGCCGCTGTTCGGCAACCGTTCGCACCTGGCGTTCGGCAGCGGCCCGCACGAGTGCCCCGGCCAGGAGATCGGCCGGGCGATCGCCGAGACCGGTATCGACATTCTGCTCACCCGGCTGCCGGACCTCCAACTGGCGGTCGAGGAGGACGAGTTGGTCTGGCGCGGGAACTGGATGTCGCGGCACCTGACCGGGCTGCCGGTCAGCTTCACCCCGCGCCACGCGCTGCAGCCGCAGGACCCGACCACCACGGCCAGCGCCCCGGTGATCTCCACCCCCGTGCCCGCGCCGCCCACCCCGCCCGCCGGGTACGCTCCGCCGGTCGAGCCCGTGCGCGCGGTGCCGGAGCAGCGTCGCGGCTGGTGGGCCGGCCTGTGGGCGAAGCTGGTGGGCTGACACGCGGCCCACCCCGGTGCCGGGGCGTTGACGTCGGCGCGGGGCCCGGGGCTTGTCCGGCCGATCCTGCCGGGTGCGTGCCGCCGGAACCCCACCCCCAGTCCGCAACGACTGGGGAGACGCGCTGATCCGACAAGATCGGCCGGACAGAACCTAGTCGTGCGGAATTCGGTGGGCATCGGTCGAATGACCAGTCGCCGTGACCTGCTCCGCCCGCCGGCCGGCCCCGGGTGGGAGGGCATCGTCGCAGGTCAGGGCGGGTTTCGGCGGCTTGGCGGGTGGCCGGTGAGTCGCCGGTCCGCGTGGGCGGGCGGTTGGCCGCCGCCGTTCCGGGCGGATAGGAATGCTGTCAGGACGAGGGGGCGCGACGCAGCCCGGACGGAATCCGACCGGTGCGCTCCTCGGCCGCCCCTTCCAGGCTCGGACCGTTGCCGGGTGTGAACCTTCGGAGCACCGATCCCGCACCGGTCGGACGTATTCGAACCTTCACGTGGCGCGAGAGCCGGTCGGGGCCTGTACCGACCTCTGGAACGACACGATGGGACCCTTCCATGCACCACTCGGGCACCAACGCACTCCTGTCCGCCCCCAGCGCTCTCTCGGCATTCGTCCCGGCGCCGCGGCCTGCCCCGGAGGCGGGCTCCGGCGGCGGCATCCTCGACCTGCTGCCCGCATCGGCGGGCGCCGCCGCCGAGCAGTGCGTCTACGTCACGCTGCACCTGGCCGGGCGGGCGGTCCTGCGCCGCCCGCACGCCGAACTGCCCGTCGTACCGGGCGATCTGGTGATCAGTGGCGGTCGGTACCCGGCGAACCTGCTGCGGGGGGCCGACTGCGCGAGCCGGATGTACCGGGTGCCGTGCAAGGTGCTGGGGATCTCCGCGGCCGAGGTGCGGGCCGCCGGCACCCTGCTCGCCCCGGGCTCCACCGGGACCGGGGCGCTGGCCTCGCAGTTCCTCGCCGCGCTGGGCGAACACTCCGACCGCCTCGCCCCGCTGGCCCGGATCCGGCTGGCCCGCAGCACTGCCGACCTGCTCGCACTCCTGATCACGGACCTGCTGGACCAGGACGACCCGGGCCGGGCGGGCGGCTCCGCCGAACTGCTCGCCCGGATCCGGGCCCACATCGAGCAGAACCTGGGCGACCCCGAGCTGTCGCCGGAGTCCGTCGCGGGCGCCCTCTGCATCTCGGTCCGCTACCTCCACCGGCTGTTCCAGCAGGACGGCACGACGGTCGGCCAGTGGATCCGCCACCGCCGCCTGGAAGCCTGCCGCCGCGACCTGGACCGGCCGGCGAACCGCCGGGTGCCGGTGGCGGTCGTCGCGGGTCGCTGGGGATTCATCAGCGCATCGCACTTCAGCAGGGTGTTCCGCGAGGTCTACGGCCTGACCCCCAGCCAGTGGCAGGGCCGCGCCGACACCCGCCCCGCCTGATCCTCTCCGCGCGCGGAACCGACCTCCCGCGCACTCTTCGCGCGCGGAACCGACCTCTCCGCGCACTCTCCGTGTACGGAACTGGCCTCACAGCGCACTGCGGGGCGTCCGGTGCCGTCCACGCACAGCTGCCGGCGGGTGGCCGGGGCGCCGCGTGGCAGGATGGCCGGGACCAGACGGATCCGAAGAACGACGAGGCCAGCGACGTGACGACCGCCCCTGCCGGCGCCGACCTGAGGGGCCCGCGCAGGCCGTCCGGGGTCTCGGCGGCCGTCCGACCCCAGCTGCCGGCGGAGCAGCCACTGCTCGGCCGCGAAGGTGAGCGGGCCAGGATCGGCGAGTTGGTCGAGACGGCGGTCGGCGCGGGCCGGGGGCCGTCCGTGCTGGTGCTGACCGGTGAACCCGGCGCCGGGAAGACGTCGCTGCTCGACCAGGCCGCCGAGCAGGCGGCCGCGCGGGGTGCGCTGGTGCTGCGGGCCCGCGGTAGCGAGAGCGAGCACGGGATCGGCCTGGCCGCGCTGCACCAGCTGCTGCGGCCGCTGCTGGCCGGTGCCGGGCGGCTTCCGGAGATCCAGCGCCGGGCCGTGCGCGGCGCGTTCGGCATCGGGGCCCGGGCCGGGGAGCCGGTCGATCCGCTGCACCTGCGGGTCGGTGTCGCGACCCTGGTCGGTGACGCCGCCGTCCGGCAGCCGCTGCTGCTGGTGGTCGACGACCTCCAGTGGCTGGACCTCGGTTCGCTGGACCTGCTGGCCTTCGTCGCGCGCCGACTGGACGGCGAGGCCGCCGCGCTGCTGGCCGCCGCCCGCGAGGACACCGTTCCGCTGCGGTTCGACCGGGACTTCCCGCAGCTGGCCGCCGGGCCGCTGGACCGGGCCTCGGCCGGGCTGCTGCTGGACGCCCAGCCCGTTCCGCCGTCCGGCCGGGCCCGGTCCCGGATCCTCCAGGAGGCGGCCGGGAACCCGCTGGCCCTGGTGGAGCTCAGCCGTGCCCTCGCCCACGGCCGCGCCGAGTCCGGCGGCAGCCGGACGCTGCCGCTGACCAAGCGGCTGGAGAACCTGTTCGCCGCGGACCTCCCGGACCTGCCGCCGGACACCCGCCGGGCCCTGCTGCTCACCGCGGCCACCGACACCGGCGAGCTGTCCGACGTGGTCGGCGCCGCCGGCGGCCTGGACTGCCTGGCGGCGCTGGAGCCCGCCGAACGCGCCGGGCTGGTCCGCGTCCAGGACGGTCTGCTGCGGCTGCGGCACCCGCTGGTCCGGTCCGCGATCTACGGGGCGGCGTCCTTCACCGAACGCCGATCCGCCCACCTGGCGCTGGCGGGCGCGCTCGGCCACGAACCCGACCGGCGGGCCTGGCACCTGGCCGCCGCCGCGACCGGCCCGGACGCCGAGGTTGCCGACGCGCTCGCCGGCAGCGCCGAACGCGCCCGCAGCCGGGGCGGGCACGCGGCCGCCGCGGCCGCCCTGGAACGCGCCGCCGACCTCACACCGGACCCGGAGCTGCGCTGCCGGCGGCTGCTGGCGGCCGCCCAGTCCGCGATGTTCGGCGGGCATCCGCAGTGGGTGGGCGAGTTGACCGCCCGGGTGCCCGCGACCACCGACCGGCCGGAGCTCCGCGCCCAGGCGGGCGTGCACTCCGGCTGGGCGCTCGGCGTGACGCTCCGTCATGATGCGGCCCTGGAGGCCCTGTTGGCGGTCGCCGAGCAGCACTCGGCGACTTTGCCCGGGCTCGCGTTCAACGCGCTCAGCGTGGCCGCAACCTCCGCGTACGCCTCCGGAGACCCCTTCTACCGGTCCGAACTGCGGCGGCTGGCCGAGCCGTTGACGGACGTGCCGGACGCGGTCGGCCGCGCCTGGCTCGCCGCCGCGACCGCCGACCGGGCCCGCGCGCTGGAGCTGTTCGTGGCGGCCCGCGCAACGATGCGGGAGGACGACCTGGGCCACCTCGTCGTCCTCGGCGGCACCGCCTGGTGCCTGGACGAGACGGAGCCCGCCATGGAGCTGCTCGGCCGCGCCCTGGACCAGCTCCGCCGGGCGGGTACGGCCGGCACCAACGCCACCGTCTCGCAGGCACTCGCGCTCGCCCAGTACGAGTCGGGGGCCTGGACGGCCGCGCGCAACAGCACCGAGGACACCCTGTGGATGGCCGCCGAGGCGGGCGCCGACCTGTCCGCCACCGGCACCCGGATCCTGCAGGCCACCCTGGACGCCCGGCAGGGCGACCCGGCGGCCCGGGAGCGGGCCGAGGCGGCGGTGCGCGGCCTCGACCTGCGCCGCTCGCTGGCCCTCCAGGTGCGCCATCGGGTGGCACTGTCGATCGCCGCCACCGCCGCCGGTGACCACGCCGAGGCGTACCGGCAGATCCGGGCCGTGTTCACCCGCGACATCCGGCCCCGGCCGGTGCACTACCACGCCTCGCTGTACTACCTGGGCGATCTGGCGGCGGCCGCCGTGCACGCCGACGAGGCCGCGGACGCCCGTGCGGTGCTGGAGTCCGTCCAGCCCGACCTCGGCGAGGACCGCTCGCCGCGACTGCACGCGATCGCCGAGCGGGCGGCGGCGCTGCTGGCCGAGGGCGAGGACGCGGAACGGCACTTCCGGGCGGCGCTGGCGGATCCGGCCGGGGACAACTGGCCGTTCGAGCGGGCGCTGGCCCAACTGGACCACGCGGAGTGGCTGCGGCGCCGACGCCGGTCCGCGGAGGCCCGGCCGCTGCTCGGAGCGGCGCTCGAGACCTTCCGGCGCCTGGACGCCGGGCCGTGGCGCGACCGCGCAGCCGCCGAACTGCGGGCGGCCGGTGCGGACGTGTCGACCGCCGACGCCGGCGCGTCGCAGGATCCGCTCACCCCGCAGGAACAGCGGATCGCCGAACTCGCCGCCCGGGGGCTGACCAACCGGGACATCGCCGCCCGGCTGTACCTGTCGCCGCGCACCGTCGGCTACCACCTGCGGAAGGTGTTCGCCAAGCTCGGCATCCGGGCGCGGGCCCAACTGCGGGACGCGCTGGGCGGGATCGACTGACCGTCATTCGTTCGGCCGCCCGGAGACCCTCCCCCACAGGGGGTCGCCGGGCGGCCGTTCCGATTCAGGGGCGGCTGCTACTTGCAGGCCCCGAGGTCCTCCCAGACGCCCCACTGGCCGGTGCTGCCGGGCTGTTCGCCCTGGGTCCACCACTTGGCGCGCCAGTTGTGGTTGCCGTAGGAGGCGCTGTCGCCGCCGTTGTAGACCCGGGCCGGGTCCCACGCCGCGGCCGTGCAACTGCCGTTGCCGCCACCGGGGTTGCCGCCGCCGGTGCCGCCGATGTTGACGTCGATGCAGGAGTAGAACGCGTTCGCGGTGTCGGAGACGTTCCACACCGCGAGGACCTTCTGCCGGCCGGTGTAGCTGCCGAAGTTCACCTGGTGGCTGACGTCCGCCGGGGGCTGGGCGTTGTTGCCGGAGAACTGGGCGATCAACCGGTTTCCGATGAAGTACTGCCAGTTCGCGGTGGCGTGACGGGCCGTCAGGTGCCAGCTGAAGGTCTGGGTGGAGGACGCGTTGGCGACCTGCCAGCCCTTGGAGTCGTCGTCCAGCTCCGCGTACTCGGAGTGGCCGCCGGAGCAGCTGAACAGGCCCTTCGGGCCCTCGACGCTCTGCGGTTCGTACTTGATCTGCCCGCAGACCACGACCTCGTTGGCGCACTGCGCCTGGCGGCTGGCCGGGTCGGTGACCCAGCCGTGGGCGCTGGCGGTGCCGGCCGACATGGTCAGCCCGAGCAGCGGGGCGACCAGCGCGCCGATCGCGGCGGTCACCTTTCTGTCTGCCTTCATCTCTCTTTGCCTCCTGATGTGGGGTCAGGGCGCGCCTCCCGGCAACCGATCGGGGCGGGGCCGGGGGAGCGGTCATAGGTCTAGACCGGATGCGCCGAGGGAGACGATAGCGGCGTGGCGGGCGCGGTCAAGAGGTCGCGCCGGACGGGTGTTCGGGCAACCCGGGCAGGTGCAGCTGCCAGACCCGGGCCGGGGGCAGGTTCGCCAGCACGGTGCGGCTGCCGGTCGCGCCGGCCCGCAGGTGGGCGGCCACGGTGCGCTCCACCACGGCGTGCCGGTGGAGCTCGGCGCGGGTGGCGAACAGCGCCCGGGCGCGACGGGTGCCGAGGTAGGCGAACCAGGTCAACGTCCCACCAGGGTGCAGAAGTTCGAGGTAGCGGGCCATGATGCGATCGACCTGCGCGGGCGTGAAGTTGGTCAGCGGCAGACCGGAGACGATCACGTCGTAGCGCCGGTCGGTGGCCAGTTCCTCCACGTACGCCTGGTGCACCGTCACCCGGGTGGCGGCCTGCGCGGGCACCAGGTCGCGCAGCCGGGCGGCGAAGCGCGGATTGGCCTCGACCACGTCCAGGCGGCTGCCGCGCGGGAGTTGGGGCAGCAGGACGCGGGTGACGGCGCCGGTGCCCGCGCCGGCCTCCAGGACGTCGATCGGGTGCGGGGCGCGGACCCGCACCGGGGCGGTCAGCGCCCGGGCGAGGGCCCGGCTGCTGGGGGCGACCGCGCCGGTGGTGCGCAGGTCGCGGACGGCTTCGCGGAGGAACGCCAGACCGTCGGCCCGGGGCCGCGGCGGCGGAGTGCTCTGATCGGTCATGCCTTCGACGCTAGGAACGCGAAGCGCCCCGGCGATCCGCCGTCGGGCGGCCGTCGGTACCGACGAAAGTCGGTGGTGGGTACGGCCGTTCGGCGATCCCACCGGCCGGGAAGACTGCCTAGCATGGACGCCGTGACGTGGTGGAAGAGCCCACTGTGGGCGATCGCCGGACGGGCGGCGGTGCTGACCTTCCTGGTGGTGGCGATCAACCAGAACAGCGCCAAACTCGGCTACGAGAGCGAGCGGTTGAAGCTCACCCTGGCCGCGGCGTGCTGTGCCGCGTGTCTGACGGTTCCTCAACTACGTTTGAAAGTAGCGCCGGTGGTGACCGTGGTGTTCACCGCATGGTGGGGCTGGCTGGTCGATCTGCTGCTCGCCGCGGTGATGTTCGACCTGGCGGTGGCCCGGCGGACCAGGCTCGCGCTGCTCTGCGCCGCGCTCGCGCTGGCCGGCAACCTGGCGGGCCCGCGGGCCGCCTCGGTGTGGGTCGGGCAGCGGTGGATGTCCACGCTGACGGTGCTGCTGTTCGGGCTGGTGCTCGGCCTGTGGCAGGGCAACCGGCGCCGCCTGGTGCAGACCCTGGGCGGGCAGGTCGAACAGTTGCGGGTGGAGACCCGGCTGCGGGAGGACGCGGCACGTGCCGCCGAACGGTCCCGGATCGCCGCCGAGATGCACGACGTCCTCGCCCACCGGCTCAGCCTCATCGCTCTGCACACCGGCGTCCTCGCCACCCGCGGGGCCCAGTTGCCCGGCCCGGTCGCCGACCGGCTGGCCATCCTCCGCACCACCTCCGTCGAGGCGCTCACCGACCTGCGCGAGGTGCTCGGCGCGCTCCACGACCCGCAAGCGGTAGCGGCCGACGCGCCCGCCGTCCGCGAGGTCGCCGCGCTGGTCGAGGACGCCCGCGCCGCCGGGCAGCAGGTCGCGCTGACCGTCACCGGCCGGGGCCCGGACGCGCCGACCACGCACCGGCTGGCCGCCTACCGGATCGTCCAGGAGGCGCTCACCAACGCCCGCAAGCACGCCGACGGGGCGCAGGTCGAGGTCCGGGTCGACTACCGGCCGCCCGCCACCCTGGTCGAGGTCACCAACGGCGCGGGCACCGCCGTGTCCACCGCCGTCGACTCCGGCTACGGCCTGGTCGGCCTGCGCGAACGCGTCACCGCGCTCGGCGGCCGGCTCGACGCCGGCCCGGCCGGCACCGGTTCCTGGCGGCTGTCCGCCCGCCTCCCGCACCCCGCGGCGAAGGACGGCTCCGCATGAGCCGCGCTCCGGCGGCCCGCCCGGGTGTGGGGGTGCTCGCGTCGGCACATGCTTTCCGTTCCACCGCTCGAAGGGCGGCTTCGATGATTCGCACCCTGGTCGTCGACGACGACGCACTGGTCCGCCTCGGCCTCACCGACCTGCTCGACGGCGACCCCGGCATCGAGGTGGCCGCGCAGGCCGCCGACGGCCTCCAGGCGATCGAACGGGCAAGCGCTTTCCGCATCGACGTCGCCCTGGTCGACATCCGGATGCCCCGGATGGACGGCATCACCGCCACCGCCCGGCTGCGCGCCCTGCCGTCGCCGCCGAAGGTGATCGTGCTGACCACCTTCGACCTCGACCGGTACGTCTACGACGCGCTGGCCGCCGGCGCCGACGGGTTCCTGCTGAAGGACACCGACCCCGCCGAGATCCTGCGTGCCGTCCACCTGGTCGCGGCCGGCTCCGCGATGCTGCACCCCGCCGCCGCGCGCCGTGTCATCGACCGCTACCACGCGAGCGGCCGCACCGCCGCGACCGCCGCCCGGGCCCGCCTGGAGCGGCTCACCCCGCGCGAACGCGACGTGCTGGCGCTGCTCGCCGAGGGCCTCGCCAACGCAGACATCGCCGAGCGCCTCGCGATGCGGGAGAGCACCGTCAAGGCGCACGTCAGCCGGATCCTCACCGCGCTCGCCGTCACCAACCGCGTCCAGGCGGCACTGCTGGCCCGGGACGCGGCCGGCTGACGGAACGGCGAACCCCGCCGACCGCAGGGGTGCGTTCGACGGGGTTGGCGGCACAGGCAGTCGGACGTTCAGCTGTCCGAACGGTTGTTGTCGTCGTAGGTGCTGGTGCCCTCGTCGAGCAGTGGGCCGTTGGCCGGGCTCGGGTGCTTGAGGTGCGCCGGGGCCATGGCCCGCAGGGTGTGGTAGCCGGTCAGGACGATCAGGGTGCCCAGGGCGATGCCGCCGAGCTCGAAGTTGTCGGTGATCTTCAGGTTGACGTTGCCGATGCCGACGATCACGCCCGCCGCGATCGGGACCAGGTTCAGCGGGTTGGTCAGGTCCACCTTGTTGTGGATCCAGATCTGCGCGCCGAGCAGGCCGATCATGCCGTACAGCACCACCGTGATACCGCCGAGCACGCCGCCCGGGATGGCCGCGATCACCGCGCCGAACTTCGGGCACAGGCCGAACAGGATCGCGAAACCGGCCGCGCACCAGTACGCCGCCGTCGAGTACACCCGGGTCGCCGCCATCACGCCGATGTTCTCCGCGTACGTGGTGGTCGCCGGGCCGCCGACCGCCGTGGACATCATGGTGGCCGCGCCGTCCGCCATGATCGCGGTGCCCATCTTGTCGTCCAGCCGGTCACCCGTCATCTCGGCGACCGCCTTCACGTGGCCGGCGTTCTCGGCGATCAGCGCGACCACCACGGGCAGCGCCACCAGGATCGCGGACAGCGAGAAGCTCGGGGCGTGCAGCGAGGGCAGGCCGATCCAGTCGGCCTTGCCGACGCCCGAGAAGTCCAGCCGCCAGTGATCGGCGGCCGGGCCGCCGCCCACCGAGGAGTGGATCTGGCCGAAGATCCGGTCGAACAGCCAGGACACCACGTAGCCGAACACCAGACCCAGGAAGATCGCGATCCGCGACCAGAACCCGCGCAGCACCACCAGGGCCAGCCCCGTGAAGAACATCGTCAGCAGCGCCACCCACTGGTCCTGCGGCCAGTACACGCCCGCCGCGACCGGCGCCAGGTTGAAACCGATCAGCATGACCACCGCACCGGTCACGATCGGCGGCAGCACCGCGTGGATCACCTTCGCGCCGAAGCCCTGCACCACCGCACCGCACGCCGCCAGCACCGCACCGACCACCAGCAGCGAACCGGTCAGCGTCGCCGCGTCCCCGCCCTGCGCCTTGATCACGGCCGCCACACCCACGAACGACAGACTGGAACCCAGGTACGAAGGGATCCGGCCGCTCGTCACCAGCAGGAAGAAGATCGTCGCGACACCGGAGACCATCACCGCCAGGTTCGGGTCCAGGCCCATAAGAATTGGGGCGACGAAGGTGGCACCGAACATAGCCACGACATGCTGCGCCCCGAGCCCGACCGTCCGCCCCCACGACAGCCGCTCGTCCGGCTTCACCACCGCCCCGGGCTGCGGGGCGCGGCCGTCCCCGTGCAGCTTCCACCCGAACGCGACCTTCATGTCCTTGCCTCGTCTCTGCTGTACCGTGCGAAACCCTGGTGGGCGACCATGCAACCGGTCGCGACATGATCTCCTATCGCTCCCACCGCCCTGACCTCGGGGGATCACCCGACCGGCGGTATCGCAGAACCCACCGTCCCCGGTTACCCACCGTCGCTGAAGGCGGCAGTGAGCGGTGACACCGGGCCCTGGTGTGCCAGGGCCGCCGTTCTCGGCGGAGGTGAACCGAGACAGGTGACATGTCACACCCTATTGATAGCTCCGCCGGTCTTGTGAGACGGTGCGTCACGCGCTTCGGATGCCTCCCACGTCCCGACGTCCGGGGCGCTCCGTTCGCGCTTCCCCCACAAAGGAATAGACGATGCGTCAGCTCTCACGCATGTCCAGGCTGCTGGCCGCGGCTGCCGCGGCAGGCACCGCCCTGCTCGGCATATCCGTCGGACCGAGCCAGGCCGCCCCCATGCCGGTCACCCCCGCACCGGTCGCTGCCGGCTCGCAGCAGCCTTCCGGCAGCTCGTCGGAGGTTCCCGGCAGTCCGTTCGCCGATCCCGAGAGCCCGGGCGCGCCGCAGTCCCGCCGGCTCACGGCCGCGCAGCTGCCGCTGGTCAACCCGCTGTCCGTCACGGCGCCGGTGGAGACCGGCCCGGACAAGGGCCTGGCCAAGGCCGCACCGCGCGCGCTCGCGGAGGGGTCGGCCACCGCCCAGTCGTGCACCCCGGCCGACTTCGCCAGTAGGACCGGGGCCGCTCTGGTGTCCTACGTCAAGGCCTCGACCCCCCAGTGCATCGGCTCGCTGTTCTACACCGCGGGAAGCCCGTACGCCTCGGCGCTGTTCCGCCAGAGCCAGATGGCGACGATGGCCGACGCCTTCCAGAGCGCCGCCGCCTCCTACCCCGGCGACAACTCCGCCGCCACCTGGCAGGTCGTCCTGTACCTGCGCGCGGGCTACTACGTGCAGGACAGGGACCTCGCGCACGTCGGCCCCTACGACGCGACGCTGACCGCCGCCGTGACGCGCGGCATCGACGCCTTCCTGGCCGGCCCGCACGCCGCGGACGTCACCGACGCGAACGGCCAGGTCGCCAACGACGTCATCATCCTCACCGACAGCGCCGGGCAGCAGGGCCGCTACCTGAACACCTACCGGCAGGTGCTGAACGGGTACACCAGCGCGTACGACAGCTCGAAGAACCTGCTCACGTACGTCAACAGCGCCCTCGCCGCGCTGGACCGGGGGCACGAGAACAAGTCCTTCGTCGACGCGGTGACCGCGGACCCGGGCATCATCGACACCCTCGACGCATTCACCCGCAACCACCACGACCTGCTCGGCACCTACCCCGGCTTCCTGGTCTCCAACGCCGGCATCGAGCTGACCCGGTTCGTCAAGTACCCGGCGTTCCAGGCCAGGATCCGCCCGCTGGCCAAGGCCCTGCTCGACAGCTCGTCGATGACCGGCCCCACCGCCCCGCTGTGGGTCGGCACGGCCAACATGGCCGCCTTCTTCGACAAGGACCAGTGCTCCTACTACAACGTCTGCGACCTGAAGCAGCAGCTGACCAAGGCCGTGCTGCCGATCAGGCAGACCTGCAACGCCACCCTCACCGTCCTGGCCCAGGACCTCGCCGCGGCCGAACTCGCCGCCGTCTGCGCCGATCTCAAGGGCGAGGACGCGTACTTCCACAACCTCGTCCGCGACAACGGCCCCATCCCCGGCCAGTACGAGTCGTCCGTGCAGCTCGTGGTCTTCGCGAGCCAGGCCGATTACCAGACCTACGCCGGCGCGATGTACGAGGCGAACACCAACAACGGCGGGGTCACCCTCACCGGGATCCCGACCGACCCGGCCAACCAGCCGGTCTCCCTCATGTACCGGCATCCGAACGAGAACGGCTTCACCGCCCGGATCTGGAACCTCAACCACGAGTACGCCCACGTCCTGGACGCCCGCTACGACATGAAGGGCGACTTCTACCAGCAGACCAGCGTGCCCGACCTGTGGTGGATCGAGGGCGTCGCCGAGTACGTCTCCTACACCTACCGCGGCGTCACCGACGTCAACGCGGTCTCCCTGGCCCCCAAGCACACCTACGCGCTCAGCACCCTGCTCCAGAGCACGTACCTGAACAGCGACGTCGTCCGCACCTACCACTGGGGCTACCTGGCCGCCCGCTACATGATCGAGCGCTTCCCGGGCGTCGTCCAGACCATGCTCGGCTACTTCCGTACCGGCGACTACGCCCGCGCCTACGCGTACTACAACGGCATCGGCACCGCCTACGACGCCGACTTCACCAGGTGGGTCGACACCTGCGCCACCGACACCTGCCTCACCGCGGGCACCCCGAAGCCGGCCTTCGACGTCGCGGTGCGGGACCTGAACGTCCAGCTGACCGACCGTTCCACCGAGACCGCCGGCAAGGGCAGCATCACCGGCTGGGCCTGGAACTTCGGCGACGGCACCACCGGTACCGCGGCCTCCCCCTCGAAGTCCTACCGCGCCGCCGGTACCTACACCGTCACCCTCACCGTCACCGACAGCAACGGCAGGACGGCCACCACGACCCGGACCGTCACCGTCACCGCGCCGGCCGCACCGGTGGCCTGCACCGACCCCGACGCCCGGAAGATGGACTACAACTGCTTCCGCAGCGGCCGCTCCGCCGACGCCGGAAGCTCGGACCTGATGTACATCTACATGCCGGCCGGCACCACCACGCTGACCGTCTCCACCACCGGCGGCACCGGGACCGCCTACCTCTACTACAGCCCGGACCGCTGGGCCTCGAACACGGACTACGCCGTCTCTTCCACGAACAGCGGCACCACCCAGACCGTGACCGTCACCAACACCGCGGCCGGCTACCGCTATATCACCCTCTACGGCAAGACCGCATTCAGCGGCGTCACCGTCACCACCCGGTACTGACCGGCGCGTGAGCCCGGATGCCCTGGCTCACGCATCCCCGGGGATGTGTGAGCCGGGGCATCCATGTGGGCCTCTGCGGCGGACGAGGTCCATGCGGGCCGCCACGGCGGCCGAGCCCGGGATGCCGACAACTCCCGGGCTCAGCTCGCACATTGATGAAGCGTCAGCAAGTCACCGGAACTTCCACCACCGGCCGAGTGCCGTATGGGCCGCTTCCCTGCACCGAGAAGGTCGCGCGCACTGTCGAACCGCACGGGGCGGTGGCGGTGAAGCCGTTCACCTGCACCGTGGTGGAGTGGAACGGCGTGCTCCCGCTCACGGAGCCGAGCGAGTTGCCGCCGACCACCTCGGCCGACAGGTTGGTGTACAGGGTCTGCCACGACACCGGCCCGTCGGGCGGGCCGGCAAGGCCGATCTTCCCGTAGATCACGACGCTGCTGCCGGTGACGTCTGCGCAGGCGTACGTCGCCAACCCGGCCTGGAGAGCGTACTTGCAAGTCGTGACCGTGGCGGTGGCGGTGTCGGCGCCGCTCGCGGCGGCGAAGGCCGGCACGGGCGCCGTGAGCAGGGCGGCGGCACCGGCGGCGCCCACCGCGATGCGGGTGATGCGGTTCATGGTCTTCTCCTTCAGACGATGCGAGAAACCGTTCGGAGACAGGCACCGTTAGCCATGTGACATTTCACGTGTGCCATGACCCAAACTCTGCCATGCGATTCCAAGGCTCCGGGCCATTCCTGCCTTCGAAGTGCCAGCCCGTCCGAAAGTGCATCCTGGGTGACGCAAATCCGCCCGGCTGGGCCAATGCGGCCACCACCTCGGGCGAACCCGCGTCGAACGCCGGGTGAACCACGGCGTCGAAGAACTCCTGACGAACGTGAGGGTGGCCCAGACCGCAGCCTGACAGGGCCGCTTCGGGCGGAAGCCTCCGAAGGCCAGCAGCTGGAGTGACCGCCAGCCCAGCTGGAGTGACCGCCAGCCCATCCACGCGCGGAACTGGCCCTCGCTGCTGGGGTCTTCGGCCCACTTGAGGAGCCGATCGACCTGCCCGGGCATCACGACCCTCCACCGCAGCCAATTCGCTTCGGGAAGAGAGCCGTTGGCCCATATCGCGTTGATTGTGGCGGTCACGGGCTCCCGGAACTCCGTCAACTCCTGTCCGGTCAGGGACCAGCCGTTGGCCGGGCCGTCGAGCGGGACGGCCGGTTTGCCGGACCACAGCAGTTCCCCGGTGTTGACGAGGCGCTCGATCACCCATCGGTGCCGGCCGAGACGCTGGACGGATTCGATGCCTTGGCGGGTGACGCGGGCCGGATCCGGCGTCGGCGCAGGTAGGAGCGGGATGAACCGGTGGTCGTCTTGTCGCCGTGCAGCCTGCCGGGCCTGCGGCGTCCGGGGCCGCGCCGCAAGCGGATCAGCGGGACGGCGCCGACTTCGCCCGCTGTAGCCGTGACCGGGCGGCACCGGGGCGCGGGTCGTGTGGCGGCCCGGGCGTCGGCGCGCCGGTATCCGGTCGGCGTGCCCGGACGTCCTCGGTCAGCCGATGAGGAGCGAGTAGTCGATGGTGCTGCGGCCGGTGAAGCTGCCGCCCCCGCCGATCGTGGGAATCACAGCCTGGCCGGCGAGGGGGGTGCCGACCGTGAAGCCGTTGCCGGTGCAGCTGGTGATGTTGATGTTGAAGGTCTGGTTGGCGCCGTTGCAGGTGAGGACGGTGACCACGCCTTCTCCGGCGGCGGCGAGGTTGCCGGGTTGGACCTGGTCGAGGTTGATGATCGCTGAGGTCGGGGTGGGTGTGCCGGTGGCGCAGTTGTAGTAGCCGGTGCGCGTGACGGTGCCGTTGCCCGGGAAGGTCGCGGACGGGTCGAGGTGCACGTAGATGCCGCCGGTGACGGTGTCGGCGGTGTCGACGGCCGTCACGGGGCCGTCGGTCAGGCCGGCGACCACGGTGATTTCCTGGGTGCCGCTCATGCCGACCTGGGTGGCGGTCACGGTCTGCGTCTTGTTCACGTTCGCGATGCCGCACGGGACGGCGACCTCCGCGGACGCGTCGTTGCCGTGCTGGTCGAACTCGACGCGCAGCGCGGCGTTTCCGCCCGGGGCGGCGGTGTCGGTGCAGGTGTAGAGGATGGTGGCGGACACGGTGCCGACGCCGACGGTGACACTGCTCGGCATGACGCTGACCGACAGCCCGCCGGTGACGATGGCGGACCTCGGGCTGGCCGAGGCGGACGGTGCCCGGTCCATCACGTACACCCCGAACCCGACCAGCAGGAGTGCGACGGCGGTCAGGGCGACGAGGAGTCTCTTCGGGGCGGGGTGCGGACGGCTTCTGAACATCGTCGAATCACCTTTCGGCGAGTGGAAGGGGGGGTTGTGCCTTCAAAACACACCCGGCCGGTGCCGCCCGCAACCTGTGCTGGTACGTCGGGAGGAGGCCGTGGGGCGAGAAGTGTCCGGCCTCAAATGGGCCGTGGGAGGGAACAGTTGGGTCGGTGCAGTCATGCATCGGCGGCATCCGAGCCGGCCTATGCGGAGCCCGCCCGAACCAAGGACGACATTCGGCGATCCAGCCTCAAGGAGCCGAGCCGCAGCCGTGATTGGACCGGTCGGCGCGCCCCGGGGTCGCCCGGGCGCGGCTCCAGCGGGCGAAGCACTGGCAGACCGTCTGCCACCACGACCCGAGGCGGGTGCCGGCACCAGATGCTTCCCGACCTGGCGACGAACACGATCGCCGCGAGTACGTCTCAGCGGCGGAGTGGGACGACAACGGCGCGGAGACGGACATGGAAGGCGGCGGTACCAGGGGCTTCCTGTCGCTCGGTTGGATTCGATACCCACGAGCTGTGCGGGAGACCCCACTTCCATGCACAGTCGACCAGACCTTCCATGAAATGGGAGTTGAAGGTGCTGGATGGCGGCCGGGCGGCGCCGTACCCCCCTCGGGCTCGGGGCTCGGCTCGTAGAATCGGGCGCCTCGCTTCCTCGCGCCCACCCGAGACGCCGACCGGCCGACCCCTGGGTCGGCGGACGGGCGGCCGGGCTGGGAGAACGCCTGAAGCTTCCAATGGGCCGTCGAAACGGCCGCCCCCGACTTCGCCCACCAGACGATGCCCGCCATCTACGAGCAAGGAGCCGCCACCGCGGCCGCCACCCTCGGCACGGCCTTCACCTGGACCAGCAGCCACCAGCACGCCCTGCAAGCTCTCACCACCGACACCTACACGGACATGCTCCGCCACTCCCAGCAGACCGTCCGCCGCTCCGGCCAGTTCTAACGGGCCGCCCGTGCCGCCGCACGCCAGCAGATCCCCACCGCCCTGACCGGCTGCACCGCACTTCAGGCCGCCAAGGCACTCGCTGATCAACTCGCCGCCGCGCATTCACTCGACCGGGTCGTCCACCGGGGCGGCGCACGAATGCCCGTCCGCGCGTGGGCCGAAGCCGCGACCCTCGCCCGAACCGCCGTCGCCTACAACGCCGGCACCCCTGCCGTCGCCCGCGAACACGGCGTCCGGTTCGTTGAGGTCTTCGACGGCTACGACTGTGGCTGGACCAGCCACCCCGACCTCGACAAGGCCACCAGTACCCTGCGCACCGTCGAAGAAGCCACTCAGTGGCCCATCGCCCACCCACGGTGTACCAGGGCGTTCGGCCTGCGCCCGGACGCTCGGTGCGTGGAATCGGGAGCAGGGCCTGCTGGGTGATCACGCAGCGGAGTTGACGGCGCTCGGGCACTCGCGTTCGACCGGGTGAATGAGGGAGGCATCCGGGCGGTCACCACTCTCGGCGGATGGGCGGCGGGGAACGTCTGTTCTACAACCGGACCGCGAGGAGGTCGCAAATGATCGGAATCCGGCGTTTTCGAAACATCGCACTGACGACCAGTGTGCTTCTTGCCGCACTGCTCCCCGTCTCGCTCCCGTCCGCCCGTGCGGACGGGAGCGGGGCATCGGTGACCCGCTCCGTGGGACAGGAACCGGGCCATCCGATCATCCTCTATCCCGGCAGGGAAGGGACGGCGGCGGCGTACTGCCCGCAGGGGACGAAGCCCAGCGGGGGAGGTGCGGCGGTCGAGTCCGACCCGCTGGCCCCGGTCTACTTCCAGGAGTCGGCTCCCGACCCGGAGCGGAACAGGTGGGTGGTGCACGCCTACAACGCCAGCGACGAGGTGCAGACGGTGCACCCCCGGGTGATCTGCACGACGGACAGCAGCATCAACTTCAGTGTCGGGCCGGACAGTTCCATCGACCCCGGGGACTTCAACTCGGCCAACGGGGCGGGCTGCAGCAATACCCAGTTCGTGGTGGGCGGCGGAGTGCAGGCCGGACCCAAGACGTTCGTCATGTGGTCGGACTGGTCCTCCGTCAGGTCATGGACGGCGGGCGCGAAGTACACGGACTTCTCCCCGGACGCCCCGCTGTCGTACGTCCGGGCGTTCGCCGTCTGCTCCGACACGCAGCCCACCCTCAGGGTGAGCGTCGTCAGCGTGGCGGCCGGAGCCGTGGGGACGGCCCATGCGGAGTGCCCCGCCGGGCAGGTGCCGACGGGCGGGGGCGCAGACATCGGTCTCGATGCCCTGTTGAACGGGTCGGGCCCGACCGCGACGGGCTGGACCGCCCAGGGCACGAACCACTCGGAGGGGCCCCGCAACCTGGAGGCCTCGGTGTTCTGCACGACACCCTGACCGGCAGGCACAACCGGCCGACCTGAGGAGGCCTCCGGCCACGACATGCTGCGCGCCGAGCCCGATCGTGCGCCCCCACGACAGCCGTTCGTCCGGCTTCACCACCGCCCCGGGCTGCGGGGCGCGGCCGTCCCCGTGCAGCTTCCACCCGAACGCGACCTTCATGTCCTGCCTCGTCTCTGTGCTCTACCGTGCGAAGCCCTGGAAAAGTGGGGGTCGGCATCGACGACGGGTCTGCGGCAGTGCACCGGTCGGCCTCCCGGCAAGGGGAGGGGGCGACCGGTGCGCTGTGGTCTACGGGTAGGCGACCAGGTTGGCCACGTTGGTGGCCGAGTTGGAGGGGCCGCCGGTGGAGTTGATGACGTGGGCGATGGTGCCGGTGCCGCCGAGCGAGACGGTCACCATGTCGTGGAAGCGGACCGTGGAGCGGTAGGGCACCTCGAAGGAGTGCTCCTCGACCACGGCGGGGTTGACGTTGAAGTAGGCGTAGGAGCCCAGGCCCCAGGCTTCATGGTTGGTCACGGAGTCGGCGACCTTGTAGGCGGGGAAGCCGCGGGTGGCGCCGTTCATCCAGGCGGCCTGGTTCGGCGGGTCGTAGGGCAGCTCGTTCTGGAAGAAGTAGGTGCGGCCGTTGTTGCCGTTCCAGATCACCTGGGTCTGCTGGTAGTGCTCGACGAACAGGCCGTACAGGGTGACGTTGTTGCCGTTGACGATCAGCCCGTTGGCGGCGGTGTTGCTGGTCCAGCCGACGCCGCTGCCGTGGTCGGCGCGCCACAGCCACATGTGGTCGCCGATGACGTTGTTGGAGTTGACGACCAGCGACTGGGTGGCCTTGCCGACGCCCGCGCCGCCGATGCGGAAGAACACGTCGTGCAGGGAGGTGGGGTTGGCGCTGTGGTCGACGGCGCTCGCGGTGCCGGCGCCGATCTGCATGAGTGTCTGCGAGTTGACGGTGCCGGCGTCGATGAGCAGGCCCGCGACCTTGACGCCGTCGACGTCGGCGACGTTGACGGCGGTGATGCCGTTGTCGGGGATGAGGGTGGCCAGGCCCAGGCCGAGGACGACGGTGTCGGGCCGGGTGATGTTCAGGGCCTGGTTGAGGTGGTAGACCCCGGGGGTGACCAGCAGGTTCTTGCCCTGGGCGAGGGCGGTGTTCATGTCGGCGGCGCCGGCGCCGGGCTTGACGATGTAGAACTGGTCGATCGGCAGGGACGTGCCCTGCTGGGCGCCGGCCCAGGTGATGCCGGTGGTGTTGTTGCGCAGCGCGGGGACGAAGACCTTGTAGGCGCCGGCGGCGTCGACATACAGGAAGGGCTTCTCGCGCACGACGGGGGTCTGGCCGACGGTGGTGTAGGGCGGGTTGGGGAAGGTGTTGGCGGGGGCGTTGACGTCGCCGACGAACACCATGTTCCAGTTGGCTCCGGCCCAGCTGCCCCACTGGGAGTTGCGGGAGAGCCACTGCTGCTGGGAGCCGGAGTTGATCTGGCCGTCGATCTTCGAGTCGGAGATGAAACCGCCGGAGGACCAGCCGCCGTCGTCGAGCTGCAGGTTGCCGCGCACGTGCATGCGCCGGTACGGGGCGGCCTGCGAGACCGCCCAGCGGTCGGCGCCGCCGGTCGGGTTGACCGAGAGGTTCTCGGCGGAGCGCCAGAAGTTCTGGGTGGCGTTGCCCTGGAACCAGTCGGCCTCGGCGTGCACCGCGCCGTTGATGGTGACGTCGTCGGGGGACAGGCCGAGGCCCGCGACCTGGGTGTAGAAGCCGACGTTGGCGTTGACGTTGTAGCTGCCGGGCTTGAAGAGCAGGGCCTGACGCTGGGTGCCGAACTGGTTGCTCTCCTGCTGGGAGAAGACCTGGTTGAGCTTGGCTTGGATGGTGGCCTGGGGGGTGCTGGGGTCGAAGACGGCGACGTTGGGGCCGAAGTCGGGGGTGCCGGGCGGGTTGGGGGTGGTGGAGGTGGCGCCGAAGGTGAAGGACTGGGCGGCGGTGCCGTTGCAGGTGTACTGCTGCAGCTGGACGGCGTCGGCGGTGGAGGCGGAGGGGACGTCCAGGCACTTGCCGCTGTTGCGGTTGACGAAGTGGTAGGCACCGGATGCCTCGGGGACGGCCTGCCACTGCTGGTTGAGGCCGCCTCCGTAGGCCCAGAGCTGGATCCTGGCTCCGTCGGCGGTGGAGACGTCGGTGACGTCGAGGGCCTGGGCGGTGTTGGCGGAGGCGTTGATGCGGACGTAGCCGTTGCCGAGGTCCTGGGCCAGCCACTGCTGGGCGCCGGTGCCGTTGCAGGCGTACTGCTGGACGGCGGTGCCATTGGCGGTGGCGGCGTTGGCGGCATCGACGCACTTGCCGGAGTTCTGCGCGACGAGGGTGCTCACGGTGGTGGGGACGGCGGCGAGGGCGGCGGGGGCGGGGGCCAGCAGGACCGCGGTGGAGGCCAGCAGGCCGGCGGTCGCACTCAGGGGAAGAACCCGTCGGCGCAGCGGAGTGGGGTGCAAGTGGTGTGCTCCTGTTCAGGGGTGATGGAGCGTCAGGACGTGCGGTGCCGAAACAGGGGGTGGGGCGCGCCCGGCAGGTGCGTGCCGGGCGCCCGGTCGGCGGGCGGTCAGGCGGGCAGGTTCCACTGCTGGTTGGCGCCGGCGAAGCAGTCCCAGATCTGCAGCCGGGTGCCGTTCGCGGAGGACGGGCCGGTGGCGTCCAGGCAGCGGCCGGAGGCCGGGTTCACCAGGGTCTTGTTCGACTGCGCCTGCCACTGCTGGGCGCCGGTGCCGTTGCAGTCGTACAGCTGGGCCTGGGTGCCGTTGGCGGTGCCGCCCGAGGTCAGGTCCAGGCACTTGCCGAGCGCGCGGATCGTGCCGTCGGTGCCGACCGTCCAGGACTGCGCGGCGGTGCCGTTGCAGTCGTAGAGCTGGATCGCGGTGCCGTTGGCCGAGTTGGCGGCCGCGACGTCCACGCACTTGCCGCCGTAGCCGGTGATCTGGCCGGTCCGGCCGCTCGGCGGCGGGGTGGTGGTGCCGCCGGTGATCTGGTTGAAGGTCTGGGCGAACTGCCAGGGGTACTGCGAGGTGCCGCTGCAACTGTCGGACAGGGTGCCGTTGCTGGCGCAGGCCTTGTCGCGGCCCAGGGCCCAGAACGCCAGCATCTGGATGCCGTTGGCTGCGGCGAAGGACTCCAGGGCCTGCGCGTTGGCGGTGGAGAACACCTCGACGGTGGAGTCGTTGACCCCGATCATCGGGGTGTTGCCCTCCATCGCCCACAGCTGCGCGGAGGTCTTGGTGTTCCAGATCTGCCCGAGCTGGGTGTGCAGGGCATTGGCGGCGTTGATCGCGGCCTGGCCCATGTCCATCGCCGGGCCGTAGTCCATCGTCATGATGTTGACGGCGTTGACCGTCAGACCGCGGCTCTTGGCGTTGTTGAGCAGGCTGAGGGAGTTGGACTCCAGACCGGTGGGGTTGACCGGGAGGGTGTAGTTGACGTCGAGGCGCTTGCCGGCCGCGGCCTGCGCCTGCTGAAGCTGGGCGAGCGCCTGGTTGCGGCGGTCGTTCGCGGCGGTGTCGTTGAGGGCGGCACCCTCGATGTCCAGGTCGATCCGGGTCAGGTTGAGCGCATCCACCACCCGCTTGTACTGCGCCTGCAGCGCGGAGACGCTGGTACAGGCCTGGCCCAGCTCGGTGCCGCCGGCGCCGCCGAAGGAGGCGATCACGTCGCCGCCGGCCGCCCGGTGCGCGTTGACCGCGTTGGTCCAGGACACGTCCGTGATCGAGACGTTGCCGTTGAAGGTGGCGTTGCAGCTGCCGTCGCTGATCACGAAGGCGAGGGTGACGTACTTCAGTCCGGCGTTGCGGACGTCGGTCAGCACCGACGTCGGATTCCACGTCTCCAGGTACGGGGCGGCGAAGTGGGCCGGGAAGCCGGGCCCGGGGTTGGCCGCGGCGGAGGCCGGGCCGGCGCCGGCCACCAGCATGGCCGCGATGGTGGCGGGCAGCGCGACGGCTGCCGCCAGAGTGCGGCGGACAACGGAGCGGATCAAGGCAACTCCTTACAGAGAGGCAGGTCTGTGACATGGGCGGGGTCTGGGCGGAGGAGGTCCGGGCTGAGGAGGTCTGGTGCCGTCCACGGACCGGACAGGGGGCTCTTCCGGCCGGGAGCCCCTGCGACAGGGCGCAGGGCCACGGATCAGGAGGCGTGGACCTGGAGTTGGGACACCTGGCCCGCCGGCCGGCCGGTGTTGGCGGTGAACACCAGGCGCATCCGGCCTGCGTGGTGGCGTGCTACGCGCCGGTGCGGGCTGTGCGGCAGCGCCGCCGGGCATACGGTGACCCGCCCGGCGGTGTGCCCGGCGGGTCAGGGCTGTGCGGTGAGGCGGAAGCTCTGGGCGGCGGAGTTGTCGCAGGTGCGCTGGACGAGTTGGACGGAGTTGGTGGCCGCGGTGGTGGCGGCGGTGAGGCACTTGCCGCTGTGGCGGGCGACGAAGTGCTGGGCGCCGTTGGCCTCGGTGACGGGCCGCCACTGCTGGTTGGCGCCGCCGCCGTAGGTCCACAGCTGCAGGGGCGCGTTGTCGGCGGTGGAGACGCCGGTGACGTCGATGACCTGGTCGGGGTTGTTGCGGGCCGCGAGGCGGACGTAGCCGCTGTCGGTGGCGGTGGTGCGGAAGTGCTGGGCGGTGGTGCCGTTGCAGGTGTACTGCTGGATCGCGGTGCCGTTGGCGGTGGCGGCGGCGCGGGCGTCCACGCACAGGCCGTTGGCCTGCGAGGTGAGGGTGTACCAGGGGTCGGTCGTGGCCGGAGCCTTGCCCAGCCACTTCAGCGAGTCGATCAGCATCCGGTTCTGGGTGGCGGAGGCGAAGGTGGAGGAGGTGCGGGTGTTGGTGCTGTAGTTCATGGCGTTGTGGCCGAAGTTGGCGTACAGCATGCGGTACTGCGTGTTGGTCCAGATGATCGGGTAGTCGCCGCTGTACCAGGCCTGGTTGGGGTCGCTGCCGAGCGGGAAGCTGGACGGGTCGACCGAGGCCAGGACCTTGATGTTCGGGTTGGCCCGCAGGTTGTTCGACCAGGCGTACCACTCGCTGACGGCCGAGGTCCAGGTCGCCGGCAGCGACGCCGCGGCGGGGTGGGTGCCGTTCTCGGTGCGCAGGACGGCGGTGGTGGGGCCCCAGGTGTTGGAGCGGAAGTTCCCGCTGCCCAGGAACTGGTTGTAATACCAGTCCCAGCTCGAGGCGTCGGTGGTGAACGCTGAGACGTGGAAGCCGAGCCAGGCGCCACCGCCGCGCATGTACCGCTCGAAGCCGGCCCGCTGGGCGGCGCTCTGCGGGGCGTCGTCGAGGAACAGGACGACGTCGTAGGCGTCGACGCCGCCGTTGGCCAGCAGGTCCCAGTTCGTGGTCGCCGTGTAGGTGAAGTTGTGGGCAGCCGCGGCCTGGGGGAACCAGGCGTTGGCTTCCTTGTCGAAGTCGATGTGGGCGGCGTCCCAGGTGCCGCTGTAGAACGCGATCACCTTGAAGTCCGGTGCGGCGGCGCTCGCGTGAGCGGCGGGGGAGAGGACGCCGAGCAGGAGGGCGATCAGGGCGAGGACGGCTCGGGGGAGCCGCCGGGGGGTGGGTCGGCGGGGCATGGTGTCGCTCCTTCGGTGGGGGTGAGCCGCGGGAAGGGGACGTTCATGGCGTGGTGCCTGGGGGATGCGCCGGCGGTGGGGCCGCCTGTCGTGTGGGCGTGCGAAGCCATGGGGCGGGAGGGGCCGCCGGGGCCTGTCGGCGGGTTGGACGGGTACATCGGCGGGGCCTGGTCGTGCAGTGGGCGGATCGGCGGCGCGAGGGAGTTCCTGGTGCGGTGCCCGGATTCTGCGGTGGCCTTCGGGCTGGCTGTGGCGTGAACCTAAAAGGTCTGAACCAGTCACGTCAAGCCCTGTGGATTCGGTTCTTGAATGCTCAATGTGCTTTCAGGGCTTGGCCTTTGACATTTCATCAGCGTTGCCGTTAAGTCTTGACGCCGAGGTGTGGGCGCGGTTCACTCGGGGAGGCCGGTCCGGAACCGGCTCCGGCGTGGAAGTGATCGCAGAGCTGGGCCATGTGCGGCAGCATGAACGCCGCGGTCGCAGGACTTGTCCCCGGCGGCCGCGTCGGGACGGGTGCGGGGTCGGCCGACCGGCCCGCGGGCCCGAACCTTCCGCAGCACGGGGATGAACTGCGGGCTGTCGGCGGCCTGACCCTCGGTCAGAACGAACGCCGGTGGCGGGCACTTGCGCTCGCCGGCGACGTGGGCTCCGCTTGGCGGCTTCCGCGATCGCGCCCTCCAGCAGGGCCTCGAACACGCCCGCGTCCCGCCACTGCCGGAAGCGGTTGTGCACGGTCGACCAGGCGCCGAACTCGCTCGGCACCTCCCGCCGCTGCGCGCCCGTCCGGAACCGCCAGATCACGCCCTCGAACTGCCCCCGCAGCCGTTCCGGGTGCGGGCCGTACTCGCCGATCGGCAGGTGCGGCTCGATGAACTCCCACTCCGCACCCGTCAGTTGCGCTCGCGTCACGAAGCAGGGCGTAGCGTGGCGACGGTCTCCATCACCCGCGTTCGGGCAGTGGCGGGCGGGGAAAGGGCGGCGGCTCGCACCCGAAGGGGCGGGGCCGTGACCAGGTGAAGAGCCCCCGGACCGAGGGCCGCCCGCAGGACACCCGGTGCGGGGGCGGCGAGCCGGCCGACATTGCCACCGGCCGGATGCACATCGACCGGGTCGACGTCTCGCTGCCGGGCTCGCTGCCGCTGGAGTTCACCCGGAACTTCGAGTCGGGTCTGCTGACGGGCCGTTGGATGGGCCAGAGGTGGCGACGAGCACGGCGTCCCGCTCTGGACCACCTGAAGCTCACCGCCGCCACCGGCGCCGAGGCCCGGTTCGTCACCGAAGCCGTCGCCGGGACCGACGGGGCCCAGGTCCTCACCAGCACCGCGGCCGCCGCCGGCCTCTTCCCGGTCGAACGTCTCTATGCGACGGTTTCGGCCATGCCTCTCCCGGGCTGACAGGCCCGCTCGGCGATGCCGGCGGGGCCCGTACCCGTTCTCCTCGCCCATCGACCGCCGCAGGATCGCCAGCGGTTCGGCGCTCAACCGCCTGCCGTGCGCCGATTGTTCGGCTGATCCGATTTCGCCACTGTCCGCCCGGCGGTCCCGCGCCCATTGTGCGGAGGGCTCGGGACCGTCACCGGTGGCGGGAGGGTCAGCCGGTGGCCTTGGTGGCGAACTCGGTGGTGTAGGTCTTGGACAGGTCGACGGTGGACTCCTTGCCCTGGACGTCCGGGTGGAAGGCGGCCAGCACGGAGAGTACGGTCTCCGGGCCGCCGGGGGGCATCAGGCCGTCGGTGGTGAACATCGGCAGGGTGGCCTTGATCGCGGCCGCGTACTCGGCGGCGCCGCCTTGGGCGTAGTCGGCGGGCATCTGGGCGGCGATCTCCTCCGGGGTGTGGGTGTTCATCCACTTCAGGGTTTTCACGAAAGCGTTGGCGAGCTTCTGGACGGTGTCCTTGTTGCCGTTCACCCAGGCGGTGTTCATGTAGAGCGAGGAGGAGGGGTAGAGGCCGCCGAGCGCGGCCCGGGAGCCTTCGGGGGTGCGCATGTCGTACAGGACGGTGCCGAGTTGCTTGGACAGGATGTTCGCCACCGTCGGGTCGGTGGTCATGCCGGCGTCGATCGAGCCCTGCTGGAGCGCGGCGATGAAGGTCTGGCCGGCGCCGACCGCGATCGGGCTGAACTCGTTCGCGCTGACGCCGTTCTTGACGGCCAGGTACTTGGTGAGGAAGTCGGTGGAGGAGCCGATGCTGGTGACGCCGAGCTTGCGGCCCTTGAAGTCCGCGCCGGTCTTGATCGCGTCGGCCTGCTTGGCGGAGACCACCTCGACCTCGCCGGGGGCCTGGGCGAACTGGACGACCGATTCGACGCTCTTGCCCTTGGCCTGCAGGTCGATGGTGTGGTCGTAGAAGCCCACGGCGCCCTGTACGTCGCCGGCCAGCAGCGCGGTGGTGGCGTTCACGCCGGCCGGCTCGCTGAGCAGTTCGACGTTGACGCCGGCGTCGGCGAAGTAGCCGAGTCGCTGGGTCAGCATGGCGGGCAGGTAGATGACCTTGTCCAGGCCGCCGACCATGATCTTGACGGTGGGGCCGTCGACCTTCTTCCCCGCGGGGGCGGCGCCGTTGTGCGAGGTGGCGGCGTCGTTGGCACAGGCGGCCAGCGGCAGCAGGAGGACGGCGGCGAGGGCGGCGGCAGCGGTTCTGCGCATGGTGGGGGGAGCCTCTCGGGGTGAAGGGGGAACGGGTGGGGTGGGGTCAGCGGCCGTCGCCGGTGTCGGCCGGCTTCCAGCGGAACAGCCGCTTCTCGGCGAAGGTCAGCAGGCCCTCGGTCAGCAGCGCGACCACGGCCAGGATGGTCATCGCGGCGTACACGCCGGCCGCGTTGAAGGTGCCCTGGGCGGCGGCGACCATCAGGCCCAGACCCTTGGTGGCGCCGATGTACTCGCCGACGATCGCGCCGATCAGGGCGAAGCCGAAGCTGACGTGCAGGCTGGTGAAGATCCAGGTGGTGGCGGCGGGGATGACCACCTGCAGGGTGACCTTGCGGTTGTCGGCGCCCAGGATGCGGGCGTTGGCGACCAGGTTGCGGTCCACCTCGCGGGCGCCCTGGAAGGCGTTGAAGAACACCGGGAAGAACACCAGGACCACGGCGGAGGCGACCTTGGAGGCGGGGCCGAGGCCGAACCAGATCAGGAAGATCGGCGCCAGCACGATCCGCGGGATCGCGTTCAGCACCTTGACGTACGGGCCGAACACGTCGGCCAGGAAGCGGACGCGGCCCAGCGCGATGCCCAGCAGCACACCGCCGGCCACGCCCAGTACCCAGCCGGTCAGCGCCTCGTACAGGGTGTAGCCGATCTGCTCGCCGAGCGAGCCCTGCGCGGTGCCGTGGGTGATCCACTGCCAGATCTGGTCCCAGATCCTCGACGGCTGGGAGAAGTTGAACGGGTCGATCACCCCCGTGCGGGAGCAGACCTCCCACAGGCCGAGGAAGGCGGCCAGCACGGTGGCCCGGGCCCCGTACACGCCCAATTTGCGGTTGCGGGCGGCCCGTTCACGGATCTCGGTGCGGGTGGCCGCGGGCGCGGCAGGGGCGGGGGCGGTCTCAAGCGGCACGACCCGCTCCTCTCTCACGGGTGATGCGGACCTCTTCGCCCAGCGAGGCCCAGATCTCGCGGTACAGCTCGACGAAGCGCGGCTCCAGGCGGACGGCCTCGACGGTGCGCGGGCGCGGCAGGTCGACGGTGAAGACCTCCTTGACGGTGGCGGGGCCGGCGGTCATCACGACCACCCGGTCGGCCAGCGCGATCGCCTCGTCCAGGTCGTGGGTGACGAAGACCACCGAGGAGCCGGTGCCCGCCCACAGCTCCAGCAACTGGTCGGACATCAGCGCCCGGGTCTGCACGTCGAGTGCGGAGAACGGCTCGTCCATCAGCAGGATCCGCGGGTCGTTGACGAAGGTCTGGGCCAGCGCGACGCGCTTGCGCATGCCGCCGGAGAGCTGGTGCGGGTAGCGGTCCTCGAACGCCGACAGGCCCACCCGGGCCAGCCAGTCGCGGGCCTTCTCCCGGGCCTGCTCGGCCGGGACGCCGCGGAAGCGGGGACCGGCCATGACGTTGGAGAGCACCGTGCGCCACGGGAAGACGGCGTCCTGCTGGAAGACGAAGCCGACGTGCCCGTTGATGCCGGACACCGGCTCGCCGTACACCCGCACCTCGCCCTCGGTGGGTTCCTCCAGGCCGCTGACCAGGGTCAGCGTGGTGGACTTGCCACAGCCGGTCGGGCCGACGACGGCGACGAACTCGCCCGGGGCGACGGTCAGGTCGAGCTCCCGGACGGCGGTGTGCAGGGTGCCGGACGGCGTCCGAAAGCGTTTGGTCGCCCCGGTCAACTCGATCGCCGGGACGGCCCCGGCCTTGTGCGGGTCCACGTGAACCACCTACCTCCTCGGCCGGCTCCCTCGCCGGCCCGCTGCTGTGGACCGGGACGCTACGAGCAGCGGGAGCGGCGCGGGAGCCTTGCGGGCGTATCGCGGCTTTGCGGCGTTGAGGGGTGTTGTGCTCGTTTTGCTTCCGCTACAACAACGGGGGCGGGGGCTGACAGAAACACCCCGGAAACATAAGGTGACCTGCACCCTCGCCCCGCCGCGCCGGAAGGAGACCGCGATGAGGCGCCCCCACTGGCCCCGCCGGGTCTTCGCCCAGCTCCTGCTCGCCCAGACGGTCGTGACCGTCGGCGTCAGCGCCCTGACCGCCGGGCTGTTCCTCGCCCCGGTCAGCCGCGAACTCGACCGCGCGGCCATGCAGCGGGCGCTGGCCATCGCCCAGGTCACCGCCACCGACCCGAACGTCGCCGCAGCCGCGGCCGCCCGCGACTCGGACACCGCCCAGGACGTCGCCGAACGGGTGCGGCGCTCCACCGGAGCCGAGTTCGTCGTCATCACCGACACCGCGGGCATCCGGCTCTCGCACACCGACCCGACCCGGATCGGCCTGCGGGTCTCCACCGACCCCGAACCCGCGCTGCGCGGCGAGAGCGTCACCGCGATCCAGGACGGCACCCTGGGGCGCACCGCCCGCGGCAAGGTGCCGCTGCGGCTGGCCGACGGCCGGATCGTCGGCGAGGTGTCGGTCGGCCTCAGCGACGACTCGATCCGTGGCCAGCTGCTGTCGATGGTCGGCGGCATCCTGCTGTGCGCGGGCGCGGGCCTGGTCGTCGGCCTCGCGGCCACGCTGGTGCTCGCCCGGCGTTTGAAGCGCCGCACCCACAACATCGCGGTCGCCGACATCGCCGCCCTGCTGATCGAGCGCGAGGCGATGCTGCACGGCATTCGCGAGGGCATGCTGGCGCTCGACGCGTCCGGCCGGATCCGCCTGGCCAACGACGAGGCGCTGCGCCTGCTTGCGCTGCCGGCCGACTGCGCCGGGCGCACCGTCGACGAGGTCCTGCCGCCGGGCCGGCTCGCGGACGCGCTGACCGGGCGGATCGAGGGCGCCGACCTGCCGGCCGTCCGCGACGAACGGGTGCTGGTCGTCAACCGGACCGCCCCCGCCGAC
Organism: Kitasatospora sp. NPDC004614; assembly: GCF_042873675.1. NCBI lineage: Bacteria > Bacillati > Actinomycetota > Actinomycetes > Kitasatosporales > Streptomycetaceae > Kitasatospora > Kitasatospora sp. NPDC004614. Next base: position 225,044 of record NZ_JBIALR010000004.1, read on the forward strand.
GGCGGCGCCGTTATCACCCTCCGCGACCGCACCGAACTGGAGTACCTGGTGAGGGAGTTGGACCACACCCGGGGGCTGACCGAGGCTCTGCGGGCGCAGGACCACGAGCACGCCAACCGGATGCACACCCTGCTCGGGCTGCTCGAACTCGGCCGACACGACCAGGCCGCCGCGTTCATCTCCGAGCAGTCCGGCTCGCACGCCGCGCTCGCCGCCCGGATCGGCGCACAGGTCCAGGACCCGCACCTGGCCGCCCTGCTGGCGGGCAAGGCCGCCGTCGCCGCCGAACGCGGCATCCGGCTGACCGTCACCTCCGACAGCCACCTGCCCGACGCCGCCGTCGACGCCCGGACCCTGGTCACCGTGGTCGGCAACCTGGTCGACAACGCCTTGGACGCGGTGCCGGGCGGCGCCGTCGAGGTGCGGCTGCGCGCCGTCGGCCCCACCGTGCTGGCCGAGGTCGCCGACAGCGGCCCCGGCGTCCCGGCGCACCTGCGCGAGCGGATCTTCGAGGAGGGCTGGACCAGCAAGGGCGCCCCCGCGCACCGCCCCCGCGGCCTCGGCCTGGCCCTGGTACGCCGCCTGGTCGAACGCTCCGGCGGGCGACTCGCCGTCGGCACCGGAGCGCTCGGCGGGGCCCGCTTCACCGTCGAACTGCCCGAGGCCCTGCACACCGTGGAGAACGCATGATCGACGTCCTCGTGGTCGACGACGACTTCCGGGTCGCGGACGTGCACGCCGCGTACGTCGCGAAGATCCCGGGGTTCCGGGTCACCGGGACCGCGCACAGCGCCGGCCAGGCACTGGCCGTCCTCGAACGCGCCCCCGTCGACCTGGTGCTGCTCGACCACCACCTGCCCGACGAAAGCGGCCTGGCCCTGGTCCGACGCCTGCGTGAAGCCGGCATCCGCTGCGACGTCATGATGGTCACCGCCGCCCGCGACGTCTCCACCGTCCACGAGGCGATGCAACACGGCGCCCTGCAGTACCTGGTCAAGCCATTCAGCTTCGCCGGCCTGCGCGACAAACTCACCGCCTACGCCGACCTGCGCCACGCCCTGGCCGGACCCGCCGCCCGGGAGACCTCCCAGGACGAGGTCGACCGGATGTTCGCCGCCCTGCGTACCGCGGCCTCTCCGGCCACCGCCCTGCCCAAGGGCCACAGCGCGCCCACCACCGACCTCGTCCTCGGGGCCCTGCGCGACGCCGGGCAGCCACTGTCCGCCCAGCAGGTCGCCGACGCCACCGGCCTGTCGCGCTCCACCGCCCAGCGCTACCTCAAGCACCTGGCCCGCGACCGCCGACTGCGCCTGTCCCTCCGCTACGGGGACACCGGCCGCCCCGAGCACGAATACCTGCTCGCGGGCCGCTGAGGCCGACCAAAGGCTGTCCCGTGACTGATGGCCCGCCAGGTCTCCCGCTGCTCCGCCCTGCATCTCGGCGGCGCCCCGGACGGTCGGGCGTACTGCCGGCGCACGACCTGGTGGGCACGGTGGTCTGTGCCATGGACCGCGCCGTCGTGAACACCGTGCTGGTCGCCGGGAACGCGGTCAAGCGGCACGGGCAGCTGCTCCACCCGAGCTGCCGGGCCGAGGAGCTGCGGCTCACCGGTTGAGCCCGCAGCTCACCTGCGGACGAGCACGCCCTCCTCGACGGCGGCCAGCGCGTCCCGCAGCACGCGGTTCAGCAGTTCCGCCTCGGGCTCCCGCACTCACGCTCCGGTCAGCACTCCTGCGGCGCACCCGGCGTAGCGGGCGGGTTGCGGTCCACAGCCGCCGCAGTGGCAACCGGGCCTGGGAGCGGGAGCGCTCGAAGGTGCTCACCGGCAGGCGTTCGATGTGGTTGCGGGAGCGGGTGCCCCGGTCGCGCACGGCCGCGCCGGGACGGGATGCGCAGCGGTTGAACGAGGCGGAGGAGGCGCGTCACCGCGCCTGTGCGCTGGAGGCGCGGGGCCGGCCGGTGCGGGCATGCCTACAGTGGAGCCATGACCGATCGGCGCCCCACATCGGCGTTCCACACGGCCAACACCGACCCGGCGGTCACGGACCGGCTGATCGCCGCGCTGGACGCCCAGGCCGCCAACCCGGGCGTGCGTCGGCTGCGTGCCTGGGCCCGCGCGGGCCTCGCCGCAATGCCGGGCGAGCGGGCGGTGGACATCGGCTCCGGCACCGGCTCGGAGACCCAGGTACTTGCCGAGGACGTCGGCCCGGACGGCTCCGCGATCGGCGTGGAACCCCACCCGGGCCTGCGCGCCGAGGCGGAACGGCGCGCGGCGGAGGCCGGCAGCCGCGCCCGCTTCGTGGACGGTGACGCGCTCGCCCTGTCGCTGCCCGACGCGGGTTTGGACGCCGTCCGGTGCGAGCGCGTCCTCCAGCACCTGTCCGAACCGGCGCGGGCCGTCACCGAGATCGCCCGGGTTCTGCGCCCGGGCGGCAGGGTCGCGCTGCTCGACACCGACTGGTCCACTTTCGTGCTCCACCCCGTCGACCCGGCGGTCCTGCCCGCGCTGGCCACCATCGCCCAGGGCACCGCCGCCACCTTCGACGCCGGACGCCGTCTCACCCAGTGGCTCACCGACGCGGGCCTGACCGTCGACCGCACCGGCGCCGACGTCCTCCTGCACGACCCGCGCACTGTCAGCCTGCCGATCGTGCAGGGCCTCGCCACCGCCGCCCTGGACCGGGGTCTGATCTCCGAGGAACAGCGCGACCGGCTGTACGCCGACCTCACCGCCGCCGCCGACCGGGGCGCCTTTCACCTGTCGGTGACGATGTTCGCCGCCGTGGGTCACCGCCCCGGCTGAGCACGCGGACACGGTCGCGACCTGATCGGGGGATCACCCGACCGGCCGGATCGCAGAGCGTGCCCGGGCACTCCGCAGGGGAGTGCCCGGGGCTGTTTCCGAGGCTGTTTCGTTATCGGGTGGGCTTGATTTCGCGGGGCTTCCACTCGTCCGAGAGGAGGCCGAGGACGGCCTGGTCCGCGTACCCGCCGTACGCCCAGGCGGCGCGCCGCAGGGTTCCCTCCAGGACGAATCCGGCGCGGGCCGCGGCGGCGAGCATCGGGGTGTTGTCGGTGAGGGTCTCGAGTTGGAGGCGCTGGAAGCCGCGGACGAGGAATCCGTACTCGCACAGGGTGTGCACGATGTCGACGGCCAGGCCGCGGCCGCGGAACGCGGGGCGCAGGGCGAGGCCGAGATGAGCCGTCCGGCTGTGGGTGTCGATGCCCCAGAGCAGGGCCTCGCCGGCCAGTTCCTGCGACTCCAGCTCGACGACGGAGAAGCAGGCCGCCTCGTCGGACGGCCCGGGCACCACGAACGGGGAGTGGCCCGACGCGGCGGAGATGGGCTGCCAGGGGCGGGAGTCGGCGCGTGACCGGGTGGCCACGTCCTCGTACAGCTCGGAGTGCAGGACCGGGATGTCGCTGTCGTGTCGGGCGCGCAGCCCGATCAATTCGCCTTGAATCACGGGCAATTGGTATCGGCACGGGCGGCAGGTGATCAACTGACTTACGCCTGCTGTTATGGCGGCCATGCGACGGCCTCGGGGGCGGTCAGCGTTCGCTGTCGAGCTGGGCCATGAACGGGGCGGCGTAGCGGCTGCCGGCGGCGGAGTCGGCGGGGACGGCCCGTTCGATGGCGGTGAGGTCGGCGGCGGTCAGGTCGAGGGTGTCGGCGGCCAGGGCCTCGGCGAGGCGGTCGCGGCGGCGGGCGCCGACCAGGGGGACGACGTCCTTGCCCTGGGCGGCGACCCAGGCGATGGCGACCTGGGCGACGGTGGCGCCCTTGGTGTCGGCGACGGCGCGCAGGGCCTCGACCAGGGCCAGGTTGTGGTCGAGGTTCTCGCCCTGGAAGCGCGGGCTGAAGCCGCGGAAGTCGCGCTCGCCGAGCTCGCGCTGCCGGCTCCAGTGGCCGGAGAGCAGGCCGCGGGAGAGCACACCGTAGGCGGTGATGCCGATGCCGAGCTCGCGGGCGGTCGGCAGGATCTCGGCCTCGATGCCGCGGGAGAGCAGCGAGTACTCGATCTGCAGGTCGGCGATCGGGTGCACGGCGTGGGCGCGGCGCAGCGTCTCGGCGCCGACCTCGGACAGGCCGATGTGGCGGACCAGTCCGGCCCGCACCATCTCGGCGATCGCGCCGACGGTCTCCTCGATCGGGACGGCCGGGTCGAGCCGGGCCGGGCGGTAGATGTCGATGTGGTCGGTGCCGAGGCGGCGCAGCGAGTAGGCCAGCGAGGTCTTCACGGCGGCCGGGCGGGCGTCCACGCCGAGCGGGGCGCCGAACGCGTCGCGCAGGGCGCCGAACTTGACGCTGATCACGGCGCTGTCGCGGTCGCGCCCGCGCAGGGCGTCGCGCAGCAGCATCTCGTTGTGGCCCATGCCGTAGAAGTCGCCGGTGTCCAGCAGCGTGATGCCGGCGTCGAGCGCGGCGTGGACGGTGGCGACGGATTCGGTGTCGTCGGCGGCGCCGTAGGCGTCCGACATGCCCATCAGGCCGAGTCCGAGGGCGGAGACGACCGGGCCGTCGGTGCCGAGGGTGCGCGTGTCCATGAGAGGTTCCCCGTTCGCTCGGTATCCATGCTAACGAGAGGACCGTAGCACTGATAATCCATCGCTAACAAGATTCCGGTAACGTTGCTCCGCATGAGCAGCGCCGACACCCCCACCGACCCCCGCGAACGCATCCTCGCCGCCGCCGCCGAACTCCTCGCCCAGGGCGGCAGCGAGGCCATGTCCACACGCGCCGTCGGCGCCGCCGCCGGCGTGCAGGCGCCGACCCTCTACCGGCTGTTCGGCGACAAGCAGGGCCTGCTGGACGCCGTGGTGAACTACGGCTTCGCCCGCTACCTCGCCGAGAAGGCCTCCCGCACGCCCGGCCCCGACCCGGTCGACGACCTGCGCCGCGGTTGGGACCTGCATGTCGGATTCGGCCTCGCCCAGCCCGCCTTCTACACGCTGATGTACAATGCCGCCCGCCCCGGCGAGGCCGTCGAGGCCGCCGAACGGGCCGGCCGGATGCTCACCGCGATGCTGGAACGCGTCGCCCGCGACGGCCGGCTGCGCCTGCCCGTGCCGATGGCCGCGCAGATGCTCCGCGCCGCCGCCCTCGGCGTCACCCTGACGCTGATCGCCGAACCGCCCGCCACCCGCGACGTCGCGCTGTCCGTCCGCACCCGTGAGACCGTCCTCGCCGCCATCACCTGCGCCCCGGCCCCCGCTCCCGAGCAGCTCACTCCCGCCGCCCTCGCCATCGCCCTGGACGCGACCCTGCCCGAGCAGCCGGACCGGTTCACGGCGGCCGAGACGGCGCTGCTGCGCGAGTGGCTGAACCGCTTGATGGACGAGGCCGACTGACCGTTCAGGGCCCGGGGTTGAGGGCCAGCATGATCAGGGCGGTCAGCTCCTGGCGGCGGCTCACCCCGGTCTTGGTGAAGACCGACTTGAGGTGGTCCTGGACGGTGTACGGGGCCATCGCCAGGCGCTGCGCGACCTCGCGGGTGTCGGCGCCGCGGATCAGCAGCAGCGCCACGTCCTGCTCGCGCGCCGTGAGGCCGTAGGCGGCCAGGTGCAGCGGGATGACGTGCGCGGGGGAGGCGGGGGTGGCGACCACGGTGACCTCGTCGGCGGCCGAACCGCCGTCGCGGGCGTCGCGGGCCGGTGAGGCGTGCAGCAGGTACCAGTGGCCGTCGTGGGTGCGGATCCGGACCGGGATCTGCGGCGTCGGCAGGCCGTGCGCGGCGCGGCGGGCGTGCTCGGCGGCCATCGCGATCGCGGTCGGCACGTCGAGCGAGGTGGGGGAGGGGTCGGCGACCCGGGAGAGCAGTTCCTCCGCCGGGCCGGACAGTGTGCGCGGCCGGTTGTGCCGGTCGAGCAGCAGCACGGCGGGGGTGGGGTCGGCGGGCCCCGGACCGGTCGGCGGGAGGTGGCTGGTGCGCAGCGCCTGGCCGAGCAACCGGGCTGCGGTGTCGGCGAGTTCGCGCTGCCGCGCCGGGTACGGGCCGCGGTCGGCGGCGCGCATGAAGGCGGCGCAGCCCCACATGCCGCCCGCCGCGTCGAACACCGCGCGCAGCTCGTCGCCGAAGCCGTACCGGGAGATCTGCTCGCGGAAGCGGATGCTGTTCTGCGGCGCGCCGCGGCTGGCCCGGCTGAGCGTCTCGGCCTGCACCCCGCTGCTGCGGATCTTCGGGAAGGTGGCGAGGTCGTCCGCCCACACCTCCAGGTGCACCGCGTCCTCGAACTGGCCGAGGTTGAGGTCGTCGCTCTGCACCGAGTTGACCAGCCCGGTGGCCGGGTCGGTCGTGTGCCAGCAGACCGCGTCGAACTCCAGTACGGGGCGCAGGAGTTCATCGGCGTGGCGGAACAGCTGACTGGTGGTCAGGCGCTGCGCGGTGAGTTCCCGCAGGCCTTCGATCGCCGCGCGCGCGGCGGCGCGCTGCGGTCCGCGTAATCCCATGGGCGGACGCTAGCATCTGTGTTCGGGCTGTGGCGACGGTGTGTGCGCAGCTGATCACTGTGCGACGGTGGCGGTGCGGGCCACCGGCTCACCCGGCCGGGGCGTCGAGGGTGAACAGCAGGTCGGCGCGCGGCGCGAGGACCTGGTCGAGGGCGAGCAGGACGCCGGCCGAGCCGGTCCACAGTTCGGTGCTGTACCGCAGCAGGCCCATGCCGAGGAAGCGCACCGTCCCGTCGTGCGGCACCGCGTGCTTGTACAGCCCGCGGGAGGCCCGGACGGCCCCGGCGCGGGAGCGCTCGTCACCGGTCAGCAGGGCGTGCTCGGCGAGGACGAACGCGAACCCGGCGGCACCGTTGTACAGGGCGGGCAGCGCGGTGTGGGTGCCGTGCAGCGGGGCGAGCAGGCGCGGCACGGCGGCGGCCAGCCGTTCGTCGGCGACGGTGCGCAGGTACCGGGCGGCGACGTGGGCCAGGCCCGCCGAGCCGCAGTCCAGGTACGGCATGGCGCGCCGGTCCTCGGCGGAGACCGGGAACAGCAGGCCCGGCGCGTCCGGGTCGGTGGCCCGGTCGAGTTCGGCGTGCAGCAGTGCCAGGCCCCTCGGCAGCAGTGAGGTGTCGCCGGTGACCCGGGCGAACTGCTGGTGGGCCAGGGCCAGTCCGGCGCGCCCGTGCAGCAGGCCGGTGGCGTCGTCAGGGCCGAGCCGGGGCGACAGGTCCGCCCCGGCCGGCTGGGCGGTCAGCAGGGCGTGCGCGCGCTCGGCGTGGTGTGCGTCGCCGGTGCGGCGGTACAGCGCGAGGTGGCCCATCGCCAGGCCGGCCGCGCCGCCGGACAGGGTGGCGCTCCGCCCGGTCAGCGGGTGCGCGTCGGCGGTGTCCAGCAGGCTCCGGGCCTCGTCCAGCAGGCCGTGCTCGGCCAGCACCCAGGCGATCCCGGCCAGGCCGACGTAGAGCCCGGGCGCGAGCTCCGGGCCGGCGGCGAGGGCGTCGCGGCGCAGCCGCTCCAGCGCGCCCTCGGGGGCGGCGATGCCGCAGCGGTGCAGCGCGTGCAGCACGCCGGCCGCACCGTAGAGCACGCACAGGGTGTTGGCGGTGTACCCCTGCGGGACGGTCGGGAAGGTCCGCGCCGGGTGCGCCGGGTCGGCGGCGGCGAGCAGCCCGGCAGCGGTGGCGTCGCGCAGCTCGGCGAGGTGGCGCAGCGGGTCGGCGGCGACCTCCTCCGGCGAGGGCAGCGCCGGGTTCTCGCTCGGCGGGTGGTAGCGGGTGGCGCGCTTCCACAGCACCTCGCTGATCGGGGCGCTCCCGGTCAGGTCGTGGTGGAAGTGGGTGAGCGAGTCGGGCGTGCGGCCGGGGGTGTTCGGCAGGCAGCCCAGCAGCAGCATCGCCAGGCCGCTGACGCCGAAGTCGTCGTGGGCGGTGCGGCCGTCCCGCTCCACGACGTGCCGCGGCGCGACGTACCCGGGCGTGCCCATCCGGCCGGGGGTGTCGCCGGGGCCGCAGGCGGTCTCGAAGTCGATCAGCCTGATGCCGTCGTCGGGCGTCACCAGCACGTTGGCCGGGCTGACGTCCACGAACGTCCAGCCGAGGGCGTGCAGGCGTTCCATCGCGGCCTCGATCGCGGCGAGGATCCGCTCGCACCGCGCGTAGTAGGCAGCGAACTCCTCGGCGGTGCTGCCGGTCTTCAGCCCGGGGTGGCTGGTCGGCGGGATCCGGTTCAGCGCCTTGCCCCCGACGAACTCGGTGACCATGAACTCGTGCCCACCCGCCCGGAATTGAGCGATCGGCTCCGGCGCCAGGCCGGGCGCGAGAGCGTGCAGGGCGGTCAGCGTCCGCCACTCCCGGTGCAGCCGGGAGACCGCGTCGTCCTCGCCCTCGCCCAGACCGTGGAACGGGCGGGCCTCCTTGACGAACACCTTCCGGCCGGTGGCGACCTCCACCCCCTGGTAGGCGCCGCCGCCGCTCGAGTGGACGATCGCGTCCCCGACCGAGAAGCCGCGCAGCACCACCGGCCCCTCGGGGCGGGCCGGGACCGGGCGCACCGCGAACGGGTCGGTCATGCCGTCCGGCAGCTGGAACGAGGCACCGCGCCGGTCCGGCACCTCCTCGCCGCCGGCACCGCGGGTCAGCAGGGTGCGGGTGCCGTCCGCGTCCAGCCGCTCGCGCGTCCGGTACGCCCCGTACCGGTACTGGACGGTCTCGCTGCCCGGGAAACGGCGGTCCGTCAGGATCAGCGGCCCCTGCTCGCCGTCCAGCGCCTCCCGCAGCGCCTCCATCAGACGGCGGGAGGCGGCGGTGTCCGCCGGGTACGCGGCGATGAACTTGCCGCTCTGCGGCCGGGACGCGTGCTTGCGGTGGATCCACCAGTACCAGTGGTCGGTGGCGAGATGCTTGAACGCGACGTCCTGCGCGAAACAGATCTCCGCGACGGTGTCCAGCACGGCGGCCGCGCGTGACCGGCGCGCGGAGACGTGCACCTTCCAGCCGTCCGCGGGCAGCGCGGGCATCCCCTCCCGGTGCCACATCGTCCACACCCCGCTCGCCACCCCCAGCCAGCCCTCGGCGGGCCGGCCCGGCGTGAACGGGTCGCCCTTCGGCGCGGCGGTGTCCAGCGGCGCGTAGTACTCCCGGTCCGCGACGGTGAACTCCGCCGGCGCCTCGGCCATGAACGTCTCCTGTCGGGTGATGGCGGGAGCTAGTGCCGCGTCAGGCAGCCATTGCCCGTCAAGGAGCGGCGTCCGGTGCGTGCTATCGGCGTGCCGGACGGAAGCCCTCGTACTGGATGTACTTGGGTTTTCGACCGGTGCGGCGAGAGTGCGTGCCTGGGGGTACCTCCCAGCCCCCCAAGGGCTGGGGGCGCGTCGCGACGGGGCGAAGGTTGCCTGACGCGGCACTAGAACACCATTTCGGTGGTCGGCGGCCAGCAGTTGTGGCAGGCGGTGTCGTGGGCCTCGACGTCGTCGCCGGTGTCGGCGGTGGCGGTCTCCTGGAGGGAGAGGACGGTCTCGGTCTCGGCGGCGTCGTTGTCAGGGGTGCGGTCGGTGCTCATCGCGGTCTCCCGTGTTCGGATGGGGGTGGATCGGTCAGGCCTGGGGGAGGTGGGTGGCGGTGAAGCTGGTGAGGTCGCCGGTCTGGACGCTGAACGCGGCGTGGGCCCGGACGTCGTCGTCCGCGACGCCGGGCGCTTCCTGGAGGACGCGGACGGCCTCGGCCTCGGCGGCGCTGTCGTCGGTGCTCACGGGCCCTACAGCGTCTCGGTCACGATGATGGTGTTGCAGGCCACGCTGAGGACGCTGAAGACGTGGCCCTCGACGTCCTCGGCCTCGGCGGCGGGTGCCTGCTGGAGGGAGCGGACGGCTTCCGCCTCGGCGGCGGCGTCCTCGGGAATGCGGTCGGTGCTCATATTGGCCTCCGGAGGCTAGGCGACCGTGATGGTCATGGTCTCGGGGGAGCAGAACACGCTCTGGACCAGGCCGTGGGCCTCGATGTCGTCGGCGGTGGCGGTCTCCTGGAGGGAGAGGACGGCCTCGGACTCGGTGGCGCTGTCCTCGGGGGTGCGGTCGTCGGTGCCCATCGCGGTCTCCTCGTCACTCGGATGGCTCAACTGCCTTGGCGGAAAGGGTAGTTGGCGCCGCTTCAGGGCCGGTTCAGGGCCGGTACATCACCAGTCGGCGCGGTCGCCGATCAGCCGCTGCACCTCGGCGAGCAGTCGTACCGCCCGGTCGCGGTCGCCCGCGGCGAGTGCCGGAGCCGGGCCGTCGACGGCGACCCGCAGGGCCACCGCGGCCTGGCGGGCGAACAGGGCGAGCAGGTCGAGTTCCGGGAGGCAGGCCCGGGTGGGGCCGGGGGCCGGGTCCAGCACCTCCAGGACGCCCAGGACGCGGTCGCCGTGAATGAGCGGGGCGGCCATCAGGGCGTCGGGGACGTAGCCGGTGGACTCGGCGACCTCCTGGTCGAAGGACGTGCTGCGGCGCAGGTCGTCGACGATCATCGGCTCGCCCGAACCGGCCACCCAGCCGGCGATGCCCTGGCCGGCGGGGAAGCGGCGGCCGATCAGGAACTCCTGCCCCTGGCCGGACACCGCCTGGAAGACCAGCTCGAAGGACTGGTGGTCGAGCAGCAGGATCGAACCGGCCTGGGCGCCGAAGATGGCGCGGGCCACATCGACCACCGACTGCAGGAGTTCCGCCACCACGGGATCGGTCGACGGCGCGGCGGGGGCGGTTGACTGGGTCATCTCGACCACGGTCCCTTTCTCACGACGTGCGGCCCGGCGCTCACCGGGTGCCGCCGACATGGACGTTCGCTGCGGACAGGTACAGGGCGTGCTTCAGCTGGAACGGCGTCAGCCTGGGCCGCTCGGACAGGATCCGGGCGCACAGGCCCGCGACGAACGGCGTCGCGAAGCTGTTGCCACTGCTGCGCAAGGTGGCGCCGCCGAGCCAGGCCACCTCGACGTTGACGCCGGGGCCGAAGAACTCCACCGGCGGCTCGGGGTTGTACAGGTGCAGATCGGGGTCGTCCTCCCGGTGGCTGCCCACCGAGATCACCGACGAGAACCGCCACGGGAAGCTCTCCACCTGGGCGTTGTGAGCGGACGCGACGATCGTGCTGCGCCCGAAGTACGCCTCGTCGGCCAGCACGTGCAGGTCCTCCAGGTACCGGGTGCGGGTGGTCGACAGGCTCAGGTTGATCACGTCGAAGCCCTGCCGGATCGCCCACCGCAGCCCCGCCAGCAGCACGTCGCCGCTGCCGGTGAAGCGCTCGCCGAGCACCCGGACGCTGTGGATCTCGCAGTCCGGCGCGGCCCGCCGGACGATGCTCGCGCAGGCCGTGCCGTGGCCGGAGACGTCGCCCGGGTCGTCCGCGCCGAGCGCCTCGACCCGGATCGTCCCGGCCTCGTCCTTGCGCACCACGTGCGCGCCCGCCACCGGGCCGACCAGCGGATGGGACCCGTCCACGCCGGAGTCGACCACGCAGACCCGCACGCCCCGCCCGGAACCCCCGACCAGCGTGCCCGCCGCGGGCCGCTCGGGCAGCGCGTCCGCCTCCGTCCGGACGTCCTCGGGGGTCCGGCCGGCGAGGCGCCAGGTCAGGCCGCGCGGGGGCACGGCGTGGGGCACGGTCGTCATCACGAAACTGCCTCTCTGCGGGGATGGTGGCCGGCCAGGGCCTCGGCGAGCCGCACGCCCGGGCCGTGCCCCTTGGCCGCGAATCGGCCGCCGGCCGCGGCGGCGGACAGCAGACGCTGCTGGTCCAGGCCGAGCAGCGCGGCGGTACGGGCCAGGTCGGCGGCGGCCAGGCCCTGCAGGATCGGCGAATCCGTCCGGCCGGCCACCTCGACCGCGCCGCGGGCCAGCCGCAGCGCGGGCACCCGGTCGCCGCCGGCGGCCGCCAGCCGGGCCCGCAGACCGTCGCGCTCCGCCAGCGTCGCGAACGACAACCGGCCGCCGGCGCGGGCCCGCTCCTCCTCCAGCGCGGCCAGCGCGGCCCCGGCGGCCCGGCGCTCGTCCAGGTCCAGGTGCAGGCGTGCCATGTCGAGCAGCGCACCGCTCAGCAGCGCGCCCCCGCCCAGCTCCCGGGCGGCCGCGGCCGTCGCCGCCAGCAACTCCAGCGCCTCCCTCGGCCGACCACCGAGCGCCGCCACCGTCGCGCCGAACAGCGGCAGGAACGCCGCCGCCTCCGCGTACCCCAGCCGCTCGGCGTGGTGCGAGGCCTCCGCCAGGCAGGCCGCCGCCCCCGCCCGGTCGTCGCCGAGCGCCAGCAGCACCGCCAGCGGACAGTTCAGCGTCACCCGCACCGCCCGCCGCCCCCGGCCCTGTGCGGCCAGCAGGTCCTGGCAGCGCTTTATCGCGGTGGCGGCCGGCACCGGACCGCGCCACAGCGACACCCCGATCGCACCCAGCGCCGACGCCCGCTCCTGCTCGCCGTCCGAACGCTCGGCATGCCGCAGCGCCCGCGCCAGCAACCGGGTCGCCGCCGCGTGCCGCCCGTCGATCTGCTCCTGCTGCGCCAGTCGCAGACAGGCCCGCGCCTGACCCAACTGGTCGCCCGCCCGCTGGAACACCGGCAGGGTCTCCCGGGCCACCGGCGCGGGCGCCCGCTGCTGGCCGACGGCCGCCAGGCTGAGCCGCGCGTGCGCCGCCTCCACCGGATCGTCCGCACTCGCACCGACCTCGGCGAGCAGCACCCGGCCCGGCTCGATCCGGCCCAGCGCGAGTAGCGCCTCGCCCAGCCGGCGGGCCGCCGGAAGCCGCCCGTCCTCGCCCGGGTGCAGCAGCGCGGTCGCCCTGGTCAGCAGCTCCACCGCCCAGCCCGGGTCGGTCCGGGCCGCCGCCCGGGCACCCGCCTCGGCCAGCGCGGCCGCCGCGCCCCGCCGCAGCGCGTCCGTGCGCTCGCCGTGCAGACCCAGCTCGGCCCGGTACCGGTGCGCGCGCTCCAGATGGCCGCCGACCACCGCCGGGCCACCCGCCCGCACCGAACGCAGCGCGGCCGCCCGCTCGTGCCGCTCGGCCCGGCCCTGCTTGGACAGGCACTCGTACGCGACCTCCTGCACCACACCGCTGGCGAACCGGAACGACGCGCCGTCCGCCACCACCAGCCGGTGCCGCCCCAGCCGCCGCAGCGCCGCCGACAGATCGGGACCGGCGGTGTCCAGCGCCGCCAACTCATCGGCGGCGAACTCGCGGCCCAGCACGCACGCCAGATCGACCGCCCGCCGCTCGGCCGGGTCCAACGCGTCCAGCCGGGCTCCGATCAGCGTCTGCAGGGTCAGCGGAACCCCGTCGCCGCTCCCGCTCCTGTTCGCCGGGGCCGCGAGCAGCTGTTCCAGATGCAGCGGATTGCCGCCCGCCCGCTCCAGCAGGTGTGCGGGCGCCGCCCCGCCCAGCGCCCCGGCCAACTGCCGCGCCTCCCGGTCGGACAGCGCACCGAGCGTCAGCACCCGGTGCGGACCGGCCGGGCCGGCGTCCAGCAGCTCGGGCCGGCCCAGCACCGCCACCAGCACCGGGGCGTCCGCGAGTGCCGCCACCACCCGGTCCAGCAGGTCGAGCAGCAACGCGGCCGCCCAGTGCGCGTCGTCGATCACCAGCACCAGCGGCGCGCGCCCCGCCAGCGCGCCCAGCAGCTCGACCAGCGCCGCGCCGGTGTCCTCCGGCGACGGCGTCGGCGTGCCGTCCGCGAGCAGGCCCTGCGCCAGCACCTCCAGGCCGGGCAGCTGCCGGTGGTCGGGGGCCTTGGCCAGCAGCGCGGTGACGGCGTCCGCCAGCGGCTGAAGGCCCGCCTGCTCGCCCGGCGGGCGGCACCGGCCCGCACCGAACCGGCCGGAGTTGCTCGAGAGTTCGAGCCAGTGCCGGAGCAGCCGGGTCTTGCCCTGACCAGGCTCGCCGCCCAGCACCAGCAGGCGGGCCGTTCGCTCGGTGGCTGTGCGTTCGAACTCCGTGTCCAGCAGCGCCAGTTCGGCTTCGCGGCCGACGAACGGCAGGTCGAGGCGCTCCGGCGCCCTGAGCTCCAGCCCGAGCAGCCGGTGCGCCGTCACCTCCTGCTCCTTGCCCTTGAGCCGCAGCGGCCCGACCTCGACCGCCCGCACCCCCTCGCCCGCGGCCCGCAGGGTGTCCGGACCGATCAGCACCTCGCCCGGCCCGGCGTTCTGCTCCAGCCGCGCCGCGACGTTCACCACCTCGCCGGACACCAGCGCCTGCCGCGCCGACGCGTCCGAACCCGTCACCACCCGGCCCGTGTTGACGCCGATCCGGACCGTCAGCCGTAGACCCAACTCGGCGTGCAGCTCCTCGTTGAGCGCCCGCAGCGCCGCCAGCATCCCGAGCGCCGCGGCCAGCCCCCGCCGGGCGTCGTCCTCGCGCACCGACGGCACGCCGAACACCGCCATCACGGCATCCCCGATGAACTTCTCCACCGTGCCGCCGTGCTCCTCGATCGCCGCCCGCATCGCGTCGAAGTAGCGCAGCGTCACCCCGCGCAGCGCCTCCGGATCGAGCGTCCCCGACAGCGCCGTCGAACCGACCAGGTCGCAGAACAGCACCGTGACGATCTTGCGGCCGGCCGTCTCCGGACCCCGGGCGTCGGCGCGCGGAGTCCCGCACGCCGCGCAGAACCGGGCCTCCACCGGCAGCGGACGGTGGCAGCCCGGGCAGCGCCCGCCCGCCGGATCCGGGCCGAACACGTCAGAAGAGAGCACCGCCCGCCACCTCCGCATGCCCCTGGACCTCCGGCCCGGCCTCCTCCAGCCGGCCCCGCAGATCGGTCAGCAGGCCGAGCTCCTGCTCGGTGAGCGAACGCAGCACCGCGTGCTGCTCCTCGGTGAGGCCGCTCAGGTCGAAACCGGCGGCAGCCAGGGCCGCCAGGGCCGGGTCGGTGCGGTCAGTCATTGCTGTCCTCCTGGATCCGCGGCGAGCTGGTGGAAGAGCCGGGCGAGGATGCCCGCGGTGTGCAGGGCGCTGACGGCGACCTCGGTCTGCTGCGCAGCTGTCAACTCGAGCCGGTCGAGCTGACGTCGGACCTCGGCGAGATGCCCCGCGTCGAGCGCCGCGTGCTCGCGCACCGTCCGGAATGCGGCTTCCGGCAGCCCCGTCCGGGTGGCCAGCACCCCCGCCAGGGCGGGCGACGGGGCATGGCCCTCCAGCACCGCGAGATAGCCGAGCAGCGCGGCCGGATGGCGGTGCTCGATCCGGTAGTACTGCGCGCCCGCCAGCTCCACCACCAGCGGCGGCGGCAACGGCGGTTCCTGCTGCTCCCCGGCCGCCACCAGATCCGCCAACAGCCAGGCGTCGTGCCCCCGTTCCTCCTCCGCGTGGACCGCGAAGTACGCCGCCAACCGCGGCGCCCACTCCTCGTCCAGCCGCGCACAGGCCGCCGCGGCGCGCTCCAGCAGCGGGACGGAGGCGACGGTCAGCGCGTGCATCGCCCACAGGTAGTCGATGTAGCGGCCCGTCAGATCGCCTTCCGGTCGCCACAGTCGGGAGCTCGCCCGATGCAGCGCGGGCGCGACCAGCGCCAGCCGGGCGTCCAGTGCGCGGGAGGCCGGGACGCTCACACCGGGCTCCCGGGCCGCACCAGATGCGCGTACGGCGCGCAGCCGTAGCGGCGCAGCAGGGCCGCCGGGCCCTGGGCGCGCAGGCGGGCGGCGGAGAGCTGGTCCAGCAGCCGGCCGGCCGCGCCGGCCGCGGCGGCGTCGTCCGGGCCCGGCGCCGCCGGGAGGGCGCGGCAGCCGGCGCAGTAGCCGCCCTCGGCGGGGTCGGCGCCGCTGCGGGCACGCAACTGGTCCGGCCCGAGGGTGCGGATCAGCCGCAGCCGCGGCGAGTCCAGGGTGCGGCGGCGGACGGTCGGCCAGTCGTCCTCCGCGATGTGCCCGAGCCGCAGGTGCGGCGGGACGGGCCGCAGGTCCACCGTCCGCTGGTTGCAGCAGGCGAGCACCGTCCCGTCGGGCGCGACGGTCGGCCACGCCGCCATCGCGCACGGCCCGCCCGGCCCCGCCACCGTCCGGCCGCTGGTGGCGCGGCCGACCGCGCGCACCTCGTTGACCAGCATCGGCACCCGATCGCCGAACTCCTTGATCACCGCGGCCGTCGCCTCCGCCAGGTACGGGTCGTCCGGGCCGCTACCCGTCAGGTGCAGGCTGACGGCCACCCCCGCGTCCAGCACCCGCGCCAGCACCCGGAACACGTCCGCACGCGAAACCTCGCGCTCGTGCGGGGCGTCCAGGCTGGCCGAGAAGTGGTCGAGCGCCGTGATCGTCCGCAGGATCGGCGCCGGGATCCGACCGGCGTCGCGCGCGAAGAACAACCCGCTCAGCAACGAGACCCGCGCCCCGGTGTGCTGCGCCGCACGCGTCAGCTCGTACGCCAGCCCCGGCAGCAGCAGCGGCTCACCGCCGGTCAGCAGCACCACCTCCGGGCGCTGCTCCGGCGTGAACGACCTTACGAACCGCAGGAGTTGAACGCGCCGTGTACCGTCCGGATGCTCGGCCGAGTCCATCGAGGAGGCCGTCGAACAGTGCGCACAACTCAACGGGCACCGCCGGGTCAGAGCAACCAACAACCCGGCGGCCGGCTCCGGACGCAGACCGAGGACCTCCGACAGCTCCACGTCCGTCCCTCCCCTCCGAGCGAGTGTCACCAGGACTGTGGGGGGCGCCGGTTGCGGGCCGGTACAGGGCCGCATAAGGGGCGGTACAAGTGGCCGGGGAAGGGTGTCAGCCCAGGTGGGCGATCCAGGGAAGGTCGTCGGGGTTGCGCATTTGGTCGAGGACGGTGCGCAGCCCGCCGTCAGGGGCGGCGTCGCGGAGCCAGGGGACGG
This sequence comes from Kitasatospora sp. NPDC004614, assembly GCF_042873675.1. Taxonomy (NCBI): domain Bacteria; kingdom Bacillati; phylum Actinomycetota; class Actinomycetes; order Kitasatosporales; family Streptomycetaceae; genus Kitasatospora; species Kitasatospora sp. NPDC004614. The sequence goes on from NZ_JBIALR010000004.1 coordinate 241,802, forward strand.
GGGCGAGTAGGGCGGCGAGGTGGTCGGTGGCCTCTTCGTCGAGGAGGGGGTCGAGTTCGGTGGGGATGGGGTCGTCGACGAGGCAGAGCCAGGCGAGGGCCGCGCTCACTCGGACCTCCGTCGGTCGGGTGGGGTCCCGCCACCAGGTGTGGGTGTGGGCGATTGTGGTGGGATCGCGTGTCTCCCAGGCCAGTTGGGCGATGGCGAGGACCAGGCTCGCGCGGGTCACCGGCTCGGTCTCGGTGGCGAAGCGGGTGTGCAGGGCGGCCGTGATCCGGGCGCGGGCGCGGGCGGGGGCGGCCGCGAGGGCGTAGGCGGTGACGGCGCGGAGCGTTGCGGTGGGGTGGTCGAGCAGGGGGAGGAGCAGGTCCGCGTCGTCGGCGATGGCCTGCTGGGCGGCCTGGACGGACCAGTTGGCGTTGTGGCCGCCGCAGTCGAAGACAACGCGGTCGGCAGGTTCGCCGGCCCGTAGCAGTCCGGTGCGGGTGCCGCTTCCGAAGTGTGGGCGGCGGGCGAGACTCCCGACCAGGAGGAGGACGTCGGGGTCGGGACGAGCGAGGGCGGTGCGGATCAGGAAGGGGACGGCGAGGGTGCCGGCTGTGGAAGGGGTGCCCTGGTGGCAGACGCTGTTCCACAGGCGGGACAGCGCCCGGTCGGCGCTCTCCGTGTCGCCGTGGCGGATCTGCTCCAGCAGGTGGGGGATCTCGGCGCCGTCGAACCAGTCCCACGGCACCGCGTCGTACTGCGGGCCGTCCTTGACCTCGGCGGCCATCGCGGCCATGACCGTCCGTACGTCGTGCGAGGTGTCCACGTGGAACTCCGGCCGGTGTTCCTCCCAGGTCGCGGCGGTGTCCTTCTTGACCTGCCAGCTCGCGATGACGTCCGCCCACTCTCCGTCGTACTGGTCAAGATCATCAGTGCTCATGGCGACGCACCGTAGCGCCCGCCGCCGACACCGGCCCGGGATCCGTTCGATGGGCGATTGCGCGGCGCGCGGGTGACCCCGGGGCGGATCCCGCACCGGGCCGTTCGTGGTGGGGAACGGTCTCGACCCATTTCCCTCGTACTCGAAGGCGGTTCTTCATGCGTCGTATCGGCATGCTCATCGCGACCACCCTCGGCGCGACCGTCCTGGCCGCCGGCCCGACAGCGTCGGCGGACATCCCCCAGCAGCCCGACCAGGCCCCGGCTCCAGCCGCGGCCGGGACGCAGACCTCGGCCCAGGACCCGGCTCAGGACCCGGCCGGGACGCCGACGGAGGACGCCGACGCGAAGAGCTGCGTCAAGGCCGACACATCCCCCTCCGCCGTCACCAACCAGACCGAAGGGGTCGCCCTGATCTTCGACGCACCCGACTGCACCGGCCACGTACTCGGCGCCATGCTGCCGGGCGAGACCAAGGACCTCACGCTCGGCCAGAGCGTCCTCTTCGTCCAGTAGCGGCCCCGACCACCAGCCGCAAAGCGCCGGCCACCATAACGGTGGTCGGCGCTATGCGTTCCGTCGGGCGGGCCGGGGTGGGCGTGCAAGTGGTGAGGCCGGGCTCGCCAGGCGCGACGTTCAGTTGTTCGTGTCGGATGCTTGCTGCTCGTCGCGCGTGCGGCGCAGCAGGTCGCGACGCTCGTGGATCTCTTCGGGGGTGATCGGGCCGTGTTCGGCCTCGGCGAGGGTGATGAGCTCGTCGAGGTTGTCCCGTTCGAGCCGGCGGACAGCCGGAGGGGTCGCTGCGGGTCGGGCCGCTTCGGCAATGTCGCGAGGCGTGGTGATCGAGTGCTTCTGGGTGGGCTCGCTCATGCTCCTCATTCTGGTGCTCACGGTCGGTCGGACGCGGGCTGTTGGAGGTGGGCGTGGAGGTGGGTGAGGAGTGGGAGGGAGTAGTGGGCGGTGTGGGCGGGGGCTTCTTCGGTGGGGCAGAGGAGGACGCCGGCCAGGATGAGGTGTTCGAGGGCGGCGAGGGCGGGGGCGGGGGAGAGGTCGAGGGCGTGGCGGGCGTGGGTGAGGTCGAAGGTGGGGGTCCAGGGGTGGCGGGCCAGGTGGGTGAGGGTGGTGCGTTGGTCGGGGGTGAGGGCGTGCCATTGGGTGTCGAGGCGGTCGCGGAGGCGGGTTTCTCCGACGGCGAGTTCGTCGAGGGCGCGGTGGGGGTCGGCGAGGCGGTCGGCGAATTCGTCGAGGGGGAGGTGGCGGAGGGCGGCGAGTTTGTAGCCGGCCAGGCGGACGGCGGCGGGCAGGAGGCCGCACGCGGTGACGATGCGTTCGGCGGCGGTGGGGGCGGCGTCGACGCGGTGGGTGCCGACGAGGAGTGACAGCAGGGCGAGGGCTTCGGGGAGGGTGAAGGGGGCGAGGTCGGTGCGGTGGGTGGCGCCGAGGCCGGGGAGGGGGGTGCGGCCGGTGACCAGGGCGACGGCGGGGCCGGGCGGTGGGAGCAGGGCGTGGGTGGTGTGGTCGTCGGAGGCGCCGTCCAGGACGACCAGTGCTCGGTGTTCGGCCAGCCATTCGCGCCAGGTCTGCAAGGGGTCGGCGGTGTCGGTGGCGAGCAGCCGGGCCAGGTCGGCGGCGACGGCCCGGGGTTCGCGGGCGCGGCCGGTGGCGTCCCGCAGGTGGATGAAGAGGCGGCCGTCGGGGAAGTCGTCGCGCAGTGCGTGGGCGGCGCGGATCGCGAGTGCGGTCTTGCCGACGCCGATCGGTCCGGTCAGCACCACCGGGCGTTCGGCGCGGCGTGCGGCGCGGACCAGTTCCGCGACCTGCTGTTCCCGTCCGGTGAACGCGGTGGTGTCCGGCGGCAGCACGGTCCGGCCCGAGCGCGCGGCGGCACGCGGAGGCGGGGGCGTCGGGCGGTCGGCGAGCAGTTCGCGGTGGCAGGCCTCCAGCTCGGGGCCGGGGGACAGGCCCAGTTCGCGGGAGAGTTGCTGGCGCAGTTGCGCGAACGCGGCGAGTGCTTCGGCGCGCCGCCCGGCGCGGTGCAGGGCGAGCAGGTGGACGGCCTGGAGGCGTTCGCGCAGGGGGTGACGGTCGGTCAGGTCGGTGAGGGCACCCGCGACCCGGCCGGCGTGGCCGAGCCGCAGTTCGACCTCGGCCCAGTCCTCGACGGCCGCGAGGTAGCGGGCGGTCAGTCGTTCGGCGACGGCCCGCAGCGCGGAGGAGTGCCGCAGTTCCGGCAGTGGCGGGCCGGCCCACAGCCGCAGTGCCTCGCCGAGCAGCCGGCCGGCCTGTTCGTCGTCCTGCCGGGCCGCCGCCTCCCGGCCGGACCGGACCAGGGCGGCGAACCGCAGGGTGTCCAACTCCTCGTCGGCGACGTGCAGTTCGTAGCCACCGGGGCGGTGCACCAGGCGGGCCGCGCCGAGTGCCCCGCGCAGGCCGGAGACGTACACCTGGAGGTTCTTGCGGGCGGACCGGGGCGGTTCGTCCTCCCAGACGGCCTCGGTCAGCAGGTCGGTGGAGAGCAGCGTGTTGGGGTGGCCGAGCAGGGCGGCCAGGACGGCGCGCTGTTTGAGCGAGCCGAGGGCGAGCGGGCCGTGGCCGGTCTCGGCGGCGAGCTGGCCGAGCAGGCGGAAGCGCAGCGGTGGGCGCTCGGGGTTCGGGGTGGCGGGGCGGTGATTCAGTCCGGCGATCACGAAGCCTCCTCACCCGCACGGAGCATCGTTGCTGCGCGCGTCCATGACAGGTCAGCCTGTCAGAGGGGTGGGCGCTCCGGGTATCCCAGGTTTCTGGGATGTTCCACGACCCGCGGCCAGGCCAGCGCGAGCAGCGCGGCGTCGTCGTCGGCGCCGCCGGTGGCGAAGGCGCGGGAGTCGCGGTGCAGCCAGTCCAGCAGGGCGACGGGGTCGGGGCCGTCGGGCTGCGACTCCAGGTGGGCGGTCAGGCGGGGGAGCAGCGGGTAGAAGGCGCCGTCGGCGGCGCGGGCCTCGGTGAGGCCGTCGGTGTACAGCAGCAGGGTGTCGCCGGGGCCCAGCGGGACGGCGGGTGCGGGCTCCGCGGCCACCGGGTCGGGGAGCAGGCCGCTCAGGCCGAGCGGCGGGCGCGGGGAGACCGGGAGTTCGGCGACGCCGGTGCCGTGCAGGATCAGCGGCGGCGGGTGCCCGCAGGACAGCCCGTGGGCGGTGCCGTCGGCGGCGATCTCGACCAGGAAGGCGGTGCCGAACGCCTCCGAGTCGTTCAGGTGGCGCCGCAGGCTGGTGTCCATCCGGTCCGCGAGGTCGTCGAGGCGGGCGTGATCCTGGGCGGCCTCGTGGAACGAGCCGAGGATGACGGCGGCGGTGGCGACGGCGTCCAGGCCCTTGCCGCGGACGTCGCCGATCAGGGCGCGGACGCCGAACGCGGTGTCCGCCACCGCGTACAAGTCCCCGCCGACCCGGGCGTACTGTGCGGCGGCCCGGTACGCGGCGGCGGTGCGGAACGGTCCGACGACGGGCGGCGGCGGCCGCAGGATCGCGCGCTGGGCGGCCTCGGCGACCGAACTGACCTCCACCAGGTGCGCGGCCGCCTGCTCGCGACGGTGCACCAGGTAGACGCCCAGCGCGGCGATGATGACGATCACCGAGGTGGTGCCGATCGCGGCGCCGATCCGGCCCGGTTCGTCCGGGACGAAGGCCCAGCGGGTGCCGATCGCGAGCACCGCCGACGCCAGGATCATCGGCGGCCGGAACGCCATCGACACCAGGGCCGGCACCGCGACCACCACCGACGGCGTCTGCCAGCCGTCCGGCGCGAACTGCAGGCCGACCATCACGCAGTACATCAGGACGGCGGTCCCCAGCGACACCACCCGCCCCACCTTGCCGACCCCGTACCCCGCGCCGTCCTCGCTGCGGTCGGTCCGCACCGGCACTCACCTCCCACCCGCCCGCACAACTGCCGCGCAATCCTCCCGCGAGGCAGGGGCCTTGGGCGCGCCGCCACACCGCTGCGCGGCAGACCGCTGCGCGTTACACGGCTGCGCGGCAGACCGCTGCGCGTTACACGGCTGCGCGGCAGACCGCTGCGCGTTACACGGCTGCGCGGCAGACCGCTGCGCGGCAGCCGGTCAGCCGCCGGTGGTCAGTCGTCGGCGCGGCACAGGCGGACCAGGCAGCTGGCGTAGTCGCCGGCCGGCAGCGGTGGCTCGATGCCGCGGTGGACCAGGACGGCGCCGCTGTACTCCCGGTTCCGGTCCAGGTCGAGGTAGTTGGCGGCGGGGTCGAGCGTGGGCAGGCGGATCGGGGCGGGCGGGTGCCCGAAGCGGGTGGTGGGGCGCCAGACGAGGAGCGCGTGGTCCCGGCCGTCGTGGGAGGCGTAGTGGACGGCGCCCACCGGTCCGGGCGGCGCGAGCCGGTGCTGGACGCCGCGCTGGACGAGCGGGCGGATCTGCTTGTAGCGGGTGACGAGTTCGGCGGCCTCGGCGAGGTCCTCCGCCGACCAGGACGTCAGGTCGCCGCCGATCCCGAGCGCCCCGGCCATCGCGACGTGGAAGCGGAACCGCAGCGGGGTGCTCCGCCCGGTCGCCGGGTTGGGGCTGTCGGTGACCCACGCGGCCATCGCCTGGGCGGGGAAGAGCTGTGAGAAGCCGTGCTGGATCCCGATCCGGTCGACCGGGTCGGTGTTGTCGGACGTCCAGGCCTGGTCGGTGCGGGCGAGCATGCCGAGGTCGACCCGGCCGCCGCCGCCCGCGCAGGCCTCGATGCGCAGGCCCGGGTGGTCGGCGCGCAGCCGGTCCATGATCCGGTGGACGGCCCGGGTGTGTTCGATCCACAGCCGGTCCGGGTCCGGGTGGCCGTCCCAACCTGCTTCGGTGAAGGGCCGGTTGGCGTCCCACTTCAGCCAGTCGACGGCGTGTTCGCGGACCAGGGCGTCGAGCGTGCCGTGGGCCCAGGACTCGACCTCCGGCCGGGCGAAGTTCAGCACCAGCTGGTGGCGCAGCTCGGTGGCGTCCAGGTGCGGGGAGTGCGCCACCCAGTCGGGGTGGGTGCGGTACAGCTCGCTGTCGCGGTTGACCATCTCCGGTTCCACCCAGAGTCCGAACTCCATTCCGAGCCGGTGTACTTCGTCGGCCAGCGGGCGCAGCCCGCGGGGGAAGGCGGCGGGCCGGGGCGTCCAGTCGCCGAGCCCGGAGCGGTCGTCGCGCCGGGTGCCGAACCAGCCGTCGTCCAGCACGAACAGTTCGGCGCCGAGCCCGGCGGCGAGCCGCGCCAGGCGGAGCTGGCCGGCCTCGGAGACGTCGAAGCCGGTGGCCTCCCAGGAGTTGTACAGCACCGGCCGGTCCTGTTCGGGCCGCGGCAGGACGTGTCTGCGTACGTGGTCGTGCCAGGCGGCACTGGACGCGCCGAAGCCGTGCGCGGTGTACAGGCCGGCGAACACGGGGGTGTGCAGCCGCTCGCCGGCCCGCAGCGTCCAGGTGGTGCCGTCGTGGCCGAAGCCGCCGGTCCAGCCGGTGCGGCCGACCGGGTCGCGGTGCACGGTGATGCGCCAACTGCCGCTCCAGGCCAGTGCGGTGCTCCACACCTCGCCGTGTTCCTCGGCCGCGGTGCCGTCGTCCACGGCCAGCCAGGGGTTCGCGTGGTGCCCGGTCAGGCCCCGGCGGCTGGTGAGGACGGTCTCGGCGACCGGCAGCCGGTCGCGCCGCAGCTGGAACTCGCTGTTCCAGCCGCCCACCAGGTGGCTGAGCCGGTAGTCGGCCAGCGCGGGGGTCCGCCAGGCGGCCGAGTCGAGCCGGTCGACGGTGATCGGTTCGTCGGGGCCGTCCGCGGGGCCGAGGTGGGTCAGTTCGGTCCAGCGCTCGATCACGTCGCTGTCGGGCCGGACGCGGTAGCAGAGTTCGGCGCGCAGCGGGCGGCGGCGGTCCTGGAGGCGCAGCCGCAGTTCGCCGCCGTCGACCTGGTGGCCGGTGAAGCGCCACTGGGCGCCGCGGGTGCCGTCGGCGAAGCGGACCTGGAGGCCGGCCGGGCCGAAGCGCGCGCCGGTCTGCGGCGCGAGTTCGTCGGCGGCGGCGTCGTCCTCGAAGCTGCTGTCGGCGGGGGAGCCGGCGGCGGGCAGCGCCGCCAGGGCGGCGGTGTCGAGCGGGGCGCCCCAGTACAGGTGCCGGGGGCTGCCGTCGGGGTGCAGGCGCAGGGCGTACACGCTGTTCGGGGTGCGCAGGACCGCGAGGCCGCGGTCGGGGTCGAAGCTGACGGGCGGAGGCGTGGCGGGCACGAGTGAAACCCCTGACGCGCGAAGGGAGTTGGGTGGCGTCCGGCCGGAGGCGGCTCCCGAGCGTAGGGCGGTCCCGGTTCCCGAATCAATACTGTCGGAAGTTATTTATTTGCTCTAGATTGCCCACGTGTCCCGACAACGCTCGCAACCCCTTGTCAGCGCCCCGGCCGAGACCGCGATCCTTTCCCGTCTGCTGGCCGAAGGGCCGCTCAGCAGAGTCGAGTTGGCGCGCCGCACCGGGCTCTCCTCGACGGCCGTCACCAAGGCGGCCCGGCCGCTGATCGACGGTGGCTACCTGTACGAACTGCCACCCGAGCGCACCGCCCCCGGTGCGGGCCGGCCGGTGTACCCGCTCGCGGTGGACCGGGACCGCGAGTACTTCCTCGGCGTAAAGATCAGCGCCGACCAACTCTTCGGCGCGGTATGCGACTTGAGGGCGGGCATCCGGGACACCGCAGTCCGGCCGGTGGAGGTTTGCACCCCGGAGGCCGTCACTGCGCTGCTCGCCGAACTGGTCGACGAACTGCTCGACTCCGAGCCCGGGTTCCGGGCCCGCACCCGCCACCTCGGGATCGCGGTGAACGGCGACGTGGACCGCGACCGGGGACGGCTGCGGCACTCCGGCCTGCTCGGCTGGCGCAACGTCCCGCTGGCCGAACTACTGGAGGCCGCAACTGGGTTGAGCGTCACCGTGGAGAACGACGTGCGGGCGCTGACGGTCGCCGAGCACTGGTTCGGCGAAGGCATCGGCACCGGCTACTTCGCCCTGGTCACCATCGGTTCGGGCATCGGCTCCGCCCTGGTCGTCAACGGCCAGCTGATGCGCGGCGCGTACGGCGTCGCGGGCGAGGTCGGCCACCTGTGCGTCGACCCGGCCGGGCCGCGCTGCCGGTGCGGCGCCCGGGGCTGCGTCGAGGCGATCGGATCGATCGACGTCATCCTCGACACCGTCCGGCAGGCGGCCGGAGATCCGCGGCTCACCTTCCCCGAGGTGGTCCGGATGGCCCGCGAGGGCCGGCCCGAGGCCCGCGAGGCGTTCGCCAGGGCCGGGAAGGCGATCGGCACCGGCATCGCCGCGCTGGTCAACCTGATCGGCCCGGAGCGGGTGGTGGTCAGCGGCGAGGGCGTCGACGCCTACGACCTGTTCAGCCGTCACATCCAGGACGCGTACGCGGCGCACGCCTTCGGCGCGGCCTCCCGCTGCCCGCTGTCGCTGCGCCCGCTGCCCTGGCAGGAATGGGCCCGCGGCGGCGCCGCGGTGGCCATCCAGGCGCTCTTCCCGCAACCTCCGGCCGGCGGCTGACCCGCAGCCGCGCCCGACCCTCCGACTTCCCGACCCCGCCCCGACCGTCCGACTGCCGACACCCAGACCGCCGACCGCCCGACTGCCGATCCCTCGGCCCCCGATTCCCGACCACCGAGTCCCCGATCGCCGATCTCTCGGCACCGATTCCCGGCCTGCGGCGGCGCGGCGGTGGCCATCCAGGCGCTCTTCCCGCAACCGCCGGCCGGCGGCTGACCCGCAGCCGGGCCCGACCCTCCGACTTCCCGACCCCGCCCCCGACTTCCCGGTCTCTGACTGCCCGACCGCTGACTCCTCGGCACCGATTCCCGACTGCCGACCGCCCGACTGCCGACCGCCGGACTGCCGACTGCCGGACTGCCGACCTCTCGGCCCCTTGACCGCCGGCCCCCGTCCACCGATTTCCCGACCGTCCGACCGCCGACCTTTCGGCCCCCGATTCCTGACCCCCGACCTCCGCCCGCCGCCCGCCCGGGCCGGCAGGCAGCGGCGACGAGCCGGTCGGGGTGAGCAAGTGCCCTGCAACCCCCTCACAGCAAGGACACGCGCCCCATGAACACCCCCGCGCCCCAGATCGACCGACGCAGGTTCCTCACCGGATCGCTGCTGATCGCCGCCGGAGCGGTCGTCAGCACCGCCTGCAGTACCGATCCCACCGGCGGGTCCTCCGGCGGTAGGACCACCCTCAACGTCTGGTACCACGCCTACGGCGAGGCCGGCACCCAGCAGGCAGTGCTCCGCTACGCCACCGCCTTCACCAAGGCCAACCCGGACATCGCGGTCAAGGTGACCTGGGTCCCGGGCGACTACGCGGGCAAGCTCTACGCCAGCCTGCTGACAGACGCGGCCCCCGACGTGTTCGAGATCGGCGACTTCGACGAGGGCCTCGCCCACCGCGGGCAGATAGCCCCGCTCGACGACCTCTACGGCGACGCCAAGGCCGACTTCAACGCCGCCGCCCTCGACACCGTCACCGTCGAGGGCAAGCTGTACGGCGTCAAGATGATCGACGACGTGCTGATGGTCTACTACCGCAAGAGCGTCCTGGCCGCGGCCGGAATCACCCCGCCCACCACCTTCGACGGCCTGGCCGCCGCCGCGAAGGCGCTGAGCACCGGAAAGTCCAAGGGCCTGTACCTGGGCACCGACGGCACCGGCGACGGCCCCGCCATCGCCGTGATGTCCACCGGCGGCGAACTGGTCACCCGCGAGGGCAAGGTGGCGTTCGGCTCGCCGCAGGCCCTGGAGGCGCTCACCGCCTTCAAGCGCCTGCACGACGACAAGTCGCTGCTGCTCGGCTTCACCACCGACTGGTGGGACCCGTCCGCGTTCACCCAGGGCATGGCGGCGATGCAGTGGTGCGGCCTGTGGGCGATGCCCGCCGTCCGGACCGCGCTCGGCGACGACTTCGGCGTCATGCCGTGGCCCGCGTTCCGTGAAGGCGGCACCCCCGTGCTGCGGGTCGGCGGCTGGACCAGCTGCGTCAACGCCAAGGGCCAGCACGTGGACGCGGCGAAGAAGTTCGTCCAGTGGCTGTGGGTGCAGAACTCCGACCTGCAGCGGGACTTCGCCGAGAGCTACGGCCTGCACGTGCCGCCGCGCACCTCGGTGGCCGCCACCGCGACCAAGCTCACCACCGGCCCCGCGAAGGAGACCGTCGACCTCGCCCTGAAGTACGGCCGGCACAACCCCGGCACCTGGAACACCGCGGTCAGCACCGCCTTCAACGCGGCCGCGGCGAAGATCGCCACCGGCCAGGGCGACCCCGCCGCCCTGCTCGCCGACGCGGCGGGCAAGGCCCAGAGCGAGATCGACAAGCAGCTCGGCCGATGATCCCCGCCCTCGACAGGACCCGTCCCGCGGCCGGCCGACGGGCCCGCACCGCCCGGGCCGCCCGGGCGAGCCGTTCCGGCCGGCTCGCGTTCGCCCTGCTCACCGCGCCCATGCTGATCGGGCTCGGCCTCTTCAAGTACCTGGCGATCGGCTGGAGCTTCCTGCTCAGCCTCAGCGAGGCGCGCGGCAGCATCGCCCTCGGCCACTGGGTCGGACTCGACAACTACCGCACGCTGCTGGCCGACCATGCCTTCCGCGACTCGCTGCTGACGATCCTGCTGTTCACCGCGTTCATCGTGCCGGTCACCTTCGCGGCCTCGCTCGGCCTCGCCCTGCTCGTGCACCGCGTCCGGCGCGGCCGGGCACTGCTGCGCACCGCCTTCCTGATCCCGACCGCCGTCTCGTACGTGGCGGCCTCGCTGCTGTGGAAGATGTGCCTGTTCAACGGGCTGCCGACCGGTGTCGCCAACCTGATCGGCGGCTGGTTCGGCGCCGAGCCCGTGCCTTGGCTGCAGACCGTCTCGCCACCGCTGTACTGGGTGGTGCTGGTGACGCTGCGGCTTTGGCTCCAGGTCGGCTTCTACATGGTGCTGTTCCTGGCCGGCCTGCAAGCCATTCCGCGGGAGGTGTACGAGGCCGCGGCGCTCGACGGGGCCTCCGGCAGACGGCTGTTGACCGGCGTCACCCTGCCGATGCTGCGCAACACCTCCGTCGCCGTGCTGATGCTGCTGTTCATCGCCGCGTTCCAGGCCTTCGACGAGTTCTACAACCTGTTCAGCAGCGGCATGTCCGGCACCGGGACGGCGCCCGTGCAGACCCCGCTGGTCCACCTCTACAACACCGCGCTGGGAAGCCAGAACTACGGCGTCGGCTCCGCCGGGGCGTTTCTGCTGACCGCCCTGATCGTCGGGGTGACGCTGATCCAGGGCCGGGTCACCGGCTTCGGCCGGGCCGGGGAGTGAGCGCCGCATGAGCACCTTGTCCGCCCCGCTGCGGGCCGCCCGCGTCACCGTCCGCGGCCTGCTGATCGGCCTGCTGACCGCGGTCTTCCTGGCGCCCTTCTACCTGATGCTCCGCAACGCGCTGATGGACAGCCGGGGTCTGACGGCGCCGGAGTGGACGTGGTGGCCGTCCACCATGCACTTCGACAACTTCACCGCGCTGTTCCAGGACCCGTCCGTCGCGATGGGCCCGGCGCTCGGCAACTCGCTGCTGGTCGCCGCCGTCACCGCGCCGCTGTCCACGCTGCTCGCCTCGGCCGCCGGGTACGCGCTGGCCCGGATTCCCGTCCGCGGGCGCGGCGTGGTGCTGGCGCTGGTGGTGGCGACGCTGATGATCCCCGGCTCGGCGACCTTCGTGCCGACGTTCGTCGTGGTCGGCTCGATGGGGGGCGTCAACACGCTGTGGGGCATCGTCGCGCCCGGCCTGTTCAACCCGTTCGCGGTGCTGCTGTTCCGCAACTTCTACCTGCAGTTCCCGAGCGAGATCGAGGACGCCGGCCGGCTCGACGGCCTCGGCTGGCTCGGCCTTTACCGGCGGATCGCGCTGCCCAGCTCCGGGGCGATGCTGGCCTCGCTCGGGGCACTGGCCTTCATCGACAGCTGGAACGCCTTCCTGTGGCCGCTGGTGATCGGCCAGGACCCGTCCGCCTGGACCGCGCAGATCGCGCTGTCCACCTTCCTCACCTCGCAGACCATCAACCTTCCCGGGCTGTTCGCCGGCGCCGTGGTCACCATCACGCCGCTGGTCGTCATGTTCCTGGTCGCCCAGCGGTACATCGTCGAAGGCATCGCCTCCAGCGGCCTCAAGGGCTGACCCGGCGTCACCACCGCACCACCGCATCGCGCAAGGTAAGACGCACCTCTCCCCCTCGTCAGGAGCGTTCCGTGAAACCTCGCCCCACCGTGCTCCGGTGTACGTCCGCCGCCCTCGCCGCGGCGTGCGCCCTCGTGCTCGGCACCCTCACCCCCACCGCGTCCGCCGCGTCCGCCGCCGACATTCCGACCGTCGCGGCACCCGTCCTCACCGGCCCGCAGCTCGCCGCCTCCTGGGCCGGCCCGCTGTCCACCCGGGGCCGGTACGTGGTCGACGCGAACGGCGACCGGTTCAAGCTCAAGTCCGGCAACTGGGCCGGAGCCCAAGGCACTTGGCAGGGCAGCGGCGACGTCCGCGACCCGGCGAACCACCAGGCCCGGCAGATGTCGAACAACATTCCGCTGGGCCTGGACCGGACCCCGATCGCCCGGATCCTGGCCGACTTCCACACCATGGGCCTGAACAGCATCCGGCTGCCGTTCGCCAACGCGCTCGTCCACGACACCACCGCCGTCCCGGACTCGGCCGTCGCGGCCAACCCGCAGCTCAGGGGCAAGATACCGCTGCAGGTGATGGACGCCGTGGTCGCGGCGCTGACCGCGGACGGCTTCGCGGTGATCCTCAACAACCACACCACCAGCTACCGGTTCTGCTGCGGCCTGGACGGCAACGAACGCTGGAACAGCGGGCAGTCCACCCAGCAGTGGATCGACGACTGGGTGTTCCTGGCCAAGCGGTACCAGGACAACAAGCGGGTGGTCGGCGCCGACCTGCGCAACGAGGTCCGCCGCGACACCTGGAACGACGCCAACTGGGGCTGGGGCGACGACCACGACCTCAACCAGGCGCTGGAGGACGCCGGCAACCGGATCCTGCAGGCCGACCCCGACCTGCTGATCGTCATGGAAGGCATCAACTGGCAGGGCATCCCGACCGACCTGACCCCGCACTGGCGCCCGACGCTCACCCCCGTCGCCACCCTGTCCAACACCCTGATCCGCTCCGACAAACTCGTCTACTCCGCGCACTTCTACGGCTACACCGGCCCCAGGCACACCGGCGCCACCGGCACCGGCGAGACCCACGACCCGCGCTACGAGGAACTCACCCCCGACCAGCTCGCCCAGGCGGTCGACGACGAGGCGCTGTTCGTCACCCGCACCGGCCAGCACTTCACCGCACCGGTGTGGATCAGCGAGTTCGGCGCCGCCGGCCGCGGCCCCGCCGACGCCCGCGAACGCGCCTGGTTCGACAACTTCACCGACATCCTGGTGCGCAACGACACCGATTTCGCGATCTGGCCGCTGGTCGGCTGGAGCGACAACACCGGAACGCCGCAGGACAACTGGGCGATGGTCAACTACACGGCGGACGGCACCCGGCTCGGCGTCATGGACACCGGCGACTGGCGCGCCGCCGACTGGAACAAGCTGATCGGCGCCCCCGCCCGCAGCGGACCGGTCGCCGACGGCCCGCGCTGGAACATGCTCAACCTCGACCACTACGACGCCAACCTGTCCGCCGCCATGCTGGCCGGGCCCGACTGGTCCTACGGCAACCGCAAGGGCAACTGCCCCGACACCCAGCGCCTGGCCGGCCTCGGCCGCAGCGACAGCCGCGGCCTGTGCACCGATGCCGGCCGGCCGGCCAAGGGTGCCGGCGCCTGGACGACCGTCACCGACGAGCGCTACGTCACCCACGGGGACTGGGCGAGCGGCTACAACAAGCTCCAGTGCCCGGACAACACCTTCGCCGTCGGCTACAGCGTCAACCGCAACGCGATGTCCGCCCTGCTGTGCGCGCCCGCCGCCAACGCGCTGCCCCTGACCGGGCGCAACGTGTGGTTCGACAGCGGCGACAACCGGCCCGCCACCGGCGGTTCGGCGGCCAGCGACTGGGCGCCCGGCTACTACAAGGGCCAGTGCGCCGACAACGAGTACCTGGCGGGCGTCGCCTACACCTGGAAGTGGAACCACGGCGGTGTGCCCGACGCGCTGCTGTGCCGCCCGCTGAACTGACCCGTCCGCCGAACCGAACCGAACCGACCCGCCCACGCCCACGCCCGCGCCCCGCCCCGCCACGAAGGGAGCACCCCTGTGCACAGCAAGCAGCGGTTGACCGAGCAGCGGCTCGCCCGCGTCCTGTCGCAGCGCGTCCGCCCGGCCGTCCACGCCCGCGCGCTGCCGCTGACGGTGGAGATCTGGAACGCCCCCGGAGAGCCGGTGCCCGCCGCGCAGGCGATCGCCGCGCCGTACCGGCCCGTCGCGGTCGGGCACCGGTGGGGGCCGGCCTGGTCGACCAGCTGGTTCCGGATCAGCGGCGAAGTCCCCGCCCACTGGGCGGGGCAGCGGATCGAGGCGGTGCTCGACCTGGGCTTCGACGTCACCGGCCCCGGTTTCTCCACCGAGGGCCTGGTGCACCGCCCCGACGGCAGCGTGGTGAAGGCGCTCAATCCGCGCAACGCCTGGATCCCCGTCGCCGACCCGGCGAGCGGCGGCGAGCGCTTCACGTACTACGTGGAGGCCGCCGCCAACCCGACCGTGCCGCTGCCCGGCGAGGCGCACCACGCGCCGACCCGGGCCGGGGACCGGCCGGCCTGGCTGACCGGCGCGGCGGCCGCCGGCGGCGACCCGCTCTACCGGCTGCGCCGGGCCGAGCTGACCGTCTTCGACCGGGAGGTCTGGGAGCTCGCCCAGGACCTCGACGTGCTCGGCGAGTTGATGCACGCCCTGCCCGAGGGCGCGGAGCGCCGCTGGCAGCTCCTGCACACCCTCGAACGGGCCCTGGACGCCGTGGACGTGCAGGACGTCCCGGCCACCGCGGCCGCCGCCCGGGCCGTCCTGCGCCCGGCCCTGGCCGCGCCCGCGACCGCCGGCGCCCACCGGATCTCCGCGGTCGGGCACGCCCACATCGACACCGCCTGGCTGTGGCCGCTGCGCGAGGCCGCCCGCAAGGTCGCCCGGACGGTCTCGAACGTCACCCACCTGATGGATCATCACCCCGGCTTCCGCTTCGCGATGTCCCAGGCGCAGCAGCTGGCCTGGCTGAAGGAGCAGCACCCGGCGCTCTACGCCCGGGTCCGGGAGAAGGCCGCGAGCGGGCAGTTCCTCCCGGTGGGCAGCCTGTGGGTGGAACCCGACACCAACATCACCGGCGGGGAGGCGTTCGTCCGCCAACTCGTCCACGGCAAACGGTTCTACGCGCAGGAGTTCGGCGTCGAGACCGAGGAGCTGTGGCTGCCCGACACCTTCGGCTACCAGGCGGCGATGCCGCAGCTGCTGAAACTCGCCGGGGTGCGCTGGTTCCTCACCCAGAAGATCTCCTGGAACACCACCAACAAGTTCCCGCACCACACCTTCTGGTGGGAGGGCATCGACGGCACCCGGATCTTCACCCACTTCCCGCCCGCGGACACCTACAACGGCGAGCTGACCGGCGCCGAACTCGCCCACACCGTCCGCAACTTCCAGGACAAGGGGCCCGCCAACCGGTCGCTGCTGCCGTTCGGGTACGGCGACGGCGGCGGCGGGCCCACCCGGGAGATGCTGGCCCGCGCCGAGCGGCTCGCCGACCTGGAGGGCTCGCCGCGGGTCGAGATCGAACCGCCCGCCGCGTTCTTCGCGCGCGCCCACGCCGAGTACCCCGACGCGCCGGTGTGGCTCGGCGAGCTCTATCTGGAGTTCCACCGGGGCACGCTGACCAGTCAGTTGCGCACCAAGCAGGGCAACCGGCGCAGCGAGCACCTGCTGCGCGAGGCCGAACTGTGGTCCGCCACGGCCGCCGTGCACCGCGGCCTGCCGTACCCGTACGAGGCGCTCGACCGGCTGTGGAAGACCGTCCTGCTGCACCAGTTCCACGACATCCTGCCCGGCTCGTCCATCGCCTGGGTGCACCGGCAGGCCGAGGAGACGTACGCCGCCGTCCACGCCGAACTGACCGGGATCGTCGATGCGGCGCAGCGGGCGCTGGCCGGCCCCGGGGACGGCACGGTGGTCTTCAACGGCGCGCCGCACGCCCGCGGCGGCGTCCCCGCGTTCGGCTCGGCGCCGCGCGCGGGGGAGCCGGCGCCCGAGGTCGACCCGGTGCCGGACGGGGACGGCCGCCTGGTGCTGGACAACGGGCTGGTCCGGTTCACCGTCGACGCCCGCGGCCTGGTGGTCTCCGCCGTCGACCTGGCCGCCGGCCGCGAGGCCCTGCCGCCCGGCGCCGCGGCCAACCTGCTCCAGCTCCACCAGGACTTCCCCAACGAGTACGACGCCTGGGACCTCGACGCGTTCTACCGCAACACCGTCCGCGACCTGGACGTGGCCGACGAGGTGACGGCCGTGCCCGGCGGCGTCGAGGTCCGCCGCAGCTTCGGCAGCTCGCGGATCCGGCAGCGGCTGTCCCTGCGGGAGGGTGCCCGGCGCCTCGACATCGACACCGAGATCGACTGGCACGAGCGCGAACGCATCCTCAAGGCGGCCTTCCCACTGGACGTGCGGGCCGACCACTCCACCGCGGAGATCCCGTTCGGCCACGTCCGGCGCCCCACCCACACCAACACGAGCTGGGACGCGGCCAGGTTCGAGATCTGCGCCCACCGCTTCCTGCACGTCGGCGAACGGGGCTGGGGCGCGGCCCTGGTCAACGACTCCACCTACGGCCACGACGTCACCCGCGACGTGCGCCCCGACGGTGGCACCACCACGACCGTGCGGCTGTCGCTGCTGCGCGCCCCGCGCTTTCCCGACCCGGACGCGGACCAGGGCACCCACCGCCTGCGGTACGGCCTGCTGCTCGGCGCCTCGGTCGCCGACGCCGTTCGCGAGGGCTACGCCCTCAACCTCGCGGAGCGGGCCGTGCCCGGTGGTACGGCGGTGGCCCCGCTGGTCTCCGTCGCGGACGACGCCGTGGTGATCGAGGCCGTCAAACTCGCCGACGACGCGTCCGGCGACCTGGTGGTCCGCCTCTACGAGGCCCATGGCGGCCGGGCCCGTACCACCCTGGCCGTCTCCGTCCCCTGGCGCACCGTCACCGAGACCGACCTGCTGGAGCGGCCGCTGCCGGACGCCGAGCCCGTCCACGCCGCCGACCGGCCCGGGCCGGTCCTCACCCTCCGCCCGTTCGAGATCCGCACCCTGCGGATCGCCCTCGCCACCGGGTCCTGAGGGCCGTGCCCGGCGGCCGGTCAGCCGGGGAAGCGCAGGCGGAGCAGGGAACCGCCGTGCGGGGCGGGGGAGATGGTGAGGTCGCCGGCGTGCGCGTCGAGGACGGCGCGGACGATGGCCAGGCCCAGGCCGGTGCCGGACAGGCCGGTGGCGGGGGAGTGGGCGAAGCCGACGCCGGTGTCCTCGACGTCGAGTTCGGCGCCGTCCCGGCCGGTGCGGCAGCGCAGGGTGATGGCGTCGCCGGGGGCGGTGTACTTGACGGCGTTCTCGACCAGGGCGTCGAGGGCGGCCTCCAGGCGGGATTCGTCGCCCTCGATGCGGACGGCGGGCGCGTCCAGGTGCCAGTGGCGGTCGGTCGCGGGCCGCCAGCGCTGGACGGTGCGGTGCACCAGGGCGTCGAGGTCGACGGGGCCGTGCTCGGGTTCGGCGGGGTGGTAGGCGTCGGCGAGGACCAGCAGCCGGCCGGACAGGCGGGCGAGCTTGTCGAGTTCGTCGAGGACCACGTCGAGGTCCTCCCGCCCGGCCCCGGCGGGCAGTTCGCCCTGGACGAGTTCGGCGTAGCAGCGGGCGACGGTGATCGGGGTGCGCATCTCGTGCGAGCAGGTGCGGACGAACAGCTCCTTGTCCTGCTGGGCGCGGCGCTCCCGTTCGGCGGCGGCGCGGACCTCGGCGAGGGCGGCGGCGCGGCGGCGGACGTGCCAGGCCATGGCGAGGAACACCAGTGCCATCAGCGGGACTTCGGCGAGTTCGTCCCAGCCGAGGTGGCCGTGTGCGGCGTACCCGGCCATGGTGCCGCCGGTGACCAGGGCGACGGTGGTGAGCACCACGGCCGTCCGGCGGGTGGACCAGGCCTGGAAGCCGTAGACGATGGACATGCTGATCCACACCAGGTGGAACGCCACCGTCTCCAGCTCGGGCGCGACCAGCAGCACGAGTTGGGTGCAGGCGACGAACAGCACCCAGCCCGCGAAGAGCGCGCGATCCCGCGCGGTGCGGTCAGCAGGCACTGAACGCGTACCCGACGTTGCGCACCGTCTCGATGATCGGCCGCGGCGCCTTGCCGCGGATCCGGCGGACCGTCACGTCGACCACGTTGCTGGCCAGGTCGTCGCTGTAGCCCCAGACGCCGGCCAGCAGTTCATGCCGGCTGCACACCTGTCCGGCCTGCCGCATCAGGTGGCCGAGCAGCATGAACTCCCGGTGCGAGAGCGGGATCTGGCGCCCGTCGATGCCGAGCGCCTGCCGTTCGAGGTCGAGCGCGACGTCGCCGACCCGCAGCCAGCGCTGGGGTGCGCCGGCGGGGGCGGTGCGCAGCCGGGAGCGGACGCGTTCGACCAGTTCGGCGGTGGCGAAGGGTTTGCCGAGGAAGTCGACGGCGCCGATCCGCAGGCAGCGCACCCGGGTGGCCACGTCGACCACGGCGGACAGTACCAACACGCGTTGTTCGGGGCGTAGCTCGAAGGTCTGGCGCATCACTTCGAAGCCGTCGAAGCCGGGCAGCATCAGGTCGAGCACGGCCAGGTCGTACGCCTGGTCGCGCAGGCGCTGGACGGCTTCGGGGCCGGTGGCGGCGCCGTGGACGAGGTGGCCGTCCGCGCTCAGGGTGCGGGTCAGGTAGGCCCGCAGGCGGGCTTCGTCCTCGACGACCAGCAGTCGTGCCATGCTCGGTACTGCCTCCCCCGCCCGCTGGGCGGCAATCGCGCCCAAGTTGCGGATGATTATCGCACTTTGTGTGTGCGCTGCGGAGCTGATGTGCCGTCATGACGGCTTCATGACGGGAATGTCATCTTCCCCGGCCCGCCCGGCGGCCGTCCCCACACTGGGGCCGCATCCGCCGCCGCTAGGGCCTGTCTTCAAACCCCCGCCTGCCCCACAACGCCTGGCACGCACTCTCGCCGCACCGGGCGAAAGACCAAGTACACCCAGTACGAGGCCTTCCACCCGGCACGCCGAGAGCACGCACCAGACGCCGCGGGGCTGTGCCGCGGGTTTGAAGACAGCCCCTAGTCGCCGGCCGGCGACGCGGCCCGCACACCCCCGTGGCACCCGCCGCTCCCGCCGAGCCGGAAGGGACGGACCCGCGCGACGGCGGCCGGGTGCCGACGGAAGGAGAAACGGCGTGTTCACGCGCCAGACAACGAGGCCGCCAGGCCGCAAGCGGCGGCACCTCGTCGCGATGGCCGGCGTCTGGGCCGTGGTCGCGGCCCTGCTCGGACTGCCCCCGGCCCAGACCCAGCAGGCGGCCGCCGCCGGCCCGTCCGGGCCGACCGACCAGAGCAAGGTCCCGCACTACTTCGGCCCCTGGCCGAACTGGGCGAACAGCCCGCTCACGACGTCCCGGGCCAAGGTCCACATCAGCAGCAACGTCACCACCGTGGCCGTGGGCAACCCGCTGACCGCCCGGGCCTACGCCACCGACTACGCCACCCCGAAGGGCCAACTCGGGCCGGTGTTCGTCATCCTGACGAGCACCCCGCTGCCCGCCGGCACCCTCAAGAACTTCCGCAGCTGGAACCAGACCACCCCGGGCAACAGCCCCAGCAGCTCCGAGGGCGGCCTGTTCCACGGCTACGTGCTGCGCCCGACCGGCACCGCCGACACGTACACGGTGGTCGCCGACAGCGGACTGCGCACGGTGCCCGCGGCGGGCACCGCAGGCGGCGAGATCACCACGTACGACATGCCGGACACGCCTGTCCAGGCCGGCGACCTGATCGCCTTCTACGGCGAGGGCGTCCCCGTCGACACCGGCGTCGAGCACCCGGCCGACACCCTGGTGTACCCGGCCGGCGCGGACAACAGCACCAGCCCGGCGACCGGAGTCGCCCCCGCCAAGGACGCCACCCTCACCGTCGGCGCGCCCGGCTGGGAGCGCTACGCCACGCAGGACCGGACGTACTCCTTCGGCGCGCAGGTCGCGCTGGCCGGCGGCGGCGGCGCGGAGGCCACCGCCACCGTCGACCCGCGCACCGGTGGCATCGCGAGCATCGAGGTGACCACGCCCGGCCACGGCTACGCCGAGGGCGCGACCACCGTCACCGTCGAGGGCGGCACCACGGCCGCCACCGCCACCGCCGCCATCCAGCAGACCCGCAGCGTGGTCGACTACAAGGTCGGCGCGGGCGGCAGCGGCTACGGCGGCTTCGAGGTCGCCGTCACCGGCGGCGGCGGGAGCGGCGCCGCGGCCACCGCGTCCGGCGGCGTGGCGGCCGTGAACGTCACCGACAGCGGCGCGGGCTACACCATGCCGACCGTCGACTTCGACCTGCCCGCCCAGCCGGACGGCACGGTGGCCAAGGGCCACGTCGACCCGGCCGACCTGACCGCGAGCGGCGGCGTCGCCAAGGTGATCGTCGACGACCCCGGCAGCGGCTACACCGCCGCGCCCGGCGTCACCATCCGCAACGGCACCCTCGCCGATCCGATCGCCGGCGCCACCCCGGCCGCCGCGAGCAGCGGACTGAAGCTGCTGGCCCTCACCGTCGACACGCCCGGCTCCGGCTACGCCTCGACGCCCGACGTCGCCGTCACCGACCCCACCGGCCACGGCGGTTCGGGGGCCACGGCGAGCGCCGTGACCAACCTCGGCGCGATCAGCTCGATCAGCGTCACCAGCCCCGGCGCCGGCTACCTGACGCCCGGCATCAAGAAGTTCCAGGACAAGCTGCCCGTCACCTGCAACCCGGGTGCGAACGGCACCGGCTGCCCGGACGTGCAGCAGCTGACCGACCCGAGCACCGACCCGGCGGCCAAGTTCATCCCCGAGGCGGTGCCGGAGACCGTCACCACCGGCGGCAAGCAGGCCGACCAGTACGTCATCGCCCTGGTGCAGTACCGCACCCGGTTCTCCTCCGACCTGCCGCCCACCCTGGTGCGCGGCTACGTCCAGCTCTCCACCGACGCGGTGCCCGGCCGCAAGGTCCCGCTGTACAACGAGCTGATGGACGGCACCCGGCAGCAACTGCCGTACACCGGCGTCGCCGCACCGCAGTGGATGGGCCCGCTGATCGCCGCCACCAAGGACCGGCCGGTGCGGGTGGTGTTCCGCAACCTGCTGCCCACCGGCGCCGCCGGAGACCTGTTCCTGCCGTCCGACAGCACCGGAATGGGCGCCGGCATGGGCCCGATGACGATGCCCGCCCCCGGCAACAGCTCCACCGTCACCGACGAGGTGCGCAACCCGCCCTGCACCAACGCCAAGTCCGGCTGCTACACGGACAACCGGGCCAACCTGCACCTGCACGGCGGCATCACCCCGTGGATCAGCGACGGCACCCCGCACCAGTGGATCACCCCCGCGGGTGAGCACACCGACTGGCCGCAGGGCGTCGGCGTGCAGAACGTGCCCGACATGGTGGACGGCTCCGGCGCGACCCTGTGCGCCGCCGCCGACGACGGCTGCTCGACGTTCTACTACACGAACCAGCAGAGCGCGCGGCTGATGTTCTACCACGACCACTCCTACGGCATCACCCGCCTGAACGTGTACGCGGGCGAAGCGGCCGGCTACACCATCACCGACGACACCGAGAAGGCGCTGATCAGCAGCGGCACCATCCCCGACGCCGCGTCAACCATTCCGCTGCTGGTCCAGGACCGCACCTTCGTGCCCGACGACACCCAGCTCAAGGACCAGTTCGACGCGGGCGGCGACCGGGTCACCTACGGCCAGGACCCGACCTGGGACGCCAAACGCTGGGGCGGAAAGGGCAGCTTCTGGTACCACCACGTCTACATGCCCGCGCAGAACCCCGGCGACTCCAGCGGCATGAGCTCCTACGGGCGCTGGATGTACGGGCCGTGGTTCTGGCCGCCGGCCGGCAACACCACGTACGGGCCGATTCCCAACCCGTACCACGACCCGCACTGCAAGCTGGACGACCCGACCACCTGGCAGTACCAGGCCGCGCCCTACTGCGAGCCGGAACAGATCCCCGGCACCCCGAACATCTCCATGGGCATGGAGCAGTTCAACGACACCCCCATCGTCAACGGCGTCGCCTACCCGAAGCTGACCGTCCAGCCGAAGACCTACCGGCTGCGGATGCTCAACGCCGCCAACGACCGGTTCTTCAACTTCCAGTGGTACACCGCAGACCCGAACCAGGGTGACGGCACCACCGAAGTCGCCCTCAACCCCGACGAGTTGAAGGCCGCCCAGACCGACCCCAACGTGTCGCCCACCCCGAAGGACGCGCACAACGCGGCCGCCGGGCCGAGCTGGATCCAGATCGCCAGCGAGGGCGGCTTCCTGCCCGCCCCCGCCGTCATCGACGGACAGCAGCCGACCACCTGGATCACCGACCCCACCCGCTTCGATGTGGGCAACGTGGACAAGCACTCCCTGACCCTCGCCCCCGCCGAACGGGCCGACGTGCTGGTCGACTTCGCGAAGTTCGCGGGCAAGACCCTGATCCTCTACAACGACGCGCCCGCCGCCTACCCCGCCCGGGTCGCCTCCTACGACTACTACACCGGCGCCCCCGACCTCGCCCCGGCCGGCGCCCCGAAGATCATGCCCGGCTACGGCCCCAACACCCGCACCGTCATGCAGGTGACCGTCGCCAACACCGCCCCCGCCCCCGCGTTCAACCTGTCGAAGCTCCAGGCCGCCTTCCGCCACCACGCGGACGGCTCCGGCGTCTTCGAATCCGGCCAGCACCCGGTGATCGTCGGCCAGGTGGCCTACAACTCGGCCTACGGCACCAGCTTCTCCGCCGGCAGCAACTGCAACACCGCGAACTCGACGCAGAACAACTGCGACGGACTGGTCCGGGTCAACGACACCACGGCGTTCAACTTCAACACGCTCAAAGCGCCGACGTCGAAAACCACCCTGCCACTCCAACCCAAGGCCATCCACGACGAGATGAACTCCACCACCTTCGACGCCTACGGCCGCATGCAGGCCACCCTCGGCGTCGAAGCCCAACCACCCACCCCGGGAGCCCAGAACGCCACCCTGTACCCCTACGTCAACCCACAGACCGAATTGATCGACGGCACCTCGCTACCAAGAGGAGACGTCAAGGTCACCCCGATCGGAAACGCCGCCGACGGCACCCAGATCTGGCGGTTCACTCACAACGGCGTCGACACCCATCCGATCCACTTCCACCTCTACGACGTCCAAGTGCTCAACCGGGTGACCTGGGACAACATCATCATCCGGCCGGACGCCAACGAACTCGGCTGGAAGGACACCGTACGGATGAGCCCACTGGAGGACACCATCGTCGCGCTGCGACCCGTGGTGCCCACCGTGCCCTTCGAAGTACCCAACTCGGTACGGCTGCTGGACCCGGCGATGCCCGCCGGTGACACCTCGATGTTCAACAACACCGACCCGCAGGGCAACCCGACCAACGCCATCACCAACCAACTGGTCAACTTCGGCTGGGAGTACGTCATCCACTGCCACATCCTCAGCCACGAGGAGATGGACATGATGCGGCCCGAATCGCTCGCCCTGCCCCCGGCCAAACCCGACGGACTGAGCGCCGCCGTGGTCGGCCAGGGCAGCAACGCCAAGGTCCAGCTCCAGTGGCAGGACAACTCGATCACCGAGACCTCGTTCACCGTCCAGCGCTCCACCGACGGCACGAACTGGACCGACGTCGGGACGATCGCCTCGCCGCTCGACCAGCCCAACATCCACCAGAGCCGTACCTTCGTCGACATGACGTCCGCGGCGACGAACTCGTACAGCTACCGGGTGGTCGCGCTCAACGCCGTCGGCTACGGCGGACAGTTCCCGAGCATGACCGTCAAGTCCGTCTCCGACCCGCTGCAGGTTTCGGCGGCGGGCAACGGGATCCGGCGGATCCCCGGCTGACGCCCCGCTCCGGGAGGGCGGCCCTTGCGCCGCCCTCCCGGAGCGTTCAGCTGTCGAAGCCCAGGCCGAAACGGTCGAGGGTGCGCAGCCACAGATTGCGGTGCCCGGCGTTGGCGTCGGCCCGGGTGAGGGCCCACTGGGTGATGCCGATGCCGACCGAGCGGACCGGCTCCGGCGGGAACGGCAGCGGCTTGCGGCGGACCATCTCCAGCGCGGTGCGCTCGGTGCGTTCCCCGGCGAGCAGGTCGAGCATCACTTCGGCGCCGAACCGGGTGGCGCCGACGCCGAGACCGGTGAACCCGGCGGCGTAGGCGACCTTCCCGCGGTGGGACAGGTCGAAGAAGGCCGAGAACCGGGTGCAGGTGTCGATCGCGCCGCCCCAGGCGTGGGTGAAGCGCAGGCCCGCCAACTGCGGGAAGGTCCGGAAGAAGTGCCGGGCCAGGGTCGCGAAGGTCTCCGGCCGCTGGTCGCGCTCGGCGCTGACCCGGCCGCGGTACTGGTGGACGACGTCGTAGCCGCCGAACAGGATCCGGTTGTCGGCGGACAGTCGCACGTAGTGGAAGTGGTTGGCGCTGTCGGACCAGCCCTGCCGGTTCTGCCAGCCGACGGAGGCGAGTTGGGCGTCCGTCAGCGGTTCGGTCATCAGCGCGTAGTCGTAGACCGGGACGGTGTACGGCCGGTGGCGGCGCAGCAGCGACGGGAAGGCGTTGGTGGCGAGCGCGGCGCGGCGGGCGGTGATCCGGCCGTAGGGGGTGCGGACGGCCAGGCCGCCGGGGGTGTCGGCGAGGGCGGTGGCGGGCGTGTGCTCGTGGATGCGGACGCCGAGGTCGAGGCAGGCGCGCTTGAGGCCCCAGGCGAGGCGGGCCGGGTCGAGCATGGCGACGCCGTCGCGGTCCCAGAGGCCGCCGAGGAAGGTGGGGGAGTCGATCTCGGCGCGCACGGCGTCCCGGTCGAGGACGTCGAGGTGGCTGCCGTAGCGGGCCGCGAGCTCGGCGAACTCCCGCAGCTCGTCCACCTGGTGGGGCTCGGTGGCGACGCTGAGGGAGCCGCTGCGCTGCCAGTCGCAGTCGATGCCGTGGCGGCGGACGGTCTCCTGCATGGCGTCGAGGTTGCTCTGCCCGAGGCGTTCCAGGACGGCGAGTTCGCCGGGCCAGCGCTGGTGGCCGTTGGCCAGGCCGTGGGTGAGGCTGGCCTCGCAGAAGCCGCCGTTGCGGCCGGAGGCGGCCCAGCCGGCTTCGCGGCCCTCGATCAGCAGCACGTCCAGCGACGGGTCGCGCTCCTTGGCGATCAGCGCGGTCCACAGTCCGCTGTAGCCGCCGCCGACCACCAGCAGGTCGCAGCGGGTCTGGCCGACCAGGGCGGGTTCGGCCGCGGGCCGGTCGGGGGAGTCCAGCCAGAACGGTACGGGCTGGGCGTCCCGGAGGGCGTGGACGGGGTCGGCCATGGCGGCGCTCCTTCGGCGGTGCAGGGGGACGCCGGGCCCCGGAGCGGGGGTGTGGGGCCCGGATGCCGTCATCAGACCGTTCCCGGCCCACCAAGGTCAACCGTGTTGTCGTAAGGGCCCCGGGAGTGTCGCAGCGAGGAGGCGCGGATCTCCAGCCGCGTGGGCACCAGGGCGCCGGTGCTCTCGCGGCTGCCGCTCTCCAGGGCGGCGATCAGCAGCTCGATGCCCTTCTCGGCGACCGCGGCGGGCTGCAGGCTGAGCGTGCTGACGGCCGGCCGGGTGTGCTCGGCGGAGGACTCCTCGCTGGCGCACACCAGCAGCAGCTGCTCGGGCACGGCGAGGCCCGCGCGGCGCACCGCCTCCAGCACCAGCGGCGGGCCGGCCTCGGCCAGCACGAACAGCGCGTCCGGCGGCTCGGGCCCGGACAGCACGGCCTCGACGGCGGTGATCGCCGGGCCGTCGCCGGCCCCGTCGGTGCGGGCCTGGCGGGCCGTCAGTCCGCGCTCGTCGCACCAGCGGCGGTGGGTGTCGGCGGCCGCCCGGTGGAAACGGATGACGGTGCCGGGGAGGACCAGCGCGATTCGCCGGGCACCCTGCGCGTACAGGTGGTCGAGGACCTCGCGCACGGCCCCCTCGGTGTCCACGTCCACCCAGTGCGCGCCGGGGCGGCCCTCCACGGAGCGGTCGGTGAACAGCGGGATCCGGGCCGCGAGGAAGTCCTCG
Organism: Kitasatospora sp. NPDC004614; assembly: GCF_042873675.1. Classification (NCBI taxonomy): domain Bacteria; kingdom Bacillati; phylum Actinomycetota; class Actinomycetes; order Kitasatosporales; family Streptomycetaceae; genus Kitasatospora; species Kitasatospora sp. NPDC004614. The sequence goes on from NZ_JBIALR010000004.1 coordinate 268,066, forward strand.
ACCAGCGGGTCGCGGTCGACCGGGTCGGCGACGATGGCGGCGTCCAGCGGCAGGTCCGCCCACTCCTCGGGGCCGCACCGGGAGGGCAGCAGGACGAGCGCGTAGCCGTGCTCCAGGGCGGCCGCGGTGGTGGCGCTGGTCAGCCGGGCGAAGTACGGGGAGGTCAGGTACGTGCCGGGCTCGCCCGCGAACTCGCCGACCGCGTAGCCGATCAGCCGGGCGTGCCCGGCGCGCAGCAGCCGGGCGGTGGCGTTGGGCCGGTAGCCCAGCCGGCGGGCCGTCTCGCGGGCCCGGCGGCGCACCTCCTCGGACATCCGGCCGGTGCCGTTCAGTGCGGCGGAGACGGTGGTCTTGGACAGGCCGGACTCGCGGGCCACGTCGACCAGCCGGACACGGGGAAGGGGGCCCTCGGCGGGCCGCGCGGCGCTCATGGGCCGATGCTGCCAGCACCGGTGACGGTCCGTCACCCCCTCGGGCAGCGGCGGGCCTTCCGCGCCGTGACGAAACCGCACTCCCGAAACTCCTTGTGCGGGAACGTTCCCGCATCAATACTCCACAGCACCCACAGCCCCCACGACTCGGAAAGGGGTGGGTTCTTCCGTGCGCCTTCTGCCGCGCTCCCCCAGATCCGCCTCCGGAACCATCGCCCTGCTCGCCGCCGGCGCGCTGCTGCTGACGGCCTGTTCGGGCGCCACCGTCAAACCGGGTCCGCCCGCCTCCGCCGACGGGACGGGCTTCGCCACCACGGCGCTCACCCCACCGGGCAAAGGCGCCGTCGCCTCGTTCACCTGGTCGCTGTACGCGGAGCCGCAGAGCCTCGACTACGCGCTCGCCTACGACTACCCGCCGAACACCGTGCTCGCCAACGTCTGCGAGCAACTGCTGCGGGTCACCCCGGACATGAAGATCGAACCCGGGCTGGCCACCGGCTTCACCAACCCCGACCCGCGGACCTGGGTCTACACCCTGCGCGAGGGCGTGAAGTTCCACGACGGCTCGACGATGACCGCCGACGACGTGGTGGCCTCGCTCACCCGGCACCTGCTGCCCGCCACCGGCTCCGCCTGGGGCACCGCGTTCAAGAACGTGGTCGCCGTCAGCAAGACCGGGCCGATGCAGGTGACCATCACCCTCAGCAAGCCGGACGCGCTGCTCAACGAACTGCTCGCGGCCTCGCCCGGCACCGTGGAGAGCGCCGCGTACCTGGAGAAGGCCGGCAAGGACTACGGCAGCCCGTCCGGCGGCGTCGACTGCACCGGCCCCTACGCGATCGACCGCTGGACCCAGGGCGACAGCATCACGCTGCGCAAGAACCCCGACTACTGGGACACCGCGCTCACGCCGAAGGCCGACAAGGTCAAGTTCGTGTTCATCGGTGATTCGGCGGCCCGCGCCAACGGCTGGCTGTCCGGCGCCGTGGACGGCGGCTACATGGTGCCCTCCGCCTCCCTGGCCCAACTGGGCGGCACCGGCAAGGGCAAGGTGTACTTCGGCCCGAACACCGCCGCCGCCGACCTCGCGGTGCTCGACCTGCAGGGCACCCTGCGGGACCTGAAGGTCCGGCAGGCGCTGTCGCTGGCCATCGACCGGCCCGGCCTGATCAAGTCCGCGGCGGGCGGCGTCGGCGTCCCCGCCAAGGCGCCCGCGGCGCGCGACGCCTGGGGGCTCGCCCCGGAGCGCACCGCCGGGTACTTCTCCCAGCTGCCCGACCCCGTCCAGGACGTGGCCAAGGCCAAGCAGCTGATCGCGGAGGCCGGGGCCGGCGGCAAGCACCTGGTGATGGCGACCAGCTCGCTGGCCCCGGAGATCAGCGTCGTCGGCAACGCCGTGCAGGCCGCCGGACGCGAGATCGGCCTCGACGTCGAACTGCGGCCGGTCGCGCCCGACGCCTACACCGCCCTGTTCACCGACCCCGGCGCCCGGGCCGGCATCGACCTGGTGGTCACCAACGGCTACGACAACACCCCCGACCCGCTGGAGTTCTACCAGTCGCTGCGCACCGGCGACTTCGCCAACTACGCGGGCTGGTCCGACCCCGAGTACGACAGCCTGTTCGACCAGGCCGTCGGCACCACCGACCCGGCCGCCCGCGCCGACCTCACCGCCCGGCTCCAGCAGATCGCGGTGCGCGAACTGCCCAGCATCCCGCTGTACGAGGCCCCGTTCTCGGTGTTCCTCGGCAGCCGGATCACCGGCGCGCCCGCCGGCATCGCCCAGCTGTACTACCCGTGGGCCGCGACGATCGGCGCCGCCCGCTGATGGCCCGCTACCTGTTCGGCCGGGTCCTCGCGCTGGCCGCGGTGCTGCTGGCGACCTCCTTCCTGGTCTTCAGCGCCGTGCACCTCGCCCCCGGGGACCCGGTGTCCTTCCTGCTCAAGGGCCACCCGGCCACCCCCGAGGCGCGGGCCGCGATCGCCGCCCAGTACCACCTCGACGACCCGTTCCTGGTGCAGTACGGCAAGTGGCTGGGCGGCGCGCTGCACGGCGACTTCGGCCGGTCCGTGCAATTCCGGCAGGACGTCGGCGAGTTGATCGCCTCCCGACTGCCCGGTACCGGGCTGCTGATCGGCTACGCGGCCGTCCTGGTGTGCGTCGGCGGCGTGTCGGTCGGCGCGCTCGCCGCGCTGCGACCCGGCCCGATCGACCGGCTGGTGCTGCTCGGCACCGGTGTCGCCACCGCCACCCCGCCGTTCGTCAGCGCGATCGGCCTGGTGTCGCTGTTCGCCGTCCAGCTCCACTGGTTCCCCGGACCGGGCTCGCAGGGCGGCGGCCTCGGCGACCGGCTGTACCACCTGACCCTGCCCGCCTTCGCGCTCGCCGTCACGCTGGCCGGCCTGCTGGCCCGGGTCACCCGCTCCGCGATGCTGGACGAACTCGGCCGCGACCACGTCGAGGTGGCCCGCTCCCGCGGGGTGCCGGAGCGGCAGGTGATCCGCCGCCACGTGCTGCGCGGCGCGCTCGGCCCGATCGTCACCGTCGGCGGCACCACGCTGGCCGGGCTGCTGGTGTCCACCTCGATCGTGGAGACCGCCTTCAACACCACCGGCGTCGGCTCGCTGCTGGTGCAGTCCGTCACCGCCAAGGACCTGCCCGTGGTCCAGGCCGTCACCCTGCTGACGGTGCTCGGCTTCGGACTGGTCAACCTCGGCGTCGACCTGCTCGGGCCGCTGGTCGATCCGCGCACCGCCCGGGGAGGCGCCGCATGACCACCGCCGCACTGACCGCACCGGTCCGCCGGCCGCTGCTGCGCCGGCTGCGCTCGCTGGGCGGCGGGCCGCTGTTCACCGCTTCCGCGGCGCTGCTGGTCCTGCTGGTGCTGGTCGCCCTGCTCGCCCCGGTGCTCGCTCCGCACGATCCGAACGCCGTCGACCTGCGTAACCCGCTGGCCGGCTCCAGCGTCGACCACCTGCTCGGCACCGACCAGTCCGGCCGCGACGTGCTGTCCCGGCTGCTGTACGGCGCCCGCACCGGACTGCTCGGGCCGCTGCTGGTGATCGCCCTGTCGACCGCCGCCGGCGCGCTGCTCGGTACGGTCGCCGGCTGGTGCGGCGGCTGGGCCGACATGCTGCTCTCGCGCTCGCTCGACCTGGTGTTCGCCGTCCCCGGTCTGCTGCTCGCCGTCATGTTCGTCACCGTCTCCGGACCGGGCATGACCGCACCCGTGATCGCCATGGCGGTGGCCTACACGCCGTACGTCGGACGCCTGGTGCGCGGGCTGGCCCAGCAGGAGAAGGCCCGGCCCTACCTGGAGTCCTACCGGGTGCAGGGCTGGTCCGGGTGGAGCATCTGCCTGCGCCACCTGCTGCCCAACCTCGCCCCGACCGTCCTCGCCCAGTCCGCGATCAACTTCGGCTACGCGCTGATGGACCTCGCCGCGCTCTCCTTCCTCGGCTTCGGCGTCCAACCGCCCGCCGCCGACTGGGGCGCGATGATCAACGAAGGCGAGTCCGCCCTCCAGCAGGGCGCCATGATGCCCGCCCTCGCGCCCTCCGGGTGCCTGGTGCTGGCCGTGGTCGCCTTCGGGATCGTCGGCGAGGGCATCGCCGACCGGCTCGCCCGACGGGAGAACTGACATGACAGCCCCGCACCTGCTGGAGTTCGACGCCCTGACCGTCGCACTCCCCGGCGGCCGCGCCGCCCGCCCGCTGCTCGACGGCGTCGGCCTGCACGTCGACGCCGGGGAGACCGTCGGACTGGTCGGCGAATCCGGCTCCGGCAAATCCGTCGCCTGCCGCACCGTCCTCGGCCTGCTGCCCGAGAAGGCCACCGCCACCGGCCGGGTCCTGGTCGGCGGACGCGACGTGCTCACCCTGGACGCGGCCGCGCTGCGCGAGGTGCGCAGACGCCGGGTCGCCATGGTGTTCCAGGACCCGCGCGCCGCCGTCAACCCGCTGCACCGGATCGGCGGCTTCCTCACCGAGGGCCTGCGCGCGGCCGGCACCCCGGCGGGCGCCGCCCGCGCCCGCGCCGAGGAACTGCTCGCCGCGGTCGGCATCCCCGACCCGGCCGCCGCCCTGCACCGCCGCCCCCACGAGTTCTCCGGCGGCATGCTGCAACGCGTGGTGATCGCCGCCGCGCTCGCCGGAGAGCCCGAACTGCTGCTCGCCGACGAGCCCACCACCGCGCTGGACGTCACCACCCAGGCCGAGGTGATCTCCGTCCTCACCAGGCTGCAGCGGCGGCGCGGCACCGGGATGCTGTTCGTCACCCACGACCTGGAACTCGCCGCCGCCGTCTGCGACCGCATCTACGTCATGTACGCCGGACGGATCGTCGAGACCCGCCGCACCGAGGAGCTGTTCGCCCGCCCGCGGCACCCCTACACCGCCGGGCTGATCGCCTGCACGCCCCGGATCGAACCGGGCGCGCCACCGCCGCGGCCCGTCCCCGGCCGGCCGCTGTCGCTCGCCGAGGCCCCCACCGGGTGTGCCTTCGCCGACCGCTGCGCGCTGGCCGAACCCCGCTGCCGCACCGAGAAACCCGCGCTGCTCCCGTACGGCGACGGCCTGGCCGCCTGCCTGCGCGCCGACGAAGGGATCCTGCCGTGACCACTGGACTCGTCGTGCACGGGCTGCGCAAACGTTTCGCCGACCGGTGGGCGGTCGACGGAGTGTCCTTCGCGCTGGAGCCGGGCGGCGCGCTCGGCGTGGTCGGCGAATCGGGCTGCGGCAAGAGCACCACCGCCCGGATGCTGGTCGGCCTGGAACGGCCCGACGGCGGCACCGTCCACCTCGACGGCGCGGACCGGCTGGTCCGCCCGCGCGGCCGGGCCGCCCGGCTGGCGCACGCCCGCGGCGTCCAACTGGTGTTCCAGGACCCGTACCTGTCGCTCGACCCGCGCATCCCGGTCGGCGAGGCCGTCCGGGAGGTGCTGCGCCTGCACGGCGGCGGGCGGTCCGACACCCGCGTCGCGGAACTGCTCGACCAGGTCGGGCTCGGCCCCCGCGAGGCCGCCGCGCTGCCCCGCGCCCTGTCCGGCGGCCAGCGCCAACGTGTCGCCGTCGCCCGGGCGCTGGCCGCCCGGCCGAAGGTGCTGGTGCTGGACGAGGCGGTCGCCGCACTCGACGTGTCGATCCAGGCGCAGATCCTCGACCTGCTCGCCGGGATCCGCCGCGAGAGCGGCATCGCGCTGCTGTTCGTCAGCCACGACCTGGCGGTGGTGCGCCACCTCACCGAGCGGGTCGTGGTGCTCCGGCACGGCCGGGTGGTCGAATCCGGCCCCACCGGGCAGGTGCTGACGGACCCTGCGCACGCGTACACCAGGCTGCTGCTGGACTCGGTGCCGCACCGCGGCTGGGACCCGGACCGGATCGCCGAGGACCGCCGCAGGCTCACCGCCGAAGAGTCCGCACCGGCCTGACGGAGCAGGGACGCGAGTGGGTGCGGAACCAGGGGCGCGGGGAACTGCGCGAAGGGGAACGGGACTTCGGAAAGATCCGGAGCCTCACAGTGCTCGAATCCTGGTTCCGGCCCACCCCGGAGGGTGCACGCCCGGGGGCCGCGCCCCGGGCCGTCAGGCGCCCGGCAGCGGCCCGCCGGTGCTCGACAGGGCGCGGTACAGCCGGTCGAGGTAGCGGCGCAGGTGCGCGGGCATGTCCACCGCCTGCGGGTCGAGCACCCACTGGAGCTGCAACCCGTCCATCACGGCGAGCAGTTCGCGCGCCAGGGCGGGGCAGTCCGTGTCGGCGCGCAGCTCCCCGCTGTCCACGCCGCGGTGCAGCGACTGCGCGGCGTCGGCGGACAGAGTGCGGTAGCGGCGGGCGAAGAAGGCGTGCGCCGGGTGCTCCGGGTCGCCGGACTCTCCGGCCAGGGCGTTGAACATCCGGGTGCGCTCGGGCCGGCGGGCGTTGTACGCGGCCAGGTCGACCAGGCGGTGGAACCACTCGGCGACGCTCGCGCACTCCTCGGCGAAGAACCGCTCGATGTCGTGCTCGTCACTGGCCTCCAGCACCGAGACCAGCAGCGCCTCCTTGGTGCGGAAGTGGTGCAGCAGGCCGCCCTGGGTCAGCCCGGCGTCCTTGGCGATCCGGGCCAGCGAGGTGCCGCGGAAGCCGAGTTGGGCGAAGTGCGCGACGGCGGTGTCCAGAATGCGGGTGCGGCGCTCGTCGCCGACCGCGTAGCTGCCGCGGCGGGCCGGCTCGTGCTTCACGTCCATGGCTGCCACCTTAGGGCCTGTCCGGCCGATCTTGCCGGGCGCGCGACGCCGGATCATCCCGCCTGGAAGCACCGGCAAACCATCCAAGTACACCCAGTACGAGGACGGTTCGCCGGCACTCCCAGCCGGGCGCCCGACGCCGCGCGCTGATCCGACAAGATCGACCGGACAGGCCCTAGCCAACCCTCCACGGAGCCCCACCCGGTGTGACCCAGGTCACAAAATGAATACCTACTGACCACTCGGTTTTCGTGCTTTGCTGGTCCGGCCCCGCCGCCGTGCCCGATCGGGCCGGACGGCCACCTGACGTGCCGCCCGTTCGCCGTGCCGCACCGCGTGCGGGGCACCCCCACCCTTCACCCTCCCGCCGCACGGGACCGTGGCCACCCCAGGAGGCCGGTCATGACCACCGCCGACGACGCCGTCGACCACCCGAGAGCCGCCGGCGCCGACCGGGCCCTGCTGCCGATGCTCACCCTCGGCAACTCCGCGCTGTACCTGGTCTACCTCGGGGTGGGCGGCGTCTTGCTGCCCGCCCAGATCGAACTGCTCGACCCGGACGGCAAGGTCGGCAGCCTCGGCCTGGTCTCCGGCGTCGCCGCCGTGTTCGCCACCCTGTTCAACCCGCTCGCCGGGCTGCTCTCCGACCGCTCCGGGCGCCGCAACCCGTGGATCCTCGGCGGCGGCCTCGCCTCCTTCGGCGCGCTCGCCCTGCTCGGCCAGGTCCGCACCATCCTGCTGGTCACCCTGGTCTGGTGCCTGGTGCAGGCCACCATGAACTGCTTCCAGGCCGCCATCACCGCCGTGGTTCCCGACCGGGTGCCCGCCGAACGACGCGGAGTGGCCTCCGCGATGGTCGGCATCGGCACCCCGATCGGCTCGGTGGTCGGCATCCTGCTCGCCGCCCACTTCGTCCCCGACTCGCTCGACACCGGCTACCTGCTGATCGGCGCCGTCATGGCGCTGGCCGCCGTGCTGTTCACCGCACTGGTCCGCGAAGAGCGCCCGACGAAGACCGAACCCGTCCCGCTGCGCCGCCAACTCGCCGCGTTCGCCGAGACCTTGAAGGTCGCCGACTTCCGCTGGGCGTTCATCGGCCGGTTCCTGATGATGCTCGGCTTCTTCGCCGTCTCGCTGTTCCAGTTCTACATCCTGCAGGACCACATCCGGCTCCCCGACGGCATGGACGCCCCCGGCGCCCAGACCTACCTCGCCCCGGTGGACGCGGTCTCCACGCTCGCCGCCACCGTCCTCGGCGGCTGGCTGTCCGACCGGCTCGGCCGCCGCAAGCCGCTGATCGCCATCTCGTGTGTGCTGGCCTCCGCCACCATGGCCGTCCCCGTCCTGATGCCCACCTGGACCGGCATCCTGCTGTACACCGTGCTCGCCGGGATCGCGTTCGGCTGCTACATGGCCGTGGACACCGCCCTGGTCACCCAGGTGCTGCCGAGCGCCGCCGACGCCGCCCGCGACCTGGGAGTGCTGAACATCGCCAACGCCGGCCCGCAGATCCTGGCCCCGCTGGTCGCCTCCGCGGTGGTCAGCCTGGCCGGCTACGACGCGCTCTACCTGGCCGGAGCCTTGATCATCCTGGGCGGCGCGCTCGCCGTCGTCCCGATCCGCGGCGTCCGCTGACCGCCCCTCACCCCCTTCATCGGAGAAACACCATGCACCACACCGTCCTCCCCTACCAGGACCCCGTCCGGCCGGTGGACGAACGCGTCGAGGACCTGCTCGGCCGGATGACGCCGCAGGAGAAGGCCGGCCTGATGTTCCACACCATGCTGCCGATGCACGCCGACGGCCGGCCCGTGGAGGACGGCGACGACAGCGACTTCCCCGCCGACACCACCGGCCTGATCCGGGACCAGGGCCTGAGCCACTTCAACCTGGTGGGCACCGCCGAGCCGCGCCGGATCGCCGAATGGCACAACGCCGTCCAGGAGATCGCCCACGGCACCCGGCTCGGCATCCCGGTCACCCTCTCCACCGACCCCCGCCACTCCTTCACCGCCAACATCGGCGCCTCGATCCGGGCCGGCGCGTTCTCCGCCTGGCCCGAGCCGATCGGCCTGGCCGCCGTCCGCGACCCCGAACTGGTGCGCCGCTTCGCCGACATCGCCCGCCGCGAGTACCTCGCCGTAGGCCTGCGGGTCGCCCTGCACCCGCAGCTCGACCTCGCCACCGAACCGCGCTGGTCGCGGCAGACCGGCACCTTCGGCTCCGACGCCGCCCTCACCGCCGAACTCGCCGAGGCGTACATCCGCGGCCTCCAGAGCGAGCGGCTCGGCCCGGACAGCGTGGCCGCCATGGTCAAGCACTTCCCCGGCGGCGGGCCGCAGAAGGACGGCGAGGACCCGCACTTCCCGCACGGCAAGGAGCAGGTCTACCCCGGCGGGATGCGCGAGCTGCACCTCGCCCCGTTCCGTGCCGCCGTCGCGGCCGGCGCCGCCCAGATGATGCCCTACTACGGGCAGCCGATCGGCACCGACTGGGAGGAGGTCGGATTCGGCTTCAACCGCGACGTGGTCACCGGCCTGCTGCGCGAAGAGCTCGGCTTCCAGGGCATCGTGTGCACCGACTGGGGCCTGCTCAACGACGACGAGATCTTCGGCGAGCCGCACCGCGCCCGCGCCTGGGGCGTCGAACACCTCACCCCGGCCGAACGCGCCGCCAAGGCGCTCGACGCCGGCGTCGACCAGTTCGGCGGCGAGGAGTGCCCCGAACTGCTGCTCGCCCTGCTGCACGACGGGCGGATCACCGAGGCGCGGCTCGACACCTCGGTGCGACGGCTGCTGCGGGAGAAGTTCGTCCTCGGCCTGTTCGACGAGCGGCGGTACGTGGACCCCGACGCCGCCGAACTGATCGTCGGCAACCCGGAGTTCCGCGCCGAGGGGGCCGCGGCGCAGCGCCGCTCGCTGACCGTCCTGGTCAACCGCGACGCCACCCTGCCCGTCACCCGTCCGGCGCCCCGCCTCTACACCGAGGGCCTGGACGCGGCCGTCGTCGCCCGGTACGGCCGGGCCGTCCAGGACCCGGCCGAGGCCGACCTCGCCGTGCTGCGCCTGTACACGCCGTACGAGCAGCGCCCGAACCGCTTCGAGTCGCTGTTCCACTCCGGGCACCTGGACTTCCCGGCGGACGAACTCGCCCGGATCCTCGCCGTCCTGGACGCCGTGCCGACCGTCGTGCTGATCAACCTGGAACGGCCGGCCGTGCTCCCCGAGATCGCCGAGCGCGCGCACGCCCTGGTCGCCGACTACGGCGCGCAGGACGACGCCCTGCTCGACGTGGTGTTCGGCCGGGCCCGCCCCGAGGGCCGGCTGCCGTTCGAACTGCCGCGCTCGATGGCCGCCGTGGCGGCCTCCCGCCCCGACGTGCCCAACGACACCGCCGACCCGGTCTTCGCGTTCGGCCACGGGCTCGACCTGTGACCCGCGGACAGAGAGGAAACCTCACGTGAGACGCACCGCCCGCCGCCTGCTCGCCGCCGCCACCGCCGCCTGCACCCTGGCCGTGACCGGTTCCGCCGCCGCCGCGCCCGACGCCCCCGCACCGGCCGTCCGGCCGCTGGCGGGCCTGCGGGTGCTGCTCACCAACGACGACTCGATGCGGGCCGCCAAGGCCTCGCAGTCCGACGGCCTCGGCCTGTACGAGCTGCGCCGCGCCCTGTGCGCGGCCGGCGCGGACGTGGTGGTGATGGCGCCCTGGCAGGTCCAGTCCGGCAAGGGCACCGCGGTCAGCAACAGCGGCACGCTGGCGCTGGCCCGCCGCGCCGAGCTGCCCGCCGGGTACGGCGCGGACTGCGCCGCCGCCCCGTCCGGCGGGGCCGTGTACGGGGTCTGCCTGGACGACGCGTGCCGGCCCGGCAGCCCCTCCGCCACCCCCGTGGACACCGTGCACCTGGCCCTGCGGGCCGCCCTCGCGGACCGGACCGGCTGGTCCGGCGGGCCCGACCTGGTGGTCTCCGGCATCAACTCCGGGGCCAACGTCAGCGCCCAGGTCAACGACTCCGGCACGGTCGGCGCGGCGCTCGCCGCCGTCGACGACGGCGTTCCGGCGCTCGCCTTCTCCACCACCGGCGACGACAGTGGCGAGTACTTCCCGACCGCGGACTACCGGGCCACCGCCGACTACGCCGCCCGGCTGATCGCCGGCCTGCGCGGACACGACCTGCTCAGCCGCACGTTCGCCCTCAAGGTGGACTACCCGGACATCACCGCCGGCCGCCCCGCCGGGCCCGCCCGGTGGACCTCCGTCGGCCACGGCCGGGAGGTCTGGCACGCCTACGAGCCGACCACCGGCGGCGCCTACGCCATCGGCCTCGGCTGGTGCGAGCACCGGCCCGGTGACCGCTGCACCGAGACCGTGCCGGACGCCGACGCCACCGCGCTGCTGCGCGACAACCGGATCTCCGTCACCCCCGTCACCCCCGACCGCACCTACGGCGCGCGCCCGGCCGATCCGGCCGAGCTCAACCGCGTCCGCCACTACGTCGAACACCAGGGGCCCACCCCGTGACCCGTCCAGGAGCAGAACAGATGACCGTCGTCCCCACCCGCAGCGGCCCGGTGCGCGGCGAGCGCCGCGCCGACGGGAGCGCGTGCTTCCTCGGCATCCCGTACGCCAAACCCCCCGTCGGGGCGCTGCGGTTCGCCGCGCCCGTGGCGCCCGAGCCGTGGAGCGAGGTGCTCGACGCCACCGCGTACGGGCCGACCGCGCAGCGGCGGCCGTTCGCCGAGGTCACCACCATCCCCGAGCCGACGATCCCCGGTGCGGGCACCCTCAACCTGAACGTCTTCACCCCCGCCGCCGACCCGTCGGCGGGCCTGCCGGTGCTGGTGTGGATCCACGGCGGCGGCTACGTCGCGGGCAGCGCCGCCAGCCCCTGGTACGACGGCGCGGCGTTCAACCGGGACGGCGTGGTGCTGGTCACGGTCGGCTACCGGCTCGGCGTCGAGGGTTTCCTGCACCTGCCGGACGCGCCCGACAACCGGGGCGTACGGGACTGGGTCGCCGCCCTGGAGTGGGTCCGCGACAACATCGCCGGCTTCGGTGGCGACCCCGCGAAGGTCACCGTCGCCGGGCAGTCGGCGGGCGGCGGCGCGGTGCAGACCCTGCTGGCGGTGCCCGCGGCGCGCGGGCTGCTGCGCGCCGCGATCTCCGCCTCCGGTGCGGTGCTCGAACCCGACGCCCCGGCCGTCGCCCGGGCGTTGGCCGAGCGCACCGGAGCGGTGCTCACCGCCGAAGCCCTCCAGGACGCGAGCGACGAGCAGCTGCTCGCGCTCCAGGACGCGCTGGGCGACGACGGCGACTCGCTGCTGGCCCTCGCCCCGTGCGTGGACGGCGAGTTGGTGACCCGCCCGGTGGCCGAGGCGGTCGCCGAGTCCGAGGTGCCGCTGCTGCTCGGCTTCACCGCGCACGAGTTCGCCGCGCCCGGGCCTGCCGCACCGGGCGGCCCGGAGGTGGACGCGATGCTCGCCGCGCTCGGCCTGGACCCGGAGCGCGCCGCCCGGTTCCACGCCGAGAACCCGGGGGCCGGTTCGGGTGAGGTGCTCACCGACTGGCTGTTCCGGGCCCCCGCGCTGGCCCACGCCGAGGCCCGGGTCGCTCTCGGGCGCCCCACCTGGCTCTACCAGTTCGAGTGGACCGGCAGCGCCCCCGGCCGCGCCGGTCAGGCCTACCACTGCACCGATCTGCCGTTCGCCTTCGACGCGCTGGCCGCCGAAGGCGTCGAGGAGGCCCTCGGTGCCCGGCCCCCGCAGGCCCTCGCCGACGCGGTGCACACCGCCTGGGTGGCCTTCGTCCGGGAGCTCGACCCGGCCTGGCCGCCCTACCGCGACGGCCGCGCCACCATGCGGTGGGGCGCCGAGGCCCGGGTCGAGCACGACCCGCTGCGCGCCGTCCGGGAGATCTGGGCCGGCTGACCCGTCAGGGGGTGGGTTCGGCGAGGTGGCGCAGCAGGGTGAGGAGGGTCGCGCGGTCGGCGGCGTCGAGGGGGTGCAGCAGGTCGTCGGTGACCCGGCGGCTGTCGGCGTCGGCCGTGCGCAGCAGCTCGCGGCCGGCTTCGGTGAGCACCACGATGCGGTTGCGGCGGTCGGCGGGGTCGGCCCGGCGTTCGGTCAGGCCGAGGCGCTGGAGGTCGTCGAGCAGGGTGACGACGGCGCTCGGGTCGTAGCCGAGGCGGTCGGCGAGTTCGCGCTGGCGGGCGCCGTCGACGGTGGCCAGGTAGCGCAGGATCGCGTGGTGGCGCAGACGCAGGCCGTGCTGTTCGAGGGCGGCGTTGAACAGGCTGCCGGCCCGTTGGCCGAGCCGGTACAGCAGGTATCCGGCGTCGGTCTGCAGGCTGTGCATCCAGGGGGCGTCACTCATGGGGCCCATCATGCCCGGAAATCTGGGTCCTCAGCAATCATTGACAAGAGCAATCATTGTTCTTAGCTTCAATGGCCATGAGCCACGAATCCTCCGCCACCCCGGCCAAGCCCCTCGACCTCACCGGCAAGGTCGCCGTCGTCACCGGCAGCGGGCGCGGCCTCGGCCTCGCCTACGCCACCGCCCTCGCCCACGCCGGCGCCGCCGTCGTGATCAACGACCTGGACGCCGACACCGCCGAGCAGGCCGCCGCCACCATCCGGGACGCCGGCGGCCGGGCGGTCGCCCAGGCCGCCGCGGTCGGCACCACCGAAGCCGCCCAACTGCTGGTGGACCGGGCCGTCGAAGCCTTCGGGCGGCTCGACGTGATGGTCACCAACGCGGGCATCCTGCGCGACAAGGTGCTCTGGAAGATGACCGACGACGACTTCGACGCCGTCATCGCCACCCACCTGCGCGGCACCTTCACCTGCGCCCGCGCCGCCGCCGTCCGGATGCGCGAGCAGGGCGACGGCGGCCGGCTGATCATGATCGGCTCCCCGGCCGGACAGCGTGGCAACTTCGGGCAGACCAACTACGCCGCCGCCAAGGCCGGCATCGCCGCCATGGTGCGCACCTGGTCGATGGAGCTCGGCCGGGCCGGCATCACCGTCAACGCCGTCGTCCCGGTCGCCGCCACCGCGATGACCGAGACGATCCCCGCCTTCGCCCCCTACATCGAGGCGATGAAGCAGGGCGCGCCGCTGCCGGACTTCCTGCGCAAGGGCGAGGGCTTCGGCACCGCCGAGGACTGCGCCGCGCTGCTGCCCTTCCTCGCCTCGGACGCCGCCGCCGGCATCACCGGCCAGTGCATCGGCATCGGCGGCGACAAGCTCGCCCTGTGGTCGCACCCGCAGGAAGTGGCGACCGCGTACGCCGACGGCGGCTGGAGCCCCGAGGCGATCGCCGCCGTCTGGGCCGGCTCGGTCGGCCGCGAACCGCAGAGCGTCGGCATCCCCGCCCCGGTCGTCCCCGCCCCGGTCGTCCCCGCGAGCGCGAAGTGAACCTCGCCGAGCTGACCGCGATCGACGTCCACACCCATGCCGAGGTCTCCGCGCACGGCCACGCCTCGCTGGACGAGGAACTGAACGACGCCTCCAGCGGCTACTTCAAGGTGGCCGGCGACCGCAAGCCCACCGTCGCCGAGATGGCCGCGTACTACCGGGAGCGGAAGATGGCCGCCGTGGTGTTCACGGTCGACGCCGAACACGCCACCGGACGCCCGCCCGTCCCCAACGAGGAGATCGCCGAGGCCGCCGCCGCCAACGCCGACGTGCTGATCCCGTTCGCCTCGATCGACCCGTTCCGCGGCAAGGCGGGCGTCCGCCAGGCCCGGCGCCTGGTCGAGGAGTACGGCGTCAAGGGCTTCAAGTTCCACCCGAGCATCCAGGCCTTCTTCCCCAACGACCGGCTCGCCTACCCGCTGTACGAGCTGATCGAGGAGACCGGCACCGTCGCGCTGTTCCACACCGGCCAGACCGGCATCGGCGCGGGCGTCCCCGGCGGCGGCGGGATCCGGCTCAAGTACGCCAACCCGATGCACGTGGACGACGTGGCAGCCGACTTCCCGCACCTGAAGATCATCCTCGCCCACCCGTCCTTCCCCTGGCAGGACGAGGCGCTCGCCGTCGCCACCCACAAACCCGGCGTGCACATCGACCTCTCCGGCTGGTCCCCGAAGTACTTCCCGCCGCAACTGGTGCAGTACGCCAACACGCTGCTCAAGGACAAGGTGCTGTTCGGCTCCGACTACCCGGTCCTCACCCCCGACCGCTGGCTCGCCGACTTCGCGAAGCTGCCGATCAAGGAAGAGGTCCGGCCGAAGATCCTCAAGGACAACGCCGCCCGGCTGCTCGGGCTGAGCTGAAAGGGCCCCAACCGCCCATGCGCAACGAGGGAATCGGCTCCTGGCCCGCCCGCCGGGCCCGGAAGACCCCGCACCGCACCGCACTCGTCCACCACGGACACACCGTCAGCTACGCCCAGCTGGCCGACCGCACCACCCGCCTCGCCCAGGCCCTGCGCGCCGCCGGACTGCGCCGCGGCGACCGGGTGGCGTACCTGGGGCCCAACCACCCCGCCTTCCTGGAGACCCTGTTCGCCACCGGCCTGCTCGGCGCGGTCTTCGTCCCGCTGAACACCCGGCTCGCCGCACCCGAGATCGCCTATCAGCTGACGGACAGCGGGGCGAAGGCGCTGATCCACGCCCCCGACTGCGCGGGCCTGGTGGGCGCCGGCCCGTCGCTGACGGTGCAGGTCGGCCCCGCCTACGAGGCTCTGCTGACCGCCGATCCCACCCCGATCGACGAGCCGGTGACGCTCGACGACACCTGCATCATCATGTACACCTCGGGCACCACCGGCCGTCCCAAGGGCGCCGTGCTCACCCACGGCAACCTGACCTGGAACGCGTACAACGTGCTGGTGGACGTGGACCTGACCGCCGACGACCGGGCCCTGGTCAGCGCGCCGCTGTTCCATACGGCCGGCCTCAACATGCTCACCCTGCCGGTCCTGCTCAAGGGCGGCACCTGCCACCTGGTGGAGTCCTTCGACCCCGCCGCGACGCTGGAGATCATCGAACGCGAGCGGATCAGCTACCTGTTCGGCGTGCCGACCATGTACCACCTGATCGCCGCTCAGGAACGCTGGGAGAGCGCGGACCTGAGCAGCCTGCGGGTCCTCAACTGCGGCGGCGCCCCCGTGCCGACCACGCTGATCGACACCTACCTGCGGCGCGGCCTGGCCTTCCTCCAGGGCTACGGCATGACGGAGACCGCACCCGGCGTGCTCTTCCTGGACGCCGAACACGCCGCCGCCAAGGCCGGCAGCGCGGGCGTCCCGCACTTCTTCACCGACGTGCGGCTGCTCACCCCCGACGGCCGGCCGGCCGCGCCGGGCGAGATCGGCGAACTCCTGGTCCACGGGCCCAACGTCGGCCCCGGCTACTGGGGTCTGCCCGAGGCCACCGCGCAGTCCTTCCACGACGGCTGGTTCCGCAGCGGCGACGCCGCCCGGGCCGACGCCGACGGCTACGTCACCATCGCCGACCGGCTCAAGGACATGTACATCTCCGGCGGCGAGAACGTCTACCCCGCCGAGGTGGAGGACGCCCTGCTCGCCCTGCCCGGCGTCGCCGAGTGCGCCGTCTACGGCGTCCCCGACGCCAAGTGGGGCGAAGTCGGTCGGGCCGTGGTGGTCCCCGAGGCCGGGGCGGACCTCGACCCGGCGGCGCTGCTTGCCGCGCTGAGCGGGGTGCTCGCCAAGTACAAGCTCCCCCGATCCGTGGTGCTCGCGCAGGAACTGCCGCGCACCGCCTCCGGAAAGATCCTCAAGCACCGGCTCCGTGCCCGGCACGGCAGCTGAACCCACCGAAAGGCAACACCCATGGCACTCACCGTCAACGGCCTCGACGAGCTGAAGTCGCTGGCCGGCGCCGACCTCGGCACCAGCCGCTGGCTGGAGGTCACCCAGCAGCGCATCGACACCTTCGCGGACGCCACCGACGACCACCAGTGGATCCACACCGACCCCGAGCGGGCAGCCGCCGGCCCGTTCGGCGCCCCCATCGCGCACGGCTACCTGACGCTGTCGCTGTTCATCCCGCTGTTCACCGAACTGCTGGAGGTCGAGGGCGTCACCACCAAGGTCAACTACGGCCTGAACAAGGTCCGCTTCCCCTCGCCGGTCAAGGTCGGCTCCCGCATCCGCCTGCTCGCCCGCCTCGCCGAGGTCGAGGAGGTGCCGGGCGGGGTGCAGATCACCGTCGACGGCACGGTGGAGATCGAGGGCGCCACCAAGCCGGCCGCGGTGCTGCAGAGCGTCTCCCGGTTCTACGCCTGACCAACGAAAATGACGAGGCGTCGGGACCGAAACAGATGGTGGTCCCGACGCCTCGTCAATTGTTCTCGTCAGACGCCGAGCTGCCGCTCCAGGGCCGCCAGGGTGCGGTAGCAGGGCAGTACCTGGGCGAGCGAGGCGTTGGGTTCGCGGCCCTCGCGGATGGCCGCGACGAACTCGCGGTCCTGGAGTTCGATGCCGTCCAGGGAGACGTCGACTCCGCTGACGTCGACGGGCTCGTCCGCGCCGGTGAACAGGTCGTCGTAGCGGGCGAGGTAGGTGCCGGTGTCGCCGATGTAGCGGAAGAACGTGCCCAGCGGGCCGTCGTTGTTGAAGGAGAGCGAGAGGGTGCAGATCGCGCCGCTCGCCGTCTTCAGCTGGATCGACATGTCCATCGCGATGCCCAGCTCCGGGTGGACCGGCCCCTGGATCGCGTTGGCCTGCACGATGGGCGAACCGGTCTGGTAGGCGAACAGGTCGACGGTGTGCGCGGCGTGGTGCCACAGCAGGTGGTCGGTCCAACTGCGTGCCTGGCCGAGGGCGTTGAGGTTGGTGCGGCGGAAGAAGTAGGTCTGCACGTCGAGTTGCTGGATCGCGAACTCGCCCGCCGTGATCCGCCGGCGCACCCACTGGTGGCTGGGGTTGAACCGGCGGGTGTGCCCGGCCATCGCCACCAGCCCGGTGCGCTCCGCCTCGGCCACGCACGCCTCGGCGTCCGGCAGCGAGGCGGCGACCGGGATCTCCACCTGCACGTGCTTGCCCGCCGCCAGGCAGGCCTGGGTCTGCGCGGCGTGCAGCGGCGTCGGCGTGGCCAGGATCACCGCGTCCACGTCGTCCATCGCCAGGACCTCGTCCAGGCTGCCGGCGGCCCGGTCGACGCCCTGCTCGGCGGCGAACCTGCGGGAGCTCTCCGGGGAGGAGGAGACCACGGCGGCCAGCTCCACGCCCTCGATCCGGCGCAGGGCCGCCGCGTGCTTGGCGCCGAACGCGCCGCCGCCGGCCAGGGCGATCCGCAGGGGCTGCTGGGTGGTCATCTCAGTTCTCCTCGAGGCGGGGGTGGTTGTTCAGGATCAGGTGGCCGACGGCGGTGTTGGACGCCGGCACGTGGTAGAAGCGGTGTTCGACGTCGACCCGGCCGCCGTCGTCGACGTCGCTCAGCGCGCCGCGGGCGATCAGCCACATCACCAGCTCGATGCCCTCCGAGCCGGCCTCCTCGACGTACTCCAGGTGCGGCACCCGGGCCAGGCCCGCCGGGTCGGCGACCAGCCGGTCCAGGAACGCGTTGTCCCACTCCCGGTTGATCAACCCGGCGCGCGGGCCCTGGAGTTGGTGGCTCATCCCGCCGGTGCCCCAGACCTGCACGTTCAGCGGCCGCGGGTAGGACTCGATCGCCCGGCGCAGCGCCCGCCCGAGCGCGAAGCAGCGCGCCCCGGACGGCACCGGGTACTGCACCACGTTGACGTGGAGCGGGATCACCCGGCACGGCCACCGCTCCACGTCGCCGAACATCAGCGACAGCGGCACCGTCAGCCCGTGGTCGACGGGCATCTCGTTGGCCAGTGTCAGGTCGAAGTCGTCCCGGATCAGGCAGTGCGCGAGGTGCGCGGCCAGCTCCGGGTCGCCCTCGATGCCCGGCACCGGGCGCGGGCCGTAGCCCTCGTCGGCGGTCGGGTAGGCGGCGCCGGTGCCCAGCACGAACGTCGGGATCAGCGAGAGGTCGAAGGCGCTGGCGTGGTCGTTGTAGACCAGGATCACCACGTCGGGGACGTTCTCCCGGGCCCACTGCCGGGAGTGCTCGTACCCGGCGAACACCGGCTGCCAGTAAGGCTCTTCGGTCTTTCCGTGGTCCATCGCCGCGCCGATCGCCGGGACGTGCGAGGTGAACACGGCGGCCGAGACGGCGGCGTGTGCCGCGGTCGGCGACTGGTCGGCGTGGGCGGCCTCCAGTACCGCGCGGTCGATCCGGTTGCCGGGGAGGGAGGCCGAGCGGCCGCCGGAGACCATCATGTCCCGGTACTCCTGCTCGGTCATGCCGGTCATCGAGCCCGCCATCTGCTGGAACGAGAACCCCAGCGTGGCACCCCACTTGGCGAGGAAGTAGATGTTCCCGCCCTCGCGCATCGCCGCGTTCAGGTCCCGGTCGAGCAGCGCCTGCTTCTGTGCCTCGCGCAGCGGCCAGGCGTCCAGGTAGCCGCGCTCGTCGGCCAGGTACGCGGCCCGGTTCTCGGCCGTCATCAGCGACATGCAGAACTGGTTGAGGTGGTAGCCCTTTGCGGACTGGTCGGCGTCGAAGATGGTGGTCCCGGGGACGAGCCGGTACGTGCGGTCGACTGCCATGGTCGTCAACTCCCTTCCGGGGAAGGCCAGTAGAGGCGGTTCGGGTTGTCGACCAGCAGCCGCCGGCGCAGCTCCTCGGTCGGGGCGATGTGCGGGAGGAAGTCGACCAGCAGGCCGTCGTCCGGCATGTGGTCCTTCAGATTGGGGTGCGGCCAGTCGGTGCCCCACAGCACCCGGTCGGGGAACTCCTCGACCACCCGGCGGGCGAACGGCACCACGTCCCGGTAGGCGTCCCGTTCGCCGTCCAGGGCCGGCGGGCCGGTGAGCGACAGGCGCTCCGGGCAGCTCACCTTGCACCAGATGTCCTCCCGGGCGCGCAGGAAGGAGAGGAACCCGGCGAACTCCGGGCCGTCCGGGTCCTTGGAGACGTCCGGCCGGCCCAGGTGGTCGATCACCAGCGGCACCGGAATGGAGAGGAAGAACTCGCGCAGCTCCGCCAGGTCGGCCGCCTCGAAGTACAGCACCACGTGCCAGCCCAGCGGGGCGATCCGCTCCACCACGTCCCACAGCTCGGCGCGGGGCGTCACGTCGACCAGGCGGCGCACGAAGTTGAACCGCACCCCGCGCACGCCGGCCGCGTGCAGCTCCCGCAGCTCGGCGTCGCTCACCCCCGGCCTGACGGTGGCCACGCCGCGGGCCCGGCCGCCGGAGCGGTGCAGGGCGTCCAGCAGGGCGCGGTTGTCGGCGCCGTGACAGGTCGCCTGGACGATCACGTTGCGGGCGAAGCCCAGGTGGTCGCGGAGGGCGAACAGCTGCTCGGCGGAGGCGTCGCACGGCGTGTACTTGCGCTCCGGCGCGTACGGGAACTGCGCGGCGGGGCCGAACACGTGGCAGTGCGCGTCCACCGCGCCGGCCGGGAGGGCGAGCGCCGGACGGGTGGGGGAGGGGTGCCAGTCCAGCCAGCCGGGGGTCTTCTGCTGATCGGTCGTCATGGCTCAGTCCTCGTAGCGCAGTCCGAGCGCGGCCAGCGGGCCGCGCATGCCGTACATGTCCAGGCCCAGCTCGCCCGAGCGCAGCCGCTCGCGCTTGCCCGCCTCGGCCGCCTCCCGCCGGGCGGAGGCCTCGGCGACCTCGGCGGCCCGCTCGCGCGGCACCACCACCACGCCGTCGGCGTCCGCCAGCACCACGTCGCCCGGGCGCACCGGCGCGTTGGCGCACACCACCGGCACGTTGACCGAACCGAGGGTCGCCTTCACCGTGCCCCGCGCGTTGATCGCCCGGGAGAACACCGGGAAGTCCATCGCCGCGAGGTCCGCGACGTCCCGCACGCCGCCGTCGATCACCAGGCCCGCGCAGCCCCGGGAACGGAACGAGGTCGCCAGCAGCTCGCCGAAGAACCCGTCCTCGCTCTCGGTCGTGCAGGCCGCCACCACCACGTCGCCGGGCCGGATCTGCTCCGCCGCGACGTGCAGCATCCAGTTGTCGCCGGGCTGGAGCAGCACCGTGACCGCCGGGCCGCACAGCCGCGCCGACGGGTACACCGGCCGCAGGTAGGGGCGGGTCAGGCCGGTGCGGCCCATCGCCTCGTGGACGGTCGCCGTGCCGAACGCCGACAGCGCGGCCACCGCGGCCGCATCGGGCCGTTCGATCGTGGTGCGGACGACACCGAGTTCGGTGTGCATGTGCATCGCTCCTGGGGGTCAGCGGCCGGACGCGGCGAGGCGGGCGGCCAGTCGGGGGTGGACGCGCAGCGCGTTGCCGGCGTACACGGCCGCCCGCTGCTCGTCGGAGAGCCGGTCGGTGGCGTCCACGTACCGCCGGGTGTCGTCGAAGTGGTGGCCCGTCAGCGGGTCGATCCCGCGCACCGCGCCGATCATCTCGCTGGCGAACAGCACGCCCTCGGACGGGACGACGGACGTCAGCAGGTCGATGCCCGGCCGGTGGTAGACACAGGTGTCGAAGAAGACGTTGCGGCCCAGCAGGTCCTCCGGCCGCGGCCCGCCGAGGGCCTGCGCCAGCCCGCGGAACCGGCCCCAGTGGTAGGGCACCGCGCCGCCGCCGTGCGGAATGACGAACCGCAGCGTCGGGAAGTCCGCGAACAGGTCGCCCTGGAGCAGCTGCATGAACGCGGTGGTGTCCGCGTTCAGGTAGTGCGCGCCGGTGGTGTGGAACGCCGGGTTGCACGAGGTGCTGACGTGGATCATGGCCGGCACGTCGTACTCCACCAGCGCCTCGTACAGCGGGTACCAGGACCGGTCGGTCAGCGGCGGGGCCGTCCAACGCCCGCCCGAGGGATCGGGGTTGAGGTTCACCGAGACGGCGCCCAGCTCTTCCACCGCGCGCCGCAGCTCCGGCAGGCAGGTCGCCGGGTCGACGCCGGGGGACTGCGGCAGCATCGCGCCCATCGCGAAGCGCCGGGGGTAGAGCGTGCTGACCCGGTGCACCAGGTCGTTGCAGATCCGCGCCCAGGCGGCGGACACCGCGAAGTCGCCGAGGTGGTGCGCCATGAAGCTGGCCCGCGGCGAGAACACCGTCAGGTCGGTGCCGCGCTCGTCCATCAGCCGCAGCTGGTTCGGCTCGATCGCCGCCCGCAGGTCGTCGTCCGAGATCCGCAGCCCGGCCGGGTCGGGCGCGTCGGACGGCGAGTCGAGGGCGGCGAGCTGGCGCTCGCGCCAGGCGGCGAGCTGCGGCGGGGCAGTGGTGAAATGGCCGTGGCAGTCGATGATCACGTGAAGGTCCTTTTTCGATGGGGCGTCAGCGGTCCGGGCCAGCCCCGGGTCAGCCCCGGGTCAGCCCCGGGTCGGCCAGCCGGTGTACTGCTCGGCCAGGTAGCCGCGACCCGCTCGGGTGCCCACCACGCTGTCCAGCTCGCCGAGTTGGCGCCGCAGGTCGAAGGCGCTCGCGCCGGGCGGCAGGTGCAGCAGCCTGGTCATCCAGGACGAGAAGTGCTGGGCGCGCCACACCCGCGCCAGGGCGCGCGGCTGGTAGTCGTCCAGCGCGGCCGCCCCCTCGGCGCCGAGCGCCCGCAGCAGCACCGGGGCGAGCACCTTCACGTCGTGCAGCGCCAGGTTGAGGCCGCGCGCCCCCGTCGGCGGAACGGTGTGCGCCGCGTCGCCCGCCAGCAGCAGCGAACCCCAGCGCATCGGCTCCTGCACGAACGACCGGAACCGCAGCACGCTCTTCTCCAGCACCGGCCCCTCCTGGAGCCGGAAGCCGTCCTCGCCCGCCACCCGGGCCTGGAGGGTCTGCCAGATCCGGTCGTCCGGCCAGGCGTCCGGCGAGTCCTGCGGATCGCACTGGAAGTACATCCGCTGCACCGTGTCGGTGCGTTGGCTGATCAGCGCGAAACCCTGCTCGGAGTGGGCGTAGACGAGTTCGGGGGAGCTCATCGGGGCCGCGGCCATGATGCCGAACCAGGCGAACGGGTACTCGTGCCCGTAGCGCACCCGGCTCCGCTCCGGCACCAGGTCCCGGCACATGCTGCGCGAGCCGTCCGCGCCGACCACGTACCGGGCCCGCACCTCGTGCCGGGTGCCGTCGGGCGCCGTCCAGCGGACCCTGGGCGCCGCGGTGTCGACGTCCAGCACCTCGGTGTCGCGGACCCCGAAGTGCACGGTGCCGCCGTCGCGTTCGCGGGCGTCGGCCAGGTCGATGAACACGTCGGTCTGCGGGTAGAGCCAGGTCGAGGCGCCCACCAGGCCCTGGAAGTCGATCCGGTGCGCCCGGCCGCCGAAGCGCAGTTCGACGCCGGTGTGCTCGTGGCCCTCGCGCAGGATCCGGTCACCGACCCCGGTCTCCACCAGGTCCCGGGCCACGTCGGCCTCCAGGATGCCGGCCCGCTGGGTGGTCTCGATCTCGTGCCGGGTCCGGGTGTCCAGGACGACGGCCTCCACCCCGGCGCGGCCCAGCAGGTGAGCCAGCATCAGACCGGCCGGACCGGCGCCGACGATCGCGACGGGGGCCCGGGTGACGGTGTCGATCGAGGCGGCGGGGATGGCGTCGGCCATGGCATCTCCAGGACAGCGGCGGGGGATTTCCTCCCCCGAACGCTGGCAGCCCGACCCGCGGCCGGTCTCCCGGCTTTCCGTCAGGCGGAAAGCTTGCTGCTCACTGTTCGGTGCGGGCCTGGCTGTTCACCGCCCGGCGGGGCACCGGCTGCTCACCGCCTGGTGCGGGCCTGGCTGCTCACCGCCCGGCGGGGCACCGGCTGCTCACCGCCTGGTGCGGGCCTGGCTGCTCACCGCCCGGCGGGGCACCGGCTGCTCACCGCCCGGCGGGGCACCGGCTGCTCACCGCCCGGCGGGGCGCCGGCTGCTCACCGCCCGGCGGGGCGCCGGCTGCTCACCGCCCGGTGCGGGCCCGCCGGCCGAGCTCCGCCGAGATCGCGCCCACCGCCCGCAGCAGCGGCTCGCGCAGCCCCCGGGCCCGGTCCGCGTCCCGCGCCGCGATCACGATGCCCAGCGCGGCACTCACCGGCCCGTCCCGCCCGATCCGCACCGGCGCGGCCACCGCCACCGTGCTCTGCGACAACTGCCGGTCGCTGACGAAGACCTGCTCGCGGCGGATCAGGTCCAACTGCGCCCGCAGCGTCCTCGGTTCGGTGACGGTGTGGGGCGTCCAGGCCGGCAGCGGAGCGCCGAGCACCTCCTCCTGGAGCTGGGCCGGCGCGTGCGCCAGCAACACCCGGCCCATGCCCGTCGACGCCACCGGGAACCGGGTGCCGACCATGGTCAGCAGCTCCACCGAGCGGTGCCCGGCGATCCGCTCCACGAAGACCAGCTCGGTGCCCTCGCGCACGGCGAGCTGGATGTTCTCGTGGGTCGCCTCGTACAGGTCCTGCATGAACGGCAGCGCCGCGTCCCGCAGGATCTGCGTCCGCGGGCAGCCCGAGGCGACCTCCCACAGCCGCAGTCCCACGTGCCAGGAGCCGTCCTCGGACCGCTCCAGCGCGCCCCACGCCGCGAGTTCGGATACCACCCGGTGCGCGGTGCTCACGGCCAGGCCCGCCCGCCGGGCGATCTCCGACAGGGTCAGCACCGGGTGCTCGCGGTCGAAGACGGCCAGGACGTCCAGGACCTTTCCGGCGGCGGTGCTCGGGGTGGTGTTCATCAGGGTCCTTTCGTGGATACCCCCGGCTTCAGCCGGGGAGGAAGTCAACCTCGCAGTGTCGCAGACCGCCGTTGAACAGCCCGATCGCCCGTCGTAGCATCTGCCGGACGCAAGGAGCAGACGTGGACGAAGAGATCGTCGGCCTGTCCTCGATGGCGACCCGGCCGATCCTGGCCGAGCTGTCCGAGTGGATCGGGCGTGCGCACGACATACCGGTACGGTTCGAGTCGGCAGGCGGCGTGGAGGTGGCCCGGCGGGTCCGGGAAGGGGCGGCGGGCGACGTGCTGGTGCTCGCCGAGGACGCGCTGGCAGCGCTCGCGGCCGAGGGTCTGGTGCTCGCCGCGACGGCCCGCCCGCTGTGGGTCTCCCAGGTGGTCGCCGCCGTTCCCGAGGGCTCCCCGGCACCGGCCCTCGACAGTCAGGATGCCCTGCGTGCAGCATTGCTGACGGCCCGTCGGATCGCCTACTCGACCGGCCCGAGCGGCACCGCCGTGCTCGACCTGATCAACCGTCAGGGACTCGCCGAGGCGCTCCGGGACCGCCTGGTCCAGGCACCGCCCGGGGTGCCGGCCGGCACGCTGCTCGCCTCCGGCGAAGCCGACCTCGCCTTCCAGCAGCACAGCGAACTGATGGACCTGCCCGGGGTGCGCGTGGTCGGCCCGCTGCCCGGCGACGCGGGCATCAGCACCACCTTCGCCGGCGCCGTCCTGACCGCCTCCGCCCGGCCCGGCCCGGCCGGCGAGGTGCTGGACCTGCTGGCCGCCGAGGAGGCCGCGGAGACCGCCCGGGCAAGGGGAATGCGCCCTGCCGCCCGGCCGCCCGCGCGGGACCGCCCGACCTCCGGTTGACCGACCGCCCGGGAGGGCTTGTCGCTGCCCTTCCGGGTCACCGGATCTCGTTCTCCGGGTGCTCCAGGTCGTACGCGTGCCGGGCCTCGGCGATCACCGCGCGGTGCGCCAGCGACCAGTCGGCGAGCGCCTTCACCAGGTGCGTCAGGCCCGCGCCGGTCTCCGTCAGCCGGTAGTCCACCTGCGCCGGGACGGTCGGATACACCGTGCGCAGCACCAGCCCGTCGCGCTCCAGCCGCCGGACGGTCAGCGTCAGCATCCGCTGCGAGATGCCCTCGACGGCGCGCTGCAAATCCCTGAACCTTCTTGGCCCGCCCGAGAGTTCGACGATCACCAGGACCGACCACTTGTCGCCGATCCGGTCCAGCACGTCCCGGATCCCGCAGTCCGGATGATCCTGCCGCCCGCAGGATTCGAGCTCGGCGGGGGTGGTTACCGCGGTGTGCGTCAGTGACATCGAACTGCCTCCTTGTGGACGGTCGTCGCGCGGCCGAGGATCACCGTAACGACTGGTTACCGAAGAGAACCAGGGCCGACGGCGCGAAAGGCTGTGACTGATCATGATCCTGGTGACCGGAGCGAACGGAAACCTCGGCGCGGCCACGCTCGCCGCACTGCGCCTGGCCGGCGTGCCTTCACTCGGCGGCAGCCGCACCCCTCGCGAGGGCATGCGACACCTCGACTTCGACGACCCCGCCACGCTCGACCTGCGCGGCGTCACCACCCTCCTGCTCATCTCCGCCGGCTACGCGGAGGACGACGTCGTCATCGCCCGGCACACCGCCGTCCTCGACGCGGCCGTCCGCGACGGTGTCGGCCACGTCGTCTACACCAGCCTCACCACCGCCGGTGACCACCTCGCCTTCGCCGCCGCCCACCGCGCCACCGAACTCCTGATCCGCGACAGCGGCCTTCCCTGGACCATCCTCCGCAACGGCCTCTACGCCGAACTCTTCGGCGGCCTCCTCACCTGGACCTCCTCCGGCCTCGAATCCCCCTTCGGTGACGGCGCGTTGGCCGCCGTCGCCCGCGCCGACCTCGCCGATGCCGCCGCAAAGGTCGCCGCCGACCCCACCCCCCACACCGGCCTCATCCACGACCTCACCGGCACCCCCCTCACCGCGCCCGCCGTCGCCACCACCCTCGGCGTCCCCCACCACACCCTCCCCCTCGCCACCTACCGCACCCGCCTGCTCGCCACCCCCGCCCTGCTCCCCTTCCAACCCCCCATGCTCAGCTCCCTCGCCACCACCATCCGCCACGGCTTCCTCGCCGGGACTTCGCCCGCCCTGGCGAAGCTGCTGGGCCGCCCGCTACGGGACCCGCTGGCGGTGGCCGCGGGGGTGGCGTCGGCGGTGCGGCCGGTGGTGAACGTGTAGGTGGGGGCGGTAGTCGGCGCTGCTGCGCGGCGAGGCCCCGTCCGCTACTGCTCATGCGGACGGGGCCAGGCGGCGTCAGGTCAGTGCGGGATTCCCGAGATGATTTCTCGTGCGCCCTGGCGGAGGAGTTCGGCGGCGACGCGGGCACCGAGGACGGCCGGGTCGCCCTGGTGTTCGTCCCACAGCATCGCGTTGGCGAACTTGCTGCCCTCGCGGTCGAACACCATGCCGCGCAGGGAGAGTTGCCCGTCGGCCTCGGTGGTGCAGTGTCCGGCGATGGGGCTGTTGCAGTGGCCGCGGAGCCCGTGCAGCATGACGCGTTCCGCCGTCACCTCGCGCTGTGTGCGCGGGTGGTTGACCTTCTCCAGCAGCGCGGCGACGGCATGGTCCTCCTGGCGGCACTCCAGCCCGAGGACACCCGCGCCGACGGCCGGGAGCATCTCGTCGAGGCCGAGCACGTGGCCGGGCCGTTCGATGCCGAGCCGGGCGAGCCCCGCGGTGGCGAGGATCATGCCGTGCGCCTGGACGTCGATCTTCCTCGTGCCGTCCAGCTTCTCCAACCGGCTCCCGACGGCCCCGCGAACCCGGACGACCTTCAAGTCCGGCCGGGCGCGCAGGATCTGTGCCTTCCGGCGGACCGCCGACGACAGGATGATCGCGCCCGGCGGCAGGTCGGTGAGCGTGCGGCACTCGGAACCCTCGGGGAACAGCAGCACGTCCCGCACGTCCGGACGTTCCATGTACGCGGCGAACACCAACCCGCGGGGCAAGGGCACGTCGCCGGGCACGTCCTTCACGCAGTGGACGGCCATGTCCACCTTGCCCGCTTGCAGCATCGCGTCGATCTGCTTGGTGTACAGGCCCTTGCCGCCGAGCTGCGCCAGGTCGCCCTGCCACAGGTCGGCCTCGGTGGTCACCGGCACGATCTCGGTCACCAGCTCGGGGACGTGCGCGCGCAGGGCGGCGATCACCATGTCCGTCTGGGCCAGGGCGAGCGGCGAACTACGCGTGCCGATGCGCAGGGTCCTGGCGGGGAACTCGGCCGTCATTGGGGTCTGTCCTTCCGTTT
This sequence comes from Kitasatospora sp. NPDC004614, assembly GCF_042873675.1. Lineage (NCBI taxonomy): Bacteria > Bacillati > Actinomycetota > Actinomycetes > Kitasatosporales > Streptomycetaceae > Kitasatospora > Kitasatospora sp. NPDC004614. The sequence continues at coordinate 295,654 of NZ_JBIALR010000004.1, forward strand.
CGGGTCTCTTGATAGGTAACGCGTCCGGGCCACTGGAGAGGCGTCCGGATTCGAGCAGCCACGGCAGGGTGCAACAGCCGGTGGGCGTCGTCCGCGCCCGCCCAGCGCCACGCCGACAACTCCCGTTCCTGCAAGGCGATTCGGTCGGTGTCGGCGGCACTGAGCATCGGTCCCGCCCACAGGAACACGATGCGGTCCCGGGCGCCCTCGCGGCGGGCCTGCACCCACACCGTCCCGATCAGGTCGTCCGGCAACAGATCGAGCGCCAGGCCGAGCTCCTCGCGAGCCTCGCGGCGAACCGCGTCAAGCGGAGATTCGCCCGCCTCCACCACACCGCCAGGCAGGTGCCACGCTCCGAGACCTGCAGCCTGAACGATCAGCAGACGGTCACCGGGACCGGTGCACAAGACGTACGACGTGACCGGGTGGCCGGGCGCGGCGCCCAAGGTTCCTCCACTGGATCGGTTCGTGGTGCCCGCCCCGGGCGCGTGGGACCGGGTGGGGTCTTGGTGCCCGACGGGGCACAGGCCCCGCCGGGAGTCGAGAGGTGCAGCCCCGGCCCGGTGCCGTCGGGACGGACCGGGACTGCGGCGCGTGCAGGAGAGAACGCGCCCTTCCGCCGAGTGGCATCGGCGGGGTCTGGTGGAACGTCAGTCGTCGGCCAGCTCCACCGCATCCGTTCGTGCGAACAGCCAGTCGTCATCGGTGGTGATGCGGAGAGTGACCGGCTCGTCCGCGAGGATGCCCAGCACCTTGCGCACCGCGTCTTCGGCGCACGACTTCGTGTGCGTGATCGCGTCGGACTCCATGACGAACGGGTTCTCGACGGTCCCCTCGATCTCCAACAGGTATCCGTCGGCCCGGGTGTAGTTCACGTGCACGGGGCCCGTTGCCGGGTCGGTCATCGGGGCTTCTCCACAGCCCCGACGCCGAACACCAGCACGCCCGTCACCAGCGTCACGCGCGTCACGGCTCACCCCGCCTTCGGCTGACGGTTGACCCTCGCCGTCATGCCTACCCGCACCAGCTCGTTGACGGTCGCCGTTCGCACCGTGAGCGGGTCGGCCGTCCACGGCTCGCTGTCACCGGACACCGGGGCGAGACACCACGTGTCGCCATCCTCGCCGCGGAACTCGCCGGCTCGGCCCGTCGCCGTGTCCACCACCAGGTCCCCGACGTTCGGGCGGAACAGCGGGACGGCGGGCGTGACGGGCTCGGCGACGGCGGCAGCAATCGTGTCCCAGTGAAGGTTGAGGAGTTGCAGGTGTTCGGCCAGCAACCGCACCGACTCCACCGGCACCCGGCCCACCTCGACCAGCACTTCGCCCGTGTAGGGCTCGGACCGGTCGACGCCGAGTTCCGGCAACTCAATGTCGAATGCATCGGCAACTTCGGCCAGGGCGTCACACGCCGCGCGCGCCTCTGCTCGCTGCTGACGAATGGCCTTCGCCAACGGCGGTTCGGGTCTAGAGTCCACGTCCATCACGTCGTGCCCTTCCGTAGTCGAGCCACTACCGAGGGGCTTCACTGTGGCCCAGCGCCGCAAAGTGTTCAACTTGTCAAAGTTGCTCGGAGAGTAAGGAGTTGAGACGGTGAACCGGTCTGAGCTGGACCCCGCCGAGTCGCCCGAAGCAGCGTTCGGCGCATTCCTGCGCAGCTCACGCGAGGCAAGGAAGTGGACTCAGGAGGAGTTGGGCGAACACACCGGCTACTCGGGGACGCACGTGTCTGCCGTGGAGAATGGCAGGCGCCCCCCAACTCCCAGGTTTTCTCGGGAACTTGACAAGGCTTTGGGTACCGAAAACGTATTCCAGCGTCGAGCGCAGGATCTGCACAGCTCGGTACTGCTTGAAGGCTTCCCTGAGTACGTCGCGCACGAGTCTCGTGCCGTGGAACTGCGCCTGTTCACCCTGGGCATCGTGCCCGGAGTACTCCAGACCATCGACTACGCACGAGCCATCGCCGCAGGGGCAGTCCGTCGAGGCAGCATCACGCAGGGCCAGGCCGATGAACGGGTGGCCTACCTCGCACGTCGGCAAGCGGCCCTGCGCCGGGAACCGCCACCACAGATCCATGCGGTTCTGGATGAGAGTTGTATCCGCCGCCCGGTCGGCGGGCCAGCGGTCATGGCCGATCAGTTGGATGCTTTGCTGACTTTCGCCGGGATGCCGCACACCGTGTTGCAGATTGCCCCTCTCGCCATAGGCGAGGACCGGGCCTTCGATCTTCCTGTGTATGTGCTCACCCTGCCGGACAGGTCCCTCATGTCCTACGCAGAGTCCGCGCAACAAGGTCATCTTGAGCGAGAAACCGGTGCAGTCCTACCGGTGCTGACGGCCTACTATCAGCTACAGACCACAGCACTCTCACAGGCTGAGTCTGTGGCCCTGATCGGCCAGCTAAGGAGGGAAGTGCCGTGACCGAGCCCGTGTGGTTCAAGTCGTCGTACAGCAGCAACGGCGGGGAGTGCGTGGAGGTGGCGCGGAACCTGGTTGCCGCCGAGGGCATCGTTCCTGTTCGGGACAGTAAGGACCCGGAGGGGGCGCACCTCCGATTTAGCCCTGCAAGCTTCGACGCCTTCATCGACGCCGTGAAGGCCGGCCGCTTCGGCAACGTGTGACCGCAACACCCCGCAGTTGAGCCCCCGACGGCTTCGCCGGGGGCTTCGCTGTTTCTATGCGGTGAGGGCGGACACGCCCCGGGGCGGGCCTGCCTCGTGGGAGCCTCGCGGACCAGGGCGAGGAGGTCGTCCGTGCCCGATCCGCCGGTGTGGTTCACGGCGGTGATCCTCGTACGGCCGGAGGCGAAATCGGGTTGGCGGGGCGGCGGCGCGAAAGCGATGATCGGGCGGGTGTGCGAACCGGGTGGTCCGGGGGCGCCCGTCCGTTCACGAGGAGACTGTTTTGCGTTCCGACCTCGCCAAGGCGTGGGAGTTGCTCGATGCCGGTGACCCGCAGGGTGCTGCGCGGGAGCTCCGGAGGGTGGCCGACAATCTTCCGGCCGCCGAACTCGCGCCGGTGGTAAGGAAGTTGGCGGAGTCCGTCGGCATCGACGAGCTGGCGGACGCGGCCGGCGCCCTCACGGGTCGTCCGGCGGACGCGGGCGCGCTGTACGCGTACGGGTACGCGTGCATCGAGCACGGGCTCTCGGAGTTGGCCGTCCCGGCGCTGCGCGAGGCGTTGCGGGCGGGTGCGGTGCCGGCGAAGCGGAAACTGTTCGGGCGGGGTGGCGGGCGGCAGGTCAACCCGCGTCAGGTACTGCTGGAGCTGGCCGTCGCGCTGGAGGACGGTGAGCGGCACGCCGAGGCCGTCGCCGTGCTGCAGGAGCACCGGGCGATCACCGGAGACTGGCCGGACGGGTACCTGCTGGCGCACAACGCGCTGATGGACGGCCGGGTCGAGCTGGCCCGTGAGGTGTTCGAGGCGCTGGAGGCGCCGGACGGCGACACCTGGGCGCCCGCCGCCGACCGGATCCGCCGTTCGCTGGCCCGTGCCGCGGCCGTCCCGCCCGCCGGGCCGACGGACCTGCGGGGTTGGCACTACACGCTGACCGGCGGCCTGCTGGCCACGCTCTCGACCCACGGATTCCAGGCCGGCATGACGGGCCGCTGGGCGATGCTCGGCGACAGCTACGAGAACTGCCGCCACAGCCTGGAGCGGCTGCGCACCGTGCTGGCCGCGACCGGCCGCCGCCCGTCCTCGGTGGCGCTGCTGCCGGATCGGGGCAGCGAGGCGCTGGGCCTGGCAGCCGCAGCGCTGCTCGGACTGCCCGCGGCCCCGTACCGGCCGGGCGCGGCGACGGCGGACGCGCTGGTGGTGGCGTACGACCTGAACGAATGCGACCAGGAGCTCGTCGAGGCGCTGTACGAGCGGGCGCCCGGCGAGCTGCTGTACGAGCACGCGACGTGCTGGACGGACTCGCCAGCCGTCTCGGCGGACATCTCGGGCCTGCTGGTGCAGCACGTGGCCGCGCCATGGGAGCCGCGCCTGCGGGTCGACGAGGACGGCCAGGTCGAGCAGGGGCCCGCCGACGACGCCCCGGCGGCGGAACTCGCAGACCGGATCCGCACCGCCACCGCCGCCCCGGACGAGGGCGACGGCCAGACCCCACCCGACCCGGACGAGGCCCTCGCAGCCTTCGCCACCCGCGCCACCACGACCTGGGCGATCGGCAACCGCGACCGGATCCGCTCATCGGGCCCGGTGCGCAGCTCCCGCTTCGCCTGACGCGGCGCTGGCGCTTGCGTGGTTCGCCTGACGCGGCGCCGGCGCTTGCGTGGTTTCGCCTGCTGCGGCGTTGGCGCTCGCGTCGTCGTGGCCTGGGCAGCCGGGTAGCCGTGACCGGATCCGTTCGTCCCGCCCGGTGCACAGCTCGTGACGCCACTCGCCGAAACACGCCGCCGCCCGCCGAGCGCAGTGGTCGACGGGCGGCGGCGGTGGCAGCGGCGACCGGCGGGGGCGGTGTGTCATCTGTTGGGGTGGGACTTGGCCCACGCGGGGGACGCGAAGGCGACCAGTGCGACCGCGAAGCCGAGCTGGAGCAGGTGGCGGATCCAGTCGATGCCGGAGGTGTGGCGGACGCCGATCCAGCCGGCCACCGCGTTGCCCAGCAGGGCGCCGGCCGCGCCGAGCAGCATGGTGAGCCACCACGGGATGGCCTGCGGTCCGCGCAGGATCAGCTTGGCCAGCACGCCCAGCACGAAGCCGATCAGCAGAATCCAGAGGAGTTGGAACATCGAATCCCAGCCTTTCCGGTAGGACACCGGCCGGTCGGCTGCGGCTCTCGGCAGTGAGTCGCGGTGGTGCGGTCGGAGGCGGATCGGAGGTGGACCGCACGCGGACGGTCCACGCCTGCCATGGTCGCGCGCCGGTCGCACTCCGGCATCTCGGCAGCCGAGCGTCGAGGCAATACCCCCGGCGGGTGGTTTGCCCGGCGGGCCCCGTGGGTAGTCGCGCACGCGGTGGGGGCCGGTGATTGCCGCGAGACGCCTTGTGGTGGGATAAACGACTGAACGGGCGTCAGGTTCGACGGGGGAGTAGACACGACATGGCAGCAGGTTTCGGTTTCAAGGCGGGCGAGCTCGCGAAGATCCAGCGGGATTTCGCGATGATTCAGCAGCGCATGAACGAGATGACGCAGCAGACCGGCCGGATCCAGGGCACGATCGCGAAGGCGGTGAGCACCGACCTGGCCGCCGGCGCGATGGGCAGCATCCTCGGGTTCGCCGAGGTGGTCTCGCAGGTCCGCCAGCAGGTGAACGCGATCAACCAGCAGGTCGCGGCGCTGGAGGCGACCAAGGCGAAGCTCACCAAGGAGCTCGCCGAGGACACCAAGAAGATCGGCATCGTGATCAAGCGGTACGAGGAGGCCGAGAGGCGCGCCCACGAGGGCGTTCGCAAGCCGGCCCCCACGCAGCCCATGCCGAAGAGCCCGGGCCAGGGCGGCGACCACAAGCCGACGGAGAAGCCCGCGCCGAAGAAGCCCAGCGCGCCGATGCCGAAGAGCCCGAACAAGGGCGGCGACCACGGCGGCGGCAACCACGGCGGCGGCAGCGGGCACGGCAACGACCCGAAGGTCGAGATCTCGCATGCCGGAGCGATCAAGACCGGCGAGGTCACGTACGGCGGCAAGGGCCAGTACAAGAGCGGCGAGGCCGCCTGCCGCGAGTACATCGCGCAGGCGCTGGACGCGATGGGCGTGACCGACCCGGCGGCCCGCGCGGCGTGGACGAAGGGCATGCTGACCATCGCCGACCGCGAGTCGTCGTTCAACGCGCCCACCTCGCAGGTGAACCTGTGGGACACCAACGCGCACGGTGCGAAGCAGGCCGACGGCGCGCCGCTGAACAGCTCGCGCGGCGGCTGGCAGACCATTCCGTCCACCTTCGCGGCGTACCACGTCAAGGGCACCTCCACCGACATCTACGACCCGGTGGCGAACGTCGCGGCCTCGATGAACTACATCCGCGACCGGTACCACGTCTCGCCGGACGGCCACGACCTGGCGTCCAAGGTGCAGCAGGCCGACCCGAACCGTCCGCACCGCGGTTACTGATCGTCGTCAACCCGCGCGCCGCGCCCGCCCGTTCACGGCCGGCGGCGGCGCGCGGGGTCCGAACGATCCACCGTTCACCCTTCTCTTCCTTCTCGAATCCGAGGATCCACGTGCGTCCGTTCCGCCTCGCCGCCACCGCGGTGGCCTGCCTGACCGCCGTCGCCGTTCTGACCGCCTGCGACCCCGACAACACGGACGGGGGCGACGCCGGGAAGACGGCCGCCGCGCCGCCCGCCGCCAGCGGGGCGCCGTCCGCGGGCGGGACCGAGTCCGGCAGCCCGAAGACCGACCCGAGCGCGGCGCAGTCCGCCGGTGGCGGGAAGGCCTCGACCGTTCCGGCGGCGGCCTGGATCAACCCGCAGCAGGTGCCGCTGAACGCGGCGCTGCACTGGACGGCGCCCGCGGCGAAGAGCCTGGGCGCCAAGGGCCAGTTCCAGATCGAGCAGCTCTGCCACAGCAAGCGCTCCGCCGACTGGGCGGACACCGTGCCCGGCGTGGACACCGCCTCGCTGGGCGGCGCGCCCGACGACTGGAAGGCCGACCAGAGCATCGTCACCTTCGGCGACGCCAACAAGAGCAGCGCGGCCGTGCAGTCCGCGTTCGGCCTGCTCGGCGCCGTCAAGGACGAGGTGAAGCACTGCGCCACCACCGCGCCCGGCGCCAAGGCCGAGATCACCGTGGACGAGAGCGAGCACCTGGTCGCGACCGTCACGGTGCCGCAGGCCGACGGCGGCACCGTGACGGTGCACGAGTACCTGACCACCTCCGGCGGCGCGCTCGTCGAACTCACCCTGCACGCGCAGGCAGCCAAGGGCGGGCACCCGAAGACCGCCTGGTCCGCGCCCGCCGACAGCGCCGTGCTGAGCGCGATCGCCAAGCCGGTCTGCACCGCCTTCAAGGACTGCTGATCTCCCACCGACCAGCAGCGGAACCCGTTTTCGACGGGCCGGCCACCCTTCGGGGAGGTCGGCCCGTTGCCCGTTGCCGACCAGGATCTTGCCTGCCGCGCACCTCCTGGGAGTTGACGTGCACCTTCGAGCGCGGCCGGAAGAAGGGCGGCGGCACCCGGGCGGTCGACGGCATCGACCTGACGGTGCGGGCCGGCGAGGTGTTCGGGCTGCTCGGGCCGAACGGTGCGGGCAAGACCACCACCATCCGGGCCATCACCACCCTGCTGCCCACCGCCCGCGGCATGGTCGCGGTGTTCGGCCACGACTGCCGCGCCGAGCCCATAGCGGTGCGCCGCCTGCTCGGCTACGTGTCCCAACAGCTGTCCGCCGACGCCGGGTTGACGGGCCGGAAAACGGTCGACCAACACGGAACTCGGCCATGTCGCCATCCTCCCACTTCGGTGCCGGTCGCCGCGCCCCGTGCCTGCGTGGCACCTCTCTCCCTGCCGTCAACGCCCCGGCTCCCAGTGCCAGATGGTGATGCCTGCGCCTTGGGCGACGGGGCGGTAGCCGGCGGTGGGGAGGGCACGTTGGGCGGTGAGGTCGTCGGCGGTGGAGGTGGGGAAGCCGCCGGGGGTGTCGAGGGTGGCGGCCCATTCTGCCACCGGGCGGAAGAGGGGGTCGCGGCCGTCGGGGGAGAAGTAGGTGGAGCCGGTGTCGGCGGGGAAGGTGAGGAACGGGAAGAGCGAGACGGTGCAGCGGGAAGTGAGTTGCGGGGCGAGCCGGTTCGCGGCGGCGACCCTCGCGCCGTCGGGGACGGTGGCGAGGACCTGGCGGGCGGTCAGGACGTCGGGGCTGCGGCGGGACAGGTCGGGGATGGGGGCGGCCAGCAGGGCGATGGTGAGCATCACGGCGGGCGCGTACCGCAGCGAAGGGAGTCCGGGCAGACGCCGCAGGCCGTCGAGCGCGGCGACGAAGATGATGGGCATCAGCACCGCGTTGTAGTGCCAACCGGTGCTCCAGTACACGGGGTTGGACGACCAGTAGCGGGCCGCCAGTGGTAGGACCGTCAGCAGGGCGAGCGGCGAGCGCAGCGCCAGCAGCAGGGTCGGGGCGAGCAGCGCCGCGAGCGTCCACCACTTGTCGGTGGGCAGCAGCAGCCGGGAGAACGGATCCCCGCCCCCGGGCGCGGCCGTCGCACCGTACGCGTAGGTGCCGATCGGGTTGGCGGCGGGGATCAGCACCAGAACGGTGAGCAGGGTGCCGAGCGCGGCCGCCGCGAGTGTCGCCACCCCGAGCCCCCGCCGGCGTCCGACCAGCAGGACGTAGCCGCCGACGCCGGCCAGCAGCAGGCCCTGGTCCTCCTTGATCAGCAGCAGCGGCAGCGCCCAGCACACCGCCGCCCGCCACCGCCCGCGGGCCAGCGCGACCGTCGCGCACGCGAGCAGCGGGACGGACAGCGCGATCTCGTGGAAGTCGAACCCCGAGGCCTGCCACAGCCCCCAGGACAGCCCGTACGCCAGCCCGGCCAGCACACCACGGGCCTTCCCCAACCACTGCACGGCCAGCCCCGTCACGGGCACCACCGACAGCGCCAGCAGCAACGCCTGCGCCACCAGCAGCGTCTCGGGGGCCGGCCAGAGCCGGTAGAACGGGGCCAGCACGGCCAGCGCGGGGCTGAAGTGGTCGCCCAGTTGCACGAACCCGGCGCCCTTCAGCGTCACCACCGGCCGCTCGAAGTACGCGTAGCCGCGCACCGCCTCCTCGAAGATGCCGAGGTCGAAGCCGGTGGTCTGCATCCGCCAGTGCTTCGGCAGCGACAGCGCCAGGTGGAACAGCGCCACGGGCAGTACCGGCAGCAAACAGGGACGGACTCGGAAAGGTATTCGCACCCGACCGACGCTAGGAAAGACCGGCTGAGCCGATTCTGAAAGAACCTGAGGATTTCTTCAGCCCGGAGAAAACCGGCACATCGGTCAACGGTGTTTTCCACCGCGCAAATTGACTTACTCTTACCCGATGCGCCTACTCATGGTCGAGGACGAGGAAAGGCTGGCCCAGTCGCTCAGCCAGGGCCTGCGGGCCGAGGGCTACGCGGTGGACGTGGCCGCCGACGGCCTCACGGGCCTGGAGCAGGCACGTTCCGGCAGGTACGACCTGGTGGTGCTCGACCTGATGCTGCCCGGGCTGAACGGCTTCCGGATCTGCCGCCGACTGCGGGCGGAGGAAAACTCCGTGCCGATACTGATGCTGACGGCGAAGAACGGCGAATACGACGAGGCCGAGGCACTGGACTGTGGCGCCGACGACTTCCTCGCCAAACCGTTCTCCTTCGTGGTGCTCACGGCCCGGCTGCGCGCCCTGCTGCGCCGCGGCGCAGCAGGGCGACCCGCTGTTCTGGCCGTCGCCGACCTGCGGATCGACCCGGCGGCCCGCCGCTGCACCGTCGCCGACGCCGAACTCCGGCTCACAGCAAAGGAGTTCGGCGTCCTGGAGAGCCTGCTGCGCCGCCCGGACCAGGCCGTGCCGAAGACCGACATCCTGGACGCCGTCTGGGATTCGGCGTTCCGCGGCGACCTGAACATCGTCGAGGTGTACATCGCCGCGCTGCGCCGCAAACTCGACCGGGCCGGCGCGCACGCCCGGATCGACACCGTCCGCGGCATCGGCTACCGGCTCACCCCGAGCGTCCCGGCGCCCGCCGATGTCGACTGACCGCCGGCGCTGGTGGCGCTGGTGGCCCGCCTTCGGCGTGCGGGCCCGGGCCGCCGTGGCCGCGCTGGTCGCCTCCGCGCTGGCGTTCGTGGTCGCCGCGCCGCTGGTCGGCGACGCCGTCCACGCGCTGCTCTACCGCGAGGCCGAGATCAAGGCCACGCACGCCATGCTGAACATCGAGGCGAGGATCCGGGACGGCGCCGACGGTGAACTCCTGGGCGGTCAAGCGTTCGCGGCCCTCACCGAGGAGGGCGAGTGGCTGACCGGGGCGTACCTCGCGGATCACCGCCTGGACGATCCCGCGGTGGGCCTGACGCCCCTTCGGCTCGCACAGCCCGCGTCCGGCGCCGACCCGCAGCCATCCGTGCCGGTCGTCGAGACCGTCACCATTCGCTATCCGGCCGGCATCTCCCCCTACTACCGGCTGGCCTCGCCCGAGCCTCGCACCTACACCTTCCTGCGTGTGCTCACCGAACCGGTGAGCAGCGACCGACTCGCCCTGCTCGCTCCGGAGTGGCGTCTTTCCGCGGCGGCGATGCGTGAGCAGCGGCTCACCATCTACGTGCTGGTCGACCCGGTCATCGCCGACGAGACCACCTCCGCCGTCACTCGCGTGCTGATGTACTACGTGGCCCCTGTCGCTTCGCTGTTCGTCGCGCTGATCGCCTGGCTCGCCACCGGCCTCGCGTTGCGCCCGGTCGAGTCGATCCGCCGCCAGATGGCCGTGGTGCGGGGCGGCGCGTTCCACGAGCGGGTACCCGTACCGCGCGCCCGGGACGGCATCCACCGGCTGGCCCGCACCACCAACGACACCCTGGACCGGCTCCAGCACGCCCTGGACGAACAGCGCCGCCTGGTCGCGGACGCCTCGCACGAACTGCGCAGCCCGCTCGCCACCCTGCGCAGCTCGCTCGAAGTGCCGCTCGCCCACCCGGCCGCCGCGGACTGGCCGGCGGTGGTCCGCGGCGCGCTCGCCGACACCGAACGCCTTCAGGACCTCGCCGACGACCTGCTCCTGCTGGCCCGCGCCGAACGCGACACCGACCGCTCCGACGACACCGTCGACCTGCACGACCTGATCGCCGAACAACTCGCCGAACGGCAGTACGGTGGACGGGAGTTGACGTACGAGAGCGAGCTCGAGGAGGCAGTGCTGGCAGGCCGCGAGACGCTGCCGGCCCGCCTGGTGCGCAACCTGCTCGACAATGCCGCCCGACACGCGCACGGCCGGGTCGCCGTCAGGCTCACGGTCGCGGGCGGCTGGGCGCACCTCACCGTCGAGGACGACGGCCCGGGCATCCCCGCCGCCGACCGGGAACGGGTCTTCGAACGTTTCGTCCGCCTCGACGACGCCCGCGACCGGCACAGCGGCGGCGCGGGCCTCGGCCTGGCCTTGGTGCGCACCATCGCCCACAGCCTCGGCGGCACGGTCGCCGCCAAGCCACCCACCCGGCTGCCCGGTGCCCGGCTGGTGGTCCGGCTCCCGGTGGCCCCCCACAACGGGATCAGGCCGCCGACCGTGCCCGGTGGGGCAGGGCCGACGGCCTGAGGCACCGCTCGCCACAACAAGCGCCGGAGGAAACGCGGTTGGGGCCGAGCGGGCCGATCGACGGACGGGAGTCCCGCACGCGCTCGAGAGCCGGGTCCGACCCGCGCGGCCGCGTCCACTCGGAGGGGGTGGCCGCAGCCGCGCGCGTCATCCGGCTCCGCTCGCGCGTGCCGGGAGGACCGTCCGGTACGTCAGCGGCGCTTACGAGAGGTCGAAGGCGCCGCCGGCGACCGCGACACCGACCGGGCAGGTCAGACGTACGCGGAACAGGCCGGAGAAGAGGACGGTGGACACGTACCGGTTGCCGTCCGAGCAGTCCACGAAGGGCTGCCAGAGCTGGCCGTTACAGGTCTCCGTGAAGGACGGCCCGTTGAAGTTGAAGTTGCCGCAGACGAGGTTCAGCGGCGTGATGCTCGTGATCGACCCGTCGGAGTGCACGGCCGGCAGGTTGGACGGCCTCGCCATCTCCACCGCCGGGGTCTGGACCTCATTGGCGCCCGCGGAATCCGGCGTGATCACGGGCAGGTTCGCCTGCTGGTTCGCGGGCTGGGTCACCGGCTGGTTCGCGGTCTGGGTCGCGGGAGCGGTGTCCGCGAACGCGACGGAGCTGACCGTGCCGACAGCCGTGAAGGCCAGGGCGGAGGCGGTACCGATGGCGGCGAGCATCTTTCCGAATGCCATGTCTAACCACTTTCACTGAGAGAACGACTGAGTGTTCTTGGGTGACAGGGGGGCGCCCGCCTGCGAATGTCCACCCCGGATCACCGGGGCGAGCCCCACGCTAGGTCAGCCGCCGGGGGTCCGCCCCCGCAGTGCGCCGATGAACGTACGTATGCGTTCCATCGGCCCTGGCTTGGACACCCGGAGGGTGTAGCTACGTGGCGGTAGCGTGGCATTCATGGATGCGAAGCGGGAGTTGACGGACGACGAGGGTGAACCGGTGCGGCTCGGGGAGGTGCACCGGGTCGTCTCACTGGTCCCCTCGCTCACCGAGGCGGTGGCCGCCACCGCCCCCGGCCTGCTGATCGGCGCCACCGACTGGTGCACCCACCCCGTCGACCTCGACGTGGCCCGGATCGGCGGTACCAAGAACCCGGACGTGGCTCGGATCCTCGCGCTGCGCCCCGACCTGGTGATCGCCAACGAGGAGGAGAACCGCGCCCCCGACCTCGCCGCACTGCGCGCGGCCGGGGCGGCGGTGTGGACGACCCGGATCCGCGACCTCGACCAGGCGCTGGCGTCGCTGCGCCGCCTGCTGGTCGACGCCTGCCAACTCCCGGAGCCCCACTGGCTGTTGTCCGCACAACAAGCATGGGCCGACCTCGCGCCGCCGAAGGTTCCGGTGCCCGCGCTGGTGCCGATCTGGCGCCGGCCGTGGATGGTACTCGGCGCGGACACCTTCGCCGCCGACCTGCTCCGACGCCTCGGCGTCACCGCCGTGACGGCGGGCCACCCGGGCCGCTACCCCCGCGTCCCGCTCCCCGAACTCCTCGACGCGGGAGCCGAGTTGCTCGTCCTACCCGACGAGCCCTACCGCTTCACCGCCACCGACGGCCCCGACGCGTTCCCCGCCCTCCCGTACGCCTTGCTGAGCGGCCGCCATCTCACCTGGTACGGCCCGTCGTTGGCCGAGGCGCCCGCCGTCCTCGCCGCGCAGCTCGCCGCCAGAAAATTGCCCGGACGGTGATGTAGAGATCCGGCCGGCGGCCCCGACTGTCGGGTGAACGGCGCCCGCGAGCGCCGCAGCCGAGAACCGAGAAGGAATGACCGTCATGCAGCAGCTCGTTCAGCAGACCATCGACGAACTGGTGGAGTCCGGCGAGGAGTTGGGGATCCAGGTCGCCGTGTACCGGAACGGCGAACTGGTGGTGGACGCGGTGGCGGGCGTCGCCGATCCGGACACCGGCCGGCCGGTGGCCTCGGACACCCCGTTCTTCAGCGCCTCCACCGGCAAGGGGGTCGCGGCGACCGTCGTGCACGTCCTCGCGGAGCGCGGCGCCCTCGCCTACGACACGCCGATCGTCGAGCTCTGGCCGGAGTTCGGCGCCCACGGCAAGGAGAAGGCGACCGTCCGCCACGCGCTGACCCACTCGCTCGGCGTCCCGGCCGTGCCGGCCGACCTCACGGTGCGCGACCTCGCCGACTGGGACGCCATGTGCGCCCTGATCGCCGACTCCGCACCCTGGTGGGAGCCCGGCACCGGCACCGGCTACCACGCGGTGACCTGGGGCTACGTGATCGGCGAACTGGTCCGCCGGGCCACCGGCCGGACGATCTCGCAGGTGCTCCGGCAGGAGGTGGCCGAGCCGCTGGGCGTCGCCGACGAGCTGTACTTCGGCGTCCCCGAGTCCGAACTCGGCCGCCTCGCACGCCTGGTGGACGCGCCCGGCGCCGCCGAGATGATGGCCGCGATGCCCGCCGACCTGCCCCTGTTCAAGGCCACCCCGCCTGCCCTCACCCCCAGCGCGGCCTACGGCAACAACCCCACTGTGCTCACCTCCGACATCCCCTCGGGCGGCACGATGTCCGCCCGCGCGGTGGCCCGGATGTACGCCGCCCTGCTCACCGAGGTGGACGGCGTCCGCCTGGTCCCCGACGCCCGCCTGCGCGAACTCAGCGCCCTCGCCACCGCCGAGACCGACCGCATGGTCGGCTTCCCGACCCCCCGAGCCCTCGGCTACAACCTCGGCCGCCCCGGGGCCGACCCGCAGCAGACCCTGTCCGTCTTCGGCATGCCCGGCATGGGCGGCAGCGCGGCCTGGGCCGACACCGCGACCGGCATCGCGTTCGCTCTCACCAGGAACCGCTTCTTCCCCGGCCCGGCCACCGCGGTCGAGCGAATCGGCGCCCTGATCAGCACCGAGTGAGTCACCGGAACTGCCCGGTCAGCGGCGGGACTTCGGCACCCGGGTGAACACGCAGTCCCCGCACAGCCCACCCGAGGGCGTCCGGTAGTAGAGGCAGCAGGACGCCCGGCGGAACGCGAGCGGGCGGTCCGGCGGGGTGGCGGTACCGGTCGCGGCCAGGTCGGGAAACGCGAGGAGCGCGCGGGCCAGCGCGGTGGCGGGCGCGGTGGCGAGCCGGCGGGCCGCGCCGACCAGCGCGGAGGCGGCGTTGCCCGCCAACAGGCCGGCGGCGAGCGGGGTGAGGGCGCGGACGGCGTCGGCGAGCGGGTGCAGGTGGCGGTCCATCACCAGCTCGTGCAGCGCGGCCGGTGTCGCCTCCGGTCCGGGCGCCCCGGGCAGCCACAGGTCGAACGGCCCCTGCGGCGGAAGCGTGAAGCGGGCACCGTCCAGATCGGGCAGCCGCCCGGTGGTGACGGCCGTACCGAGGGCCACCGACCAGAGCCTGGCCGCCAGACCCAGGTGCGCGGTGGACGCGGCGACCCGCACCTCGTCCGTACCCAGCACCCGCCCGACCTCGGCCACCCGCCCCGCCAACGGCCCGTCCGGCGCCGACAGTTCACGCAACGGCCGGAACCCGGCGGGCGGCGGGCCGGCCAGCGTCGCGAAGTACGGGCCCAGGGCGGACAGCGGCGGAACGGTCATGCCGCGAGAGTCTAGTTCGGACCCGACCGGCGCCCGGAAAACGCGTGGCGTCCGGTGGCCCCGCCACCTATCGTCGCGCACGGCGTGATCACCCGCACGGAGGAGGAACGGCGAATGCGGTACCGGCAGTTGGGGCGCAGCGGGGTCGAGGTGTCGGAGGTCGGCTTCGGGGCGTGGGGGATCGGCGCGGAGGGCTGGATCGGCGCGCAGGAGGACGAGTCGCTGGCGGCGCTGCACCGGGCGATCGACCTGGGGGTGAACTTCATCGACACCGCCCGCGGCTACGGCGAGAGCGAACGGCTGGTCGGCCGGGTGGTGCGGGAGCGCGCCGCGGCCGGGCAGCAGGTACGGGTGGCCACCAAGGTCCCGCCGCTGAACCGCCAGTGGCCCGCCCGCACCGGGGTGGACCCGGCGGAGACGTTCCCGGGCGCGCACATCCGGGAGAGCGTCCAGACCTCGCTGCGGGCCAGTGGCCTGGAGCGGTTCGACCTGGTGCAGTTCCACGTCTGGCACGACGAGTGGCTCGGCCGCGGCGACTGGCTGGAGACCGTCGCCGAGCTGAAGAGCGAAGGATCGATCGGCCTGTTCGGCGTCTCCATCAACGACCACGAGCCGCACAGCGCCGTCGAGTTGGTGCGCAGCGGCATGGTCGACGCGGTGCAGGTGATCTTCAACATCTTCGACCAGTCGCCGCTGGACGAGCTGTTCCCGGCCTGCCGGGAGCACGGCGTCGGCGTGATCGTCCGGGTCGCGCTGGACGAGGGCGGGCTGACCGGCCGGCTGAACGCCGACACGGTGTTCCCGGAGGGCGACTTCCGGCGGCGCTACTTCCGCGGCGAGCGGCTGGCGGAGGTCGAGCGCCGGGCCGCCGCGATCGCCGCCGACCTGGGCATCGAGGCGGACGGACTGGCGGAGGCGGCGCTGCGCTTCGTGCTGAGCGAGCCCGCCGTGTCCACGGTGATCCCCGGAATGCGCTCGGTGCGCAACGTCGAGCGCAACGCCGCCGTCGGCGACGGAGTGCCGCTCGGCGAGGGCGAGTTGAAGGTGCTGGCCGGGCACCGCTGGGACCGGAACTTCTACTCCTGAGGCTCCCGAGCCGTCCGGCGGCGCGTGGGGTGCGTGCGGTTGTCGGGGTTCGGTGGCAGGGTGGGGCGCATGTGCGGTCGCTTCGTCTCCACCACCGAGCCCGGTGACTTGGTCGCCCTGCTCAATGTCGCGCGCTGGAACCCCACCGAGGCGCTCGCGCCGAGCTGGAACGTCGCGCCGACCGACCCCGTCCCGGCCGTGCTGGAGCGGGTGGACCACGACACCGGCGAGGTGGTCCGCCAGCTGCGCACGCTGCGCTGGGGCCTGGTCCCGTCCTGGGCGAAGGACCGCTCCGGCGCGGCCCGGCTGATCAACGCCCGCTCGGAGACGGTCGACCAGAAGCCGTCGTTCCGCAAGGCGTTCGCCGCCCGGCGCTGCGTGATCCCCGCCGACGGCTACTACGAGTGGCGTCCCGTCCCGGCCGGCGACGGCCGCAAGGCGTACAAGCAGCCGTACTTCCTGAGCACCGGCGAACTGATGCTGATGGCCGGGCTGTACGAGTTCTGGCGGGACGCGAGCCTGCCGGAGGACGACCCGGCGGCCTGGCTGGCGACGGCGACCATCCTGACCACCGACGCCACCGACAGCGCGGGGCGGGTGCACGACCGGATGCCGCTCACCATCTCCCGCCAGGACCTGGGCAGTTGGCTCGACCCGGCACACAGCGACCGGGCCGACCTGCACCACCTGCTGCACCAACCCGCCGACGGCAACATCCTGGTCCGGGCGGTCCCCACGGCCGTCAACCGGGTCACCGAGAACGGCCCCCAGCTGCTCGCCGAGACCCCCGACCCGCTGGGGATCGCCGACTGACGCAGCGTCAATCCAGGTCGCCCGAGCTGTTGTTGCGGCGCTGCTCGATCCGTCGGCGCCGCGCGTCCCGCCGGACGAACTCGCCCGCGCCGAGCGTCGCCCGCGCCACCATGCGGACCCAGCCGGGCCCGCCGCGTTCCGCCCACACCACACAGCCGCAGCCACCCACCACCAACAGCAGCACGACCACCAGCACCACGCCGATCACGGCTTCCCCTTCCCGCGGACCTGCTCCGATCATCGCAGGCGGGGACGGCGTTACGCCTGACCCAGTCCGAGCCTGACGGCGCGCTCCACCGGCGAGTACGCCCCGTCGGCGCGCTCCAGCACCAGGTCTTCCGTCGACAGCAGCGCCGGCTGGGCGAGGAAGCGCGGCTCGGTGCCGTGGTGCGGCTGCGCGGCGTGGATCAGGAACGGGTGGCACAGGTACACGTCCCCCGCCCGTCCGGTGGCGAGCGCGGTCTTCCGCTCCGGGTGGTCCAGCAGCCCGGCCCGGTCGAGTTCCGCGCAGAACGAGAACATCTCCACGCCCTGGTCCCCGGCGGGCTCCAGCAGGCGCGGCAGGTCCAGGTGCGAGCCGACCTTGATCCGGGTCGGTGCGCTCGCCTCGTCCACGTCGGAGAGCAGGAACAGCATCAGCAGCGACCGGCCGCGCGAGACCAGGTTGAGCCAATAGCCCTGCTCGCCGTCCGGGGTGAAGCTCGCGTCCATGTGCCAGCCGGCGTCGCCCGGATCGTCCGGGTGCGGGAAGCGGATCGGGAAGCCGCCCAGCCACGGCTGCGGCTTCCAGCGGCCCTCGCCGACCAGCTGGTCGAACGCCCCGTGCAGGCGCTCGGAGGTCGCGGCCCGCCGGAACGGCTCCTGCCCGTACCCCTCCAGGCGCACCACCGGCCGCGTCCAGCCCGTCGGATCGTCCGGGTCCAGGCCCATCTCCCGCCACAGGAACTCCCGGCACTCGGCGGCCAGTTCGGGCGAGAACGCACCCTCCAGCCGGACGAAGCCGTCCGTGACGAAACCCTCGATCTGCTGCTCGGAAAGGACACCCATGGCAGCGGATTCTCGGCCGGTCCACCCGGCGCCGCAAACGAATTACCCTCCACCGGTGCGGACTTGACGAGCCGGTGCTCCGCACGCTTCGGTGGGAGCCATATGACCACCCCTGCCCCGCACACCGGCCCCGCGTTCGACGCCCTCCAAGGCCTGTCCGTCGGCGACGCCCTCGGCGCCCAGTTCTTCGTCCCCAAGACCGCCCGCGCCCACTTCGCCGCCGGCACCGTCCCGCCCGGCCCCTGGCCGTGGACCGACGACACCGAGATGGCCTGCTCGGTGTACGCCGCGCAGACCGAACGCGGCGCCATCGACAGCTACGACCTCACCCACGCCTTCGCGTACCGCCACGACTTCGACCGCGGCTACGGACCCGCCGCGAACCGCCTGCTGCGGCTGATCCGGGAAGGCGGCGACGCCCGCCGCCTGGCCGCCGAACTCTTCGACGGCCAGGGCTCGTTCGGCAACGGCGCGGCCATGCGGGTGGCCCCGCTCGGCGCCGCGTACGCCGACGACCCGGCCGCCGCCGTCCGGCCCGCCGCCGACACCGCGGTGATCACCCACACCCACCCGGACGCGGTGGACGGGGCGATCGCGGTGGCGGTCGCCGCCGCCCACGCGGTGCGCCGGCGCACCCGCAGCTGCTCCCCGGAACGCTTCCTGTCCGCCGTCGCCGACCTCACCCCCGACGGCCCCGTCCGCCGCGCCCTGTACCAGGCCCGGCAACTGCTCGACCGCGCCGACGCCCGCGAGGTCGCGGCCGTGCTCGGCAACGGCAGCCGCACCAGCGCCCTCGACACCGTCCCGTTCGCGCTCTGGTGCGCCGCCCGGTGGCTCGACGACTACCCGACGGCCGTCCGGTCGGCGATCGGCGCCGGCGGCGACATGGACACCGTCGCCGCGATCACCGGCGGCGTGGTCGCCGCCGGCACCGGCACCGCGGGCATCCCCGCCGCCTGGCTGGCGGCCCGCGAACCGCTGCCCGCCTGGGCGTTCCCCGCCCCCGGCAGCATCCCGCCCACGCTGCCGCACCTCACCCCGATGCGGCTGCCCCGGCCCTACCCCGTCCCGGACCGGATGTTCTTCACCGAGGAGCAGTGGAACCGCTACCGGGCTGGCTACCGGGCGGCACGCTGGGTGGCCCGCGCCGACGAAGGCGTCCTGCACCTGCACTTCGCCGTCTCCGGGGACGAGGTCGCCGCCATCCGCGTCGCCCCGTCCGGCGGCGGCCAGCGCGCCGTCTCCGCCGAGGTCGAGGCGCACCCGTCGTACTACAACGGGGCCGGTTTCTCCGGCGCCCTGCTGTCCACCGTCATGGAGCTGGAAGGCCACCTCCAGACCAGGGGCCCCCTGCCGCCGGGCCCCTGGTGACGGCCCGTCGGCCCGCCGGATAGGGTGACGGTCCAGGTGGAACGGTGGAGGAGTGGCGGATGCGCATCGAGGCGGTGCTGTTCGACCTCGACGGCACCCTGATGGACCACGACGGCGCGGCCGAGGCCGCCGTGCTGGCCGGCGCCGCCGCTGAACTCCCCGGACGCCCGCTGGACCGCGACGGGCTGCTGCGGTTCTGGCGCGAGCTGGAACGACGCGAGTACGACCGTTACCTGGCAGGCGAGTTGACGGTGCAGCAGCAGCGCAGGATCCGCGCGATCGGCCTGGCCCGGCACCTCGGGCTGGGGGAGTGGTCGGACGAGCGGGCCGACGCCTGGTTCGCCGGATTCCTCCGCAGGTACCGGCGTTCCTGGCGGGCGTTCCCCGAAGTGCCGCGCGCCATCCGCGAGTTGGGGTCGGTCCGGCAGCTCGGCGTGATCACCAACGGCGAGGGCGACATACAGCGCGACAAGCTGCGCGCCGTCGGCCTCGGCGCCCTGGCCGCGCACACCACCGCCTCCGGCGACGCGGGCTGCGCCAAGCCCGACCCGGCGATCTTCCACCTGGCCTGCCGCGCCCTCGGCGTCGCCCCCGAGCGCGCCGCGTACGTCGGGGACCGGCTGGACGTGGACGCGCAGGCCGCCACCGAGGCCGGACTGCTCGGCATCTGGCTGGAACGCGAGCCCACCGGCGCGGACGTCACCGTCCCCCGGGTGCGCACGCTCACCGAGGTCGCCGCACTGCTGGGCTGAACCCTGTGCGGCGTGGCTCCGGGCCGCCCGGGCCCCCCTCCGCGTAGCGTCGGCCCGGAGGGCTGACTGTTCGTCAGCGAAGCGATCCAGGGAGGCCGGTATGGACGCGCGGCAACGAGTGACGGCACTGGTGGCGGAGGCGGGGACCACATTCGCCGAACAGGCGGGCATCGAAATCGCCGACCGGCCCGCCGAACTCTGGCAGCTGCTGATGCTCAGCAACCTGGTCTCGGCCCGCATCCAGGCCGAGATCGCCGTCACCGGCACGGCCTCCCTGGTCGCCGCCGGCGCCGGCACCCCCGCCGGCACGCTGGAACTCGACTGGCAGCAGCGCAAGGACGCACTGATCGCCGGCCGCTACCAGCACTTCGCCGACGGCACCGCGACCCGGCTCGGCGAATGCGCCCGGCTCGCCCAGGGCGAATACGGCGGCGACCTGCGCAAACTCGCCACCGCCGCCCAGGGGCGCCCCGAGCGCACCCGGGCCCTGCTGCAACGTTTCCCCGGCATCGGCCCGGCCGGCGCCGCCGCGTTCTGCCGCGAGGCCCAGGCGGTCTGGCCCCACCTCCGCCCCGCCCTCGACGCCCGCGCCACCGTGGGCGCCGAACGCCTCGGCCTCCCCACCGACCCCGCCGAACTCGCCACCCTGATCGACCCCGCCGACCTGCACCGCCTCGCCGACGCCCTGGTCCGCGCCGCCCTCGACCCCGCCATGGCCGCCCGCGTCCTCGCCGCCTCCCCCGACACCACCGAGCCCGCCGCCGTCTGACCCTGGGCGGGAACGCCGAGCGCCCCCGCCCTGACGGTGGGCGGGGGCGCGGTTCGGGGGAATCAGCGGCCGAAGGCGGGGCTCAGCGGCCGAAGATGCGGCTCAGCCAGGAGCCGGAGCCGGCCTTGTCGGCCGGGGTGCAGGAGCAGCGCTGGGACTTGGGGATTCCGGCGAGGACCTGCTCGACGTGCATGCCGCAGCCGGCGTAGGAGGGCTTGTTGCAGGTCTTGCAGGTGGTGCGACGGCACATGGGGGTGGGTCCTTTCGGGGGAGGGGGTGTCAGGAGTGCGAGAAGGGGATGTTGGGGAGGACGCGGTCCAGCCAGCGGGGGGTGTGCCAGGCGGCGCGGCCGGTCAGGCGGAGCAGGACGGGCAGCAGCACCAGGCGGACCAGGGCGGCGTCCAGCAGCACGGCGACGCCGAGCACGATGCCCATCTCCTTGGGCGGCAGCGGGCCGGAGATGGCGAAGGTGAAGAACACCGCGACCATCACGGCGGCCGCCGCGAAGATCACCCGGCCGGAGTGGGCCAGTGCGCCGACCATCGCCTTGCGCGGATCGCCGGTGCGCTCGTACTGCTCCTTGGCGGAGGCCAGCAGGAAGACCGTGTAGTCCATCGCGATCGCGAAGATCATCGCGAAGAAGAACACCGGTGCCCAGCCGTCCAGGAAGCCCTGCGGGGTGAAGCCCAGCAGTCCGGAGCCGTGGCCGTCCTGGAAGACCAGCCGGGCGACGCCGAACGCCGCGCCGGTGGACAGCAGGCTGGCGGCGGTGCCGAGCGCCGCGATCAGCGGGGCGCGCAGCGCGAACAGCAGCAGGACGAAGCCGAGCGCCATGACGACGCCGATGACCAGCGGGGTCTTCTCGGTCAGCAGGTGCTGCAGGTCGAGGTTCTCCACCGCCGCGCCGCCGACCAGGGTGTGGTCGGGCAGTTCGGCGCGCAGCGTGTTCACGGTGTGGCCCAGCTGCGGGTCGGACGGGTCGACGGACGGGACGGCCTGGATCATCGACAGGTTGGTGCCGTCGGCGGCGGGCATCGCGGGCATCACACCGGCGATTCCGGGGGTGCCGGCGACGGTCTGCGCGGTGGCGGCGGCCTGGTCGGTGGGGGTGAGGATCTGCAGGGTGCCGGGGGCGCCGGCGCCGAACGCCTCCTGGACGGCGGTGTAGCCGGCCCGGGCGCTGGCGTCGCCGGGCAGCACGTTGATGGATGGCATCGCGGTGCGCAGGCCGATCACCGGCGCGGCCAGTGCCAGCAGCGCGACCAGGGCGAGCGCGCCCCAGCGCAGCGGCTGCTTCCACAGCCGCTCGCCCCAGGCGGCGAACCGCGGCGAGGTCTGCGCCTCACGCTTGGCCCACGGCAGCGAGACGGCGTCGACGCGGTGGCCCAGCTTGCCGAGGACGGCGGGCAGCAGGGTCAGGGTGGCGCCCAGTACGAACAGCACGGCCAGCATGATGCCGCCGGCCATCGAGCGGAACGCGGGGGACGGGACCAGCATCACGGCGGACAGGCTGACCAGCACGGTGGCGCCGGAGAGCAGCACGGCCTTGCCGGCGGTGTCCATGGTCTCCGCGACCGCCCGTGAACTGTCGCTTCCGCGTTCGGAGCTGGCGCGTGCGGCGCGGAACCGGACGACCAGGAACAGGGCGTAGTCGATGCCCAGCGCGAGGGCGAACATCATGGCGAAGTTCATCGCCCAGATGGAGACCGGGAACAGGTGGCTGATCAGCACCAGCGAACCGGCCGAGGCGGCGAGGCCCGCCATGGTCAGCAGCAGCGGCAGTCCGGCGGCGACCAGCGAGCCGAACGCCAGCACCAGGATGGCCAGGGTGACCGGCCAGGACATGATCTCGGACTTCATCATCGCGTCGTGGTTGGCGGTGTTGAAGTCGCTCCACAGCACGGACGCGCCGGTCGCGGTGACGTCCACGCCGTTCCCGGACAGTTCGCGCAGCGGTTCCTTCAGGTCGTCGGCGGCGCGCACCATGTCGTCCGGCGAGGCGTTGGCGCCGGCCAGCAGCACGGCGGTGCGGCCGTCCTGGCTGATCGTCGCACCGGGCTGCGGCGGGACGACGGTGGAGATCCGGGAGTCGGCGGAGGCCAGCGTGGTGGCCCGGTCGACCACCTGCTGCACGCCGGGGTCGGTCACCGGGCGGTCGGCGTGCACCACGATCTGGATCGCGGAGGAGGCGTTGCCCGCGAAGTGCTCCTCGGCGAGGGTGCGGACCTTCACCGAGTCGGAGCCGTTGGCCTGCCAGCCCGCGCCGGAGAGCGCGGTGGTGACCTTCGGGGCGAACGCGCCGAGGCCGATCACGATGATCAGCCAGCCGACCAGCACGGTCTTGAAGTGGTGGACGGACCAGACGCCGAGGCGGCCGAGCAGCCCGTCCTTGGGCGGGGCGACGGCGGGGGGCGCGGAGGCGGCCGGCGCGGGGGCGGAGCGGTTCACAGGTGCTTCTCCAAGCGGGCGGGGGGTCCGCCGAATCAAGGGTAATACCTAGGGGGGTATATGCGGGGGCAGGCGGGGGCCAGGTGCACATACGTGGGGAGGCGGGGGGCGTGGGGGCGCCCCCTGCCGAGGTTTTGGCGTCAGGCCTTCAGTGCGGCCAGCGCGGCGCGCAGCTTGGCGGCGGCCTCGTCGGCCACCTCGCCGAGCTCGGGACGGCCGGTGAACTGCACCATCAGCTGCGGGTCCATGGCCTCGACCAGGATGCCGCCGCCGATGTCGCGCAGCACCACGTTGCACGGCATCATCAGGCCGACCCGGCGGTCGACCTCCAGGGCGCGGTGCGCGAACGGCGGGTTGCAGGCGCCGAGGATCAGGTAGTCCTCCATCCCGACGCCGAGCTTGGCCTGCATGGTGGCCGTCATGTCGATCTCGGTGAGGATGCCGAAGCCCTGCGCGGCGAGGGCCGCGCGGACCCGGTCGGCCGCGTCCTTGAACGGGCCGTTCAGGATGGCGGTGAAGTCGTCGGTCATGTCGCCGAGCCTCTCTGGTCAGTGCCGCGGTTTGTCCGTGTTGCGGGGCTTCGATACCCCCGAGGGTATTTCAGCGTACGTCGGTTGCAACCCGAGGGGTGGGAGGCGCATTCCCGGGCGCGCCGGGTGAGCTGCGTCTCACCCGGCCGCCGGGCGGCGATCAGCGGCCGTAGCGGTGGCGCAGGTTGGGGTCGTCCAGCCACCACGGGCGGTCGCCCGCCTCGGCCTCGCCGGTCTCGACGGCCACGGTCCGGGCCCGTTCGGCGGCGTCCAGTGCGGCGTCCACCGCGGCGGTCTCGGTGCGGCCGGTGACGATCAGGCGGCGGATCAGGGCGACCAGGAAGGGCAGGCCGACCACGTCGCCGAGGATCCAGATCGCGTTGCCGCCGACGAACTGGTCGCGGGCCAGTGACGGGCCCCAGTCTCGGGCCACGCCCGCGTAGTACGGTTCGGCGATCACGTGGCCGCCGTACAGCAGCACCAGGGCCAGCGCCGCGTCGAAGATCACCTCGACGAAGCTGATCACCACGCCGATCATCAGCGGATACTCGCGCGCCACCGGGTCCAGCTGCAGGCGCGGCCAGAAGTACAGCAGGCCGAGCAGGACGAGCACCAGGTGGAAGCCGATGTTCCCGGCCGTGCTGGTCAGCGTCTCGGTGTACCAGGGCGTGAAGTACAGCAGCCACGGCGGCACGATCAGCAGCACCGTGGACACCAGCGGGAACATCAGCACCCGGGACGTCCGGCCGCCGAGCACGCCCCGCAGCCGCTCCCGGCCGGCCGGCGACAGGGTGTCGGCCAGCAGCGAGACGGGGGCGCCGAGCGCCAGCAGCAGCGGGACCAGCATCAGCAGCAGCACCAACTGCACGGCGCGGTCGGTGAACAGCACCCGCTCGTACACACCGAGGCCGGAACTGGTGGTCCACACCCACACCGCCAGCCCGCCGAGGAACGCCGCCGTGCGGTACCACGGCCAGCCGCCGCGCCGCCGGACGCCCACCAGGTAGCTGCCGGCCAGCAGCACGGTCAGGGCGGCGACCGCCGGTTCCAGGGTCCAGGTGTCGGCCAGCGCCGACCAGTGCCAGGGCGCGACGGCCGCGGGGTGGGACATGGCGGTGGCTCTCCTTGCTCTCGCTCTCGGCCGCGGCGCCCGGCGGGCGGAACCGGAGCGGGATGCCCGGCGTCGTCGCAGCGCCGGATCCGTGCAAGGATCCGGCATTGAAGTTCTACACGCCTGTAGAAAAAACTGAGAGGGGGGCCGGGTGGGACGCGCGATACGGAGCGCCGGCAGCCGCGCTGCCACGCGCCGCCGGAACATCGAACTCGGCATGCTGGCACTCGCGGTGACGGTCTGCCTGGTCGGCTGGTGCACCGCGAACCTGGCCCTCCGCGGCACCCTCCCGCCCGGCCTGCTGCCCTACGGCGCGGGACTGACCGCCCTCGCCGCCGTCCTGCACCTCGTCGTGCGACGCTTCGCCCCCTACGCCGACCCGTTGATCCTCGCGCTGGCGGTGCTGCTCACCGGCTTCGGCCTGGTCCTGCTCGACCGCCTCGACTACTCGTACGCGATCTGGCACGCCCAGAAGGGCGACTGGCAGAAGATCCCCGCCGCGCCCAGCCAGGTGCAGTGGACGGTGATCGCCATGGTGGTGGCCGGCGTGCTGCTGGCCGTGGTCAAGCACCACCGACTGTTCCAGAAGTACGTCTACCTGATCATGGCGGGCGCGCTCGTCCTGCTGGCCGCGCCCGCGTTCTTCCCCGGCGACAGCTTCGGCGCCAAGCGCTGGATCCGGCTCGGCGGCCTCTCCTTCGAACCCGACGAGTTCGTCAAGGTCGCCATCGCGGTGTTCTTCGCCGGCTACCTGACCGCCAACCGGGACGCGCTCGCGCTCACCGGCCGCAAGGTCTGGGGCGTCAACCTGCCGCGCGGCCGCAACCTCGGGCCGGTACTGGCGATCTGGGCGGTCAGCCTGCTGGTGCTGATCTTCGAACGCGACCTCGGCACCTCGCTGATCTTCTTCGGGGTGTTCGTGGTGATGCTCTACACCGCCACCGAACGCACCGGCTGGGTACTGATCGGCCTGCTCATGGCTGCCGCCGGCGCGTCCGTGGTCGGCGACCTGGAACCGCACGTGCACGGCCGCGTCGAGGCCTGGCTGCACCCGCTCGACTACTACAAGGAGCACCACGACCCCGCGCTCATCTCCGACCAACCCGCACAGGCGATGTTCAGCCTCGGCAGCGGCCACCTCCTGGGCACCGGCCTGGGCCAGGGCAAACCCTTCCTGATCGGGTTCGCCGGGCGCAGCGACTTCATCTTCACCACCATCGGCGAAGAACTCGGCCTGGCCGGCGCCATGGCCGTCCTGCTGGCCTACGGCCTCTTCGTCCAGCGCGCCCTGCGCACCGCGATCGCCCTCACGGACCCGTTCGGCAAACTCCTCGCCACCGGCCTGGCCTCCGCGGTCGTCCTCCAGGTCTTCGTGGTGGTCGGCGGCGTCACCGGCCTGATACCCCTCACCGGCAAGGCCCTGCCGTTCCTCGCCGCAGGCGGCTCCTCACTGACGGCGAACTGGCTGCTCACGGCCTTGCTGATCAAGCTCTCCGACGCGGCCGGCCGAGCACAACTGGCGTAAGCCAGGGGCGCGGGGAACTGCGCGAAACGGAAGGACCGGACCGCAAGATCGCGATGCACGACAATGACTTGCACGTGCTGGCGACCTTACGGACCGGTCTGCGCTCGTCGCGCGGCTACTGCGGGTTGCGCTCCGAAACCCGGTCGCTCGCCGAGGCGTCCAGCATCGCGACCCGGTCCACCACCTTCACCCGTTCGCGGCCCGAGGCAGCGCCGAGGGCCTTCTCGTGGGCGTCGAGCCGCTGCCACCCCTCCCAGGTGGTGAAGTCGACGCCGCGCGAGCGCAGGAAGTCGACGACGGCGTCCTCGGCGGGCTCGGCAGCCGGCCGCAGGGAGCCGGAGGCGTGGTCGGCGACCAGGCAGGCGATGGTCTCGTTGGCGTCGCCCTTGGTGTGGCCGATCAGGCCGACGGGGCCGCGCTTGACCCAGCCGGTGACGTAGACGGACGGCAGGTGGGTGCCGTTCTCGTGGACGCGGCCGGCGGCGTGCGGGACCGTCGAGGAGAGGGCGTCGAACGGCAGCTTCGGCAGCTCGTCGGAGCGGTAGCCGACCGCGCGGTAGACCGCCTGGACGGGCCACTCGCGGAAGGTGCCGGTGCCGACCGTGTTGCCGGTGCCGTCGAGCGCGGTGCGTTCGGTGCGCAGGGCGACGACCCGGCCGTCCTCGCCGAGGACCTCGACGGGGTTCTCGAAGAAGTGCAGGTGGATGCGGTGCGGCCGGTCGCCGATGTCGCGGATCGCCCAGTTCTCGAGTGTCGAGGCGACCATGTCGGCCTGCTTGTTGGCGCGCCGGGTGGCGATCGAGGCGTCGTCGTAGTCGATGTCCTCGGGGTCGACGATCACCTCGATGGTGGGGGAGTGGTCGAGTTCGCGGAGTTCCATCGGGGAGAACTTGGCCTGCGCGGGGCCGCGCCGTCCGAACACGTGGACCTCGCGCGCACGGTTCGCGGCCAGGCCGTCGTAGACGTTCGGCGGGATCTCGGTGGGCAGCAGTTCGTCCGCGGTCTTGGCGAGCACCCGGGCGACGTCCAGGGCGACGTTGCCGACGCCGAGGACGGCGACCTGTTCGGCCTCCAGCGGCCACTCGCGCGGGACTTCGGGGTGGCCGTCGTACCAGGAGACGAAGTCCGCGGCGCCGTAGGAGCCGTCGAGTTCGATGCCCGGTATCGCCAGGTCGCGGTCGGCCTCGGCGCCGGTGGCGAAGACCAGGGCGTCGTAGAAGCGGTGGAGTTCGTCGAGGGAGAGGTCGCCGGGGTAGTCGACGTTGCCGAGCAGGCGGACCTGTGGCTTGTCGAGGACCTGGTGGAGGGCCGTGACGATGCCCTTGATCCGCGGGTGGTCGGGGGCGACGCCGTAGCGGATCAGGCCGAAGGGGGCGGGCAGCCGCTCGATCAGGTCGATGGACACGCCGGGGGCGGTGGCCAGTTCGGACTTCAGCAGGGCGTCGGCGGCGTAGATCCCGGCGGGGCCGGCACCGACGATGGCCACCCGGACGGGGCGGGACATGGGCAGGTACTCCTGTTCGGCTCTGGGCGCGTACCGCCAGCCTTCCGGCGTGCGGGCGCGCCCGGTACGGTGCTTCGGCTTATGCCGTCATAAGCCGAAGCTATGTCTCCCCAAAGTTCTGCCTATGCAGCGCCTCTGTGCCTTCCAGCATGCACGAGCCGCCGCACCACCCCTCCGGCGGGTGCGGCTCACTCGTAGCGCAGCCGCAGCGACTCCTCCTCGGCGGCCAGGATGTGCTCCAGCGTCAGCGCCGGGTCGCCCAGGTGGGAGAGCGTGACCTCGGCGGACGTGGGTGCCGCGTCGGCGGGCAGCCACTGCTCGGGGCGCCAGGCCGAGCTGCGCATGAGCGCCTTCGGGCAGTGCTGGTAGACCTCGTCCGTCGCGACCACGATCGCGGTGCGCGGCGGCTTGCCGACGGCGGTCAACCGCGCCAGCAGCTGCGGGTCCTCGCTGATGCAGGCCCGGCCGTTGACGCGCAGGGTGGACGCCCGGCCGGGGACGAGGAAGATCAGCCCGGCCTTTCCGGTGGCGATGATGTTGTGCGTGCTGTCGAGGCGCTTGTTGCCGGTGGCGTCCGGGATGGCGATGGTCCGCTCGTCCAGGACGGAGACGAAACCGGGCGGGCCGCCGCGCGGGGTGGCGTCGCAGTTGCCGTCCGCGTCGGCGGTGGCGAGGAACACCAGCGAGGAGCAGCCGATCAGCCGGCGCGCCGCGTCGTGCAGGTGGTCGACCTGCTTGCGCCGCACCAGCTCGCTCGGCTGCTCGTAGATGTCCCGGAGGCGGGCCGGGTCGCGGATCGCGTCCGCGGCGAGGGCGTCGAAGATCACGTGATCCGACACTACCCCCGCCCACCCGCCTGCGGGAGGGGGTCAGATCTGCAGCGGAACCGGGTGCACCTCGTCCGCCGGGTGCCCGGTGCGCTCGTGCACGCGCTGGACGGCCTCCTTGGACGGCGCGGACGACAGGCAGTAGACGGTGCCGGACTCCGGGTCGGCCCAGGCCTGCTGGAACTTCACACCCTCCTGCGCCTGCACCGCCAGGTCCGCCTCGTGCGCGGCCTTCAACTGGTCGGCGGTGATGCCCTTCATTCCGTGGTGGACGTCCATGTACATCGTCGTCATCGTGGCTCAACTCCTCGGCCGGGAGCCACCGGTGCGAAAAGTGGCTCATTCCCACCCTGCGACCGCGACGTGAAGCAGGCCACAGGACACGTTCTTGCCTACGACGTCCATGCGCGTGCAAGAATGCTGGTGAAGTAGCAGTGACGTTCAGCGCACTCCGGGGTCGGTGAAATTCCGAGCCGGCGGTTACAGTCCGCGACCCGTCCGCAGCCAGCGGCCGGTTGACCAGGTGAAATTCCTGGACCGACGGTTAAAGTCCGGATGGGAGGCGTGCGCGGCGGACAGGTGTGTTCACACCACGGCCCAGGGCCGGGGTGCGGACGCACGGCTTTTCGGCGTCGAACCCGTGCCACGACCATGCCGGTCGGGGCGCCACGGGGGCGTTCCCGGCTTGCCACGTCCGCAGTCAACTCCCTATCGCCGCCCCGGAGTCCGCGCCTCTAGCGCGAGGAGAACCCGGGTGTTCACCGGCATCATCGAAGAGCTCGGCGAGGTCGTCTCCATCGAGGAGATCGGCGAATCCTCGCGAATCCGCCTACGCGGCCCACTGGTCACCGCGGACGTCCGCCACGGCGACTCCGTCGCGGTCAACGGCGTGTGTCTCACCGTCGTCGACGACAGCGAACAACTCGCCAAGCACGAGGGCGAGTTCAGCGCCGACGTGATGCGCGAGACGCTCCGCCGCTCCAGCCTCGGCGCGCTGCGCCCCGGCTCGCGGGTCAACCTGGAACGGGCGATGGCGCTCGGTGCCCGGCTCGGCGGCCACCTGGTGCAGGGCCACGTCGACGCCACCGGCACCGTGCTCTCGCGCGACCCGGGCGACCTGGACGCGGACGGGAATCCGCGCTGGGAGGTGCTGCGTTTCTCCCTGCCACAGCCGATTTCGCGCTACCTGGTGGAGAAGGGGTCGATCACCGTGGACGGAGTGAGCCTCACCGTGGTCGAGGCCGCCCGCGACACCTTCACCGTCTCGCTGATCCCCGCCACGCTCGCCCTGACCACGCTCGGGGTGAAGGCGGTGGGCGACCCCGTCAACCTGGAGGTGGACGTGCTCGCCAAGTACGTGGAACGACTGCTCGAAAACCGTGCACTGCCCGACACCCTGGGGGAATCCAAGTGAGCGCGATCGCCGATTGGACTTTCAACGCCTTCGACGAGCAGGTGAAGGTCGCCGACATGATCGGCAACCTGATAGGGCTCGCCGGACTGGCCTTCGGCTGGCGCCGCTCGGTGCTCACCTGGCCCGCCCAGCTGCTGGCCGGCTCCGTGCTGATCAGCGTGTACCTCGGCGCGCAGGTCCCCGGGCTGATCGGCAAGCAGGCGATCGTCGTGGTCGCCGCGATCTGGGGCTGGACCCAGTGGAGCCGCGGCCGCCGCGACACCGGCGAGATCGCCGTCCGCTTCGCCGGCTGGCGCGAGCGGATCGTGCTGATCGCCGCCACCGCGGCCGGCACCGCCGCCGTCGCCGCGCTGTTCAACGCCTACCCGAAGCTGTCCTGGAACCCGCTGCTGGACGCGTACATCTTCACCGGCACGCTCGCCGCGATGTACGCGCAGGCCAAGGGCTGGGTGGAGTTCTGGTTCGCCTGGATCGCCGTCGACGTGATCAGCGTGCCGTACAGCTACGCCCACGGCTACGTCTTCTCCGCGCTCACCTTCACCATCTACTTCGTCCTGGTGGTGGCCGGCCTGGTCAGCTGGTGGACGAAGGCCCGTACCGTCCGAACCGTCCCGCTCGCGAAGGAAGTTGCCGCATGAGCGCCGACCAGCCCGAAGAACCCCTCGCGCTCGACCCGGTGGAACGCGCCATCGCCGACATCGCGCTCGGCCGCGCCGTGATCGTGGTCGACGACGAGGACCGCGAGAACGAGGGCGACATCATGTTCGCCGCGTCCGCCGCCACCCCCGAACTGATGGCCTTCACCGTCCGCTACAGCTCCGGCGTGATCTGCGTCCCGATGACCGGCGAGGACCTCGACCGGCTCAATCTGCCGCCGATGACCCACGTCAACGAGGACCGCAAGGGCACCGCCTACGCCGTCTCGGCGGACGCCCGCGAGGGCGTGGACACCGGCATCTCCGCCGCCGACCGGGCCCGCACCGTCCGGCTGCTGGCCTCGCCCGGCACCGAAGCCGGCGACCTCACCCGGCCCGGCCACGTCTTCCCGCTGCGGGCCGTGGACGGCGGCGTGCTGGTGCGCCCCGGGCACACCGAGGCCACCGTCGACCTGGTCCGGCTGGCCGGCCTCGCCCCCGCCGGGGCGATCGCCGAGGTCGTCAACGACGACGGCAGCATGGCCCGGCTGCCCGAACTGCACGCCTTCGCCCGCGAGCACGGCCTGGCGATCATCTCCATCGCGGACCTGATCGCCTACCGGCGCCGCACCGAACTGCACGTCGACCGCGCCGCCGTCACCGCACTGCCCACCGACCACGGCGAGTTCACCGCCGTCGGCTACCGCGGCACCCTCGACGGCGCCGAGCACCTGGCCCTGGTGGCCGGCGGCCTGGACGCCGACGGGAAGATCCCCGAGGGCGAGGATGTCCTGGTGCGGGTGCACTCCGAGTGCCTGACCGGCGACGTGTTCAGCTCGCTGCGCTGCGACTGCGGCCCGCAGCTGCACGCCTCGCTGCGCGCCGTCGCCGACGCCGGCCGCGGCGTGGTGCTCTACCTGCGCGGCCACGAGGGCCGCGGCATCGGCCTGGCCCACAAGCTGCGCGCCTACGAGCTCCAGGAGCAGGGCCGCGACACCGTCGACGCCAACCTCGACCAGGGGCTGCCCGTCGACGCCCGCGACTACTCGATCGCCGCGCAGATGCTCGCCGACCTCGGCGTGCGCTCGCTCACCCTGCTCTCCAACAACCCGGCCAAGCAGACCGCGCTCACCGAGCACGGCCTGAAGGTCGCCGCGCGCCGCCCGCTGCCCACCGCCACCGGAGCGCACAACCTGCGCTACCTGCGTACCAAGCGCGACCGGATGGGTCACGACCTGCCGTGGCTCGAGGACGACAGCAAGTAACCGTAGTAACAAGAGTCCTGACGCACCGTCGAAAGAGGATCGTGACATGGCCGGCCACGGAGCACCCAACCTGTCCCTGAAGAACTGCGCCGACCTGCGGGTCGCGATCATCGCCGCGCAGTGGCACGAGC
Source organism: Kitasatospora sp. NPDC004614 (assembly GCF_042873675.1). Taxonomy (NCBI): domain Bacteria; kingdom Bacillati; phylum Actinomycetota; class Actinomycetes; order Kitasatosporales; family Streptomycetaceae; genus Kitasatospora; species Kitasatospora sp. NPDC004614. Next base: position 327,638 of record NZ_JBIALR010000004.1, read on the forward strand.
AGGTGATGAACGGACTGCTGGACGGCGCGCACCGCGCGCTGAAGGAGGTCGGGATCGAGGCGCCGACCGTGGTGCAGGTCCCCGGCACCTTCGAACTTCCGGTCGCCGCCAAGCAGTTGGCCGGCCGCGGGTACGACGCGATCGTGGCGCTGGGCGTGGTGCTGCGCGGCGGCACCGCGCACTTCGACTACGTCTGCCAGGGCGCGACGCTCGGCCTGACCCAGGTCGCGGTGGACACCGGCGTCCCGATCGGCTTCGGCGTGCTGACCTGCGACACCGAGGAGCAGGCGCTGGACCGCGCCGGGCTGCCCGACTCCGTCGAGGACAAGGGACACGAGGCGGCCACCGCCGCCGTCGCCACCGCCGCGGCGCTGCGCGAGGTGGTCGAGCCCTGGCGTTGAAATGGTCATCGCACCGTGGACGGTCCGTTCCGATGTCCAACGGACTGTCCACGGTGCGGAACCGTTTACCGCCCGTCAGCCCGCACCCCGTAAGGTGAGGTCATCATGGCTTCCAAGACATTCGAGGCGCTCTTCACCGAGCTCCAGCAGAAGGCCGCCACCGGCGACCCCGAGACCTCCCGCACCGCCCAGCTCGTGCAGCAGGGCGTTCATGCCATCGGCAAGAAGGTCGTCGAGGAGGCCGCCGAGGTCTGGATGGCCGCGGAATACCAGTCGCCCGAAGAAGCGGCGGAGGAGATCTCCCAGCTCCTCTACCACGCCCAGGTGATGATGATCGCCCGCGGGCTGACGCTCGAAGACGTCTACAAGTACCTGTAAATCCCCACCACCGCACGCAGTCGACGAAGGGTTCGCCTCTCATGCTCCGCATCGCCGTCCCCAACAAGGGTTCGCTCTCGGGTCCCGCGGCGGAGATGCTCCATGAGGCCGGATACCGGCAGCGCAAGGACGCCAAGGAACTCGTCCTGGTCGACCCGGACAACCAGGTCGAGTTCTTCTTCCTGCGCCCGCGCGACATCGCCGTCTACGTCGGCTCCGGCCGGCTCGACGTCGGCATCACCGGCCGCGACCTGCTGCTGGACTCCGCCTCGGTCGCCGAGGAGGTGCTCGCGCTCGGCTTCGCCGCCTCGACCTTCCGGTTCGCCAGGCCGGTCGGCGCCGAGATCTCCACCGTCCAGGACCTGGACGGCCTGCGGATCGCCACCTCCTACACCGGCCTGGTCGAGCAGCACCTCGCCGAGCACGGCGTGAAGGCCACCGTCACCAAGCTGGACGGCGCCGTGGAGACCGCCGTGCACCTGGGCGTCGCCGAGGTGATCGCCGACGTGGTGGAGACCGGCACCAGCCTGCGCAACGCCGGCCTCGAGGTGTTCGGCGACCCGATCCTGGTCTCCGACGCCGTGGTGATCCGGCCCAAGGGCGCCGGCGAGGACCCCGCCGTCGAGCAGTTCCTGCGCCGCCTGCAGGGCGTGCTGGTGGCCCGCCGCTACGTGCTGATGGACTACGACATCAAGGCCGAGAACGTCGGCGCGGCCGTCGCGCTCACCCCCGGCCTGGAGTCGCCGACCGTCTCGCCGCTGCACACCGCGGGCTGGGTCGCGGTCCGCTCCATGGTGCTCCGCAAGGAGGCCCAGCGGATCATGGACGACCTGTGGGCGATCGGCGCCCGCGCCATCCTGGTCACCAACATCCACGCCTGCCGCATCTGATCCGACCTCGGGCGGGTCCACCTCTCCGGTGGCCCCGCCCTTTTCCGGGAGCCACCCGTGTCTGTGTCCACCCCCGCCTCCGCCGTCCTGCCCGTGACCTGGGCCCCCCGCCGCAACCGCGCCGTGCTGCTCACGCTGTGCGCCGTGATGGTGGTGCTGTTCACCGTGCTCGCCGTCGCGCTGCCGGAGAACTGGCTGTTCAGGGACCGGGCGATGATGGTGATCAGCGGACTGCTGTTCGCCGGGGTCGGACTGATGCTGGCCCGGCCCAAGGTGGTCGCCGACGCCGACGGGCTGACCGTGGTCAACTTCGTCCGCAGCCGCCGCCTGTCCTGGGCCGAGATCGTCCGGGTCAACCTCAAGCACGGCGACCCGTGGGTGATGCTCGACCTCGCCGACGGCACCGCGCTGGCCGCCGTCGGCATCCAGCCCGCCGGCGGCCGCGACCAGGCCGTCACGGCCGCCCGCACGCTGCGCGACCTGGTCGAGGAACACGGCGCGAAGCAGGCCTGACGAGCCCCCCGGCAGGCGGTCGAGCGGGCCTGACGCGGGCCCCGGCCGTCCGCCGAGCAGGCCCCGAGAACCGTTCCGGTATCGTCTACGCTGGTAAAACCGCGGCAAAGCCCCCATGTGTCCAGCTTTCCGCGCCCACCCGCGACCTGAGGAGTGACACCTCCCCTCGATGGACGATCCGTCCGGTAGTACCCGCGCCGCCACGCACATTCCGAGCCAGAAAAGGCGGGCGGCCCGATGACCACCGCCTGGCTCCTGCTGCTCGCGGCATCCCTGCTCATCCTCGCCAACGGCCTGTTCGTGGCCGCCGAGTTCGCGTTCGTGACCGCTGACCGCGGCACCGTGGAACGCGCCGCGGCCACCGGTGACAGCCGGGCGAAGAGCCTCTCCAAGGCCCTGCACCAGCTGTCCTTCCAGCTCTCCGGCGCCCAGCTCGGCATCACCATCACCTCACTGGTGGTCGGCATGCTCGCCGAGCCGGCGCTGTCCACCCTGCTCTCGCCGGTGTTCACCGCCGTCGGCCTGCCCGACGCGGCGGCCCGCGGCACCGCGCTGATCGTCGGCCTGGTGCTCGCCACCGTGCTGCAGATGGTGATCGGCGAACTCGTCCCGAAGAACTGGGCGATCTCCCACCCGATGCAGGTCGCCTACGCCGTGGTCGGACCGCAGCGCGTGTTCTCCGCCGCCTGCCGCCCGCTGATCGCGTTCCTGAACGGCTCCGCCGACCGGATCGTCCGGGCCTTCGGCGTCGAACCGCAGGAGGAACTCGGTCACGCCCGCACCGCCGACGAACTCGTCGCGCTCGCCCGGCACTCCTACCAGGCCGGCGCGATGGACGAGGAGTCGACCGTCCTGTTCGTGCGCACCCTCGGCCTGCGCGAGCTGACCGCCGAATCCGTGATGACCCCGCGGATCGACGTCTCCGCGCTCCAGGAGGACGCCACCGCCGGCGACGTGCTCAACCTCACCCGGGCCACCGGGCTGAGCCGCTTCCCGGTGTACAGCGACAGCCTGGACAACGTCACCGGCACCGTCACGCTCAAGGACGCCCTCGCCGTCCCCGCCGCGCGCCGCGACCACACCAAGGTCCGGCACCTGGCCTCTCCGCCGCTGCTGGTCCCCGAGACGCTGCCCGTCGAGCGGCTGCTCGACCTGCTGCGCGGCCGCGAACCGATGGCCGTGGTGGTCGACGAGTACGGCGGCACCGCCGGCGTCGCCACCATCGAGGACATTGTCGAAGAGGTGGTCGGCGAGGTCCAGGACGAGCACGACCCCGAGGACACGCCCGACCTGCGCCCGCTCGAGCCGCAGGACGGACTGCCGGTCTGGGACGCCGACGGCCGGGCCCGGCTCGATCAGCTCGCCAAGATCGGCCTGCACGCCCCCGACGGACCGTACGAGACCCTCGGCGGACTGCTCTCCGACCTGCTCGGCAAGCTCCCCGCCGTCGGCGAGAGCGCCGAACTGCCGGACTGGAAGCTGACCGTGACCGCCGTCGACCGGCACCGCACCAGCCGGGTCGAGGTGCGCCGCATCCACTCCGAGAACGAGAACGACGACCAGGACGGTCACCGATGAGCGCCCTGCAACTCGCCTTCTCGCTGTTCCTGCTGCTCGGCAACGCGTTCTTCGTCGGCGCCGAGTTCGCCGTCATCTCGGTGCGCCGCAGCCAGATCGAACCGCTCGCCGAGGCCGGCGACAAGCGCGCCCGCACCGTGCTGCACGCGCTGTCCAACGTCTCCGCGATGCTGGCCGCCGCCCAGCTCGGCATCACCGTCTGCTCGCTGCTGCTCGGCGCGCTCGCCGAGCCGACCATCGCGCACCTGCTGGAGCCCGCCTTCCACGCGGCCGGCGTGCCCGACTCGGCGATCCACCTGCTCAGCTACGCCATCGCGCTCAGCCTGGTGGTGTTCCTGCACATGGTGATCGGCGAGATGGTGCCGAAGAACCTGGCGCTGGCCGGACCGGAGAAGGCCGTGCTGTGGCTCGGCCCGCCGCTGGACCGCCTCGCCCGCTGGCTGGCCCCGGCGATCAGCTTCCTGAACGCCTTCGCCAACGGCGTGCTGCGGCTGTTCCGGGTCGAGCCCAAGGACGAGGTCAACTCGGTGTTCACCAGCGAACAGCTGCTGCACCTGCTGGCCGACTCCGGCGAGGCCGGCCTGCTGGACGACACCCGCCGCGAACGCCTGGAGGACGCCCTGGAGATGGGCAGCCGCCCCGTCACCGAGGTGCTGCTGCCCGCCGACCAGCTGGTCACCGTCGGCCGGGACGTCACCGCCGAGCAGATCCAGGAACTGGCCGTCCGCACCGGCTTCTCGCGCTTCCCGGTCACCGACGAACAGGGCGCCGTGCTCGGCTACCTGCACGTCAAGGACTCGCTGGAGGTCGACGACCTGACCGCGCCCGTCCCCGACCGGCTGTGGCGGCCGATCACCGTGCTGCGCCCCGGCCTGCCGCTGGACGACGCGCTCGCCGCGATGCGCCGCGCCGCCGCCCACCTGGCCGCCGTGGTCGACGCGGAGGGCAACCAGCTCGGCCTGGTCGCCCTGGAGGACGTCCTGGAGGAACTGGTGGGCGAGGTCCACGACCCCGACCACCGCCCCCCGTCGGCCACCCAGCGCTGACCACCCGCCCCGGCCCCGTCGCAGTCAGCTGCGGCGGGGCCGAGGCGTCTCCTAAACCGGGTGCGGGGCCCGAAAGGCCGCTGACATACTGCGTCGGCCGATTGCCCACGGACCGGCCGGTCCGCCACCGGAGGAACCCCGATGTCCAGCTTCGACGTGCTCGTCGTCCTGCCGCCGATGCCGCCCGAGCAGTACGAGGCCGCGCTGGCCGAGGTGATGGAGCCGTACAACGCCCAGGACGGCACGTACGACGAGGAGGACCCCAACGGCGTCCCCTGGGTGGAGGAGTTGCGGGCGGGCGGGGCGCTGCCGCAGGACGTCGAACTGACCTGGGCGCAGGTCGCCGACGCGTACAACGCGGCCCACGGATACGAACTGCCGCACCACAAGGCGCTGTACCTGGACGGGAACGGCCGGGGGTTCTGGCAGCGGGAGTGGAACCCGAACGGCCAGTGGGACCGCATGCTCGGGTGCCGGATCGAAGGCCGGTACTTCCTGCACCGGCCGGAGGCGGCCGGCGACCCGCGGCTGTGGAGCGTCGGCTGCCCGGAGCGGGACACCGACCGGGACCCGCTGCGCGGGCTGCCCTGGCGCTGCGACGGCGGCCCGCGCGGCCTGCTGGACTTTGACGCGCTGCGCGACGCCCTCGGCCGGCGCGCCGGGGAGGACTACGACGCGTGGCTGCCCGGCCGCGGTGACGATCCGATGAAGTGGCCGGTTCGATTCGCCGGAGGCCGGGCCGAGACCGTCGCCGAGGCCCGCGCCTCCGCCGTCGCCGGTTTCGCACTGCTGCGGCTGGACGGCACCTGGACCGACTACACCGACTGGCCCCGCGACAATCGCGAGGGCTACCAGCAGTACGTCGACGCCTACCTGGACGCCATCGACCCGGACGCCGTGGTACTGGCCGTCAACTGCCACTGCTGAACGGGCTCACCGCGCCGCCGGCAGCTCCACCGGGTACGGCTCGGCGAAGTCGGCGGAGCGGCTGACCTGCTCCCAGGCGGTGGCCTCGGCGAGCTGGCGGCGGGAGTACTCGAGGGCCATGGTCACCGCGTTCACGCCGAGCAGCAGGTGGCTGGGGAGCTCGCCGCCGCGGACCGTGCGGACGATGATCTCGGCGGCGCGCTCCGGGTCGCCGGCGGCCCCGGCCTCGCCCTGGCGCATCAGCCGGTTCATCGCGCCGACCGTCTGGTCGTAGGCCTCGGGGACGGGGTGCGCGGTCATCGAGGCGCCGGCCCAGTCGGTGGCGAAACCGCTCGGTTCGACCACCAGGTACCGGATGCCGAACGGCGCGGTCTCGGTGGCCAGGGTGCGGGTGAAGCCGTCCACCGCGAACTTGGCGGCCTGGTAGGAGGCGATGCCGGGGGAGCCGCCGACCCGCCCGCCGACCGAGGAGAACTGCACGACGGTGCCCGACCCCTGGCGGCGCAGGGCGGGCAGGGCGGCCTTCGTCACGTGGTAGACGCCCCAGAAGTTGGTCTCGAACTGGGCGCGGAAGTCGGCGTCGTCCGAGGTCTCCACCGGTGAGACGTTCGCGTAGCCGGCGTTGTTCACCAGCACGTCGATGCGGCCGAAGCGGGCGAGCGCGGCGTCGATCGCAGCCTGCGCCGCGGTGGGGTCGGTGACGTCCAGCGGGACGGTGAGGACGCGGTCGCCGTACTCGGCCAGTTCCGCGGCGAGCGGCTCGGGGCGGCGGGCGGTGGCGACGACCAGGTCGCCCGCGTCGAGGACGGCGGTGACCAGGGCGCGGCCGAAGCCGCGGGACGAACCGGTGATGAACCAGACCTGCTGGTGGGTGGTGCGCGCTTCTTCGCTCATGGGTTTAGTACAACACTGTTCTCTTATTATCGCAACGCCGTTGCGTTAGCGGCTCCTAGAATGGCCCCATGACTCAGCCAGCCTTCCAACGTGCCCGCAGTGCCGAGGCCAAGCAGGCGCGCGAAGGAGCGATCCTGGACGCGGCCCGGGCGCTCGGCGAGGGGCGCGGCATCCGCGACGTCACGCTCACCGACATCGCCGCCGAGGTGGGCATGCACAAGTCGGCGCTGCTGCGGTACTTCGAGACCAGGGAGCAGATCTTCCTCGAACTCACCGCCCAGGGCTGGCGGGAGTGGTCCGGCGCGCTGCGCGCCGGCCTCGCGGCCCGGGAGCGGGCCACGCCCGCCGAGATCGCCGAGCTGCTCGCCGCCACGCTGTCGGCCCGCCCGATGTTCTGCGACCTGCTCGCGCAGGCCCCGCTCAACCTGGAGCGCAACGTCTCGCTGGAGGCGGTGCGCGCCTTCAAGCTCGTCACGCTGGACGAAGTCGCCCTGATCGGCGCCGAGTTGAACCGCCTGCTCGGCCTGACGGAGCAGCAGGTGCTCGACCTGGCCGCCACCGCCACCGGCATGGCCGGCGCCCTGTGGCAGATGGCCACCCCCGGCCCGCGACTCCAGGCCCTCTACGCGGGCGACCCCCGGCTCGGCCACGCGATCGTCGAGGTCGAACCCCGGCTGCGCCGCATCCTCGCCGCCTACCTCACCGGCACGGCGCCGGACGCCCCTGCGGCGTGAGACGGTGCGCCGCGGCCCCTCCAGTAGCATTTCGTTCGGCCGAACTGAAGGCATGGAGGGCGCGTGCAGCCGTCAAGGGATCAGCTCCTCTCGGAACTCGCCGACGCGGGACGGGAGTTCAGCAATGCCGCGGTGATGCACCACGCGGCCGTCAGTGAACTGCTGGGCCTGAGCACGGCCGAGGAGAAGACGCTCGACCTCGTCCGGCGCGACGCCCCACTGACCGCCGGCGATCTGGCCGCGCGCACCGGACTCGCCCCCGCCACCGTCACCGGGCTGGTCGAGCGGCTCGAACGCAAGGGCTTCATTCAGCGGACCCGGGACGCCAAGGACCGGCGCCGGGTGCTCCTGGAGACCGTCCCCGGCCTCGAAGTCGTGTTCGCCCCGCTCTTCGCGCCCTTCGCCGCCGGTGTCGCCGAACTCCACCACCAGTACCCGGACGCGGAACTCGCCACGATCCTCGACTTCCTGCGCCGCGCCGCCGGCCTCCAGCGCGAGGCCACCTCCGGTCTCGTCGCCGACTTCCAGCCGGAGGCCACTGACGGTCTCGCCACTGACGCCCAGCCCGGGGCCGCAGACGTCCAGCCCGAGGCCGCAGACGTCCGGCCCGGGGCCGCCGGCGGTCTCGCCGAGGAGAACTGACGGCTCAGGCCTGGCGCGTGGCCGGGTGGCGTCACTGCCGCCCGTCGATCAGCTCGCCGTACGCCTGGAGGAGATCCGGCAGCCGCAGCGTCGCCAGATCCTCCCGGGAGGGGACGCCGCGCTGGCCGGAGAGCCGCAAGTCCCGGTAGGCGCAGGACTTTTCGTACAGGGTGCGGATGAACCGGCCGTTGCCGAGCTGGTCGATCCAGCCCTCGGTGACCACGTGGCCGCAGATCGAGGTCAGCTCCTCGGCCGCGTCCACGTCCCACTCGTCGCCGTCCGTCCGCGCCAACTGGGCGCCGATCTCCGCGAGTTCGGCCGGGCGGTAGGACGGGAAGTCGACCCGGGTGGTGAACCGCGAGTTCAGGCCCGGGTTGGTCGCCAGCAGCCGGTTCATGCCCTCGGGGTAACCGGCCAGGATCACCACCAGCCGGTCCCGGTTGTCCTCGGCCCGCTTCAGCAGCACCTGCAGCGCCTCGTCGCCGAACGCGTCGCCCTTGCTGTAGCCGGAGTTGGCCAGCGAGTACGCCTCGTCGATGAACAGCACGCCGTCCAGCGCCGAGTCGATCAGCTCGTTCGCCTTCACCGCCGTCTGCCCGAGGAACTCGCCCACCAGGTCGGCTCGTTGGGCCTCCACCAGATGATCCCCGGAGAGCAGCCCGAGCGCGTGGAAGACCCGGCCGAGGATCCGCGCCACCGTGGTCTTGCCGGTGCCCGACGGCCCGGAGAACACGAAGTGCCGTTTCGGCGGCTGCACCGGCAGCCCCCGGTCCGCGCGCAGCCGCGCCATCCGCAACTGCGCCGACAGCGCCCGGACCTGACGCTTCACCGGGTCCAGGCCGACCATCGCCTCCAGCTCCGCCAGCGCCTGGTCCAGCTCCAGCCGGGCGGCCGGCCCCGGATTCGGCCCGGTGGGCGGAATCGCCGCCGCCGCGGGCCAGTTGCCCAGCCGCAGGGGTAACGGCGAAGGGCCGGACGCCCGTTCGGCCAGCTGCCCGCCGCGCGGCTCCCCGGCCGGCGGCTGGGCCCGCTCCGGCCCGCCGTCCTCCGCCGGATCGAACGCGGCATCCGCCAACTCGACGGCGGCCTCCACCGCGGCGCCCCGGTACTCGCCGTACGACTCGCCGTACGCCGCGCCGTCCAGCAGCCCGTCCTCGGCGGAAATCGCCGCCAGCCGCTGCTCGGTGTCCATGAACGCCGGATCGGTCCGGTGCACCGCCCGGTACAGCGGCAGCGCCGCCGCGGTGCGCCCCGCGCCCTCGTACGCCCGGCCCAGCCAGTAGCGCAACTCCTTGCGCTGCGGCTGCTCGGAGCGGCAGCGGGCCAGCGAGGCCGCCAGCGGGCGCTGCGCCTGCGCGCACATGTCGAGCCGGACCCGGGCCATCCCCGCGAACAGGCCGGCCTCGATGCCCAGCACCGGATCGTCCAACAACCGGTCGGTGTCCCGGATCAGCTGCTCCCAGTCCTTCAACAGGTAGCAGCGGCAGGCGTGCAGGAAACGCACCGCCGGCTCCTGCTCCGGCGTCGGACATTCCGTCAACGCCTGGTCCAGCTCGGTGAGATGACGCCCGTCCAGCCAGTGCGAGGCGTACGCCAGCGCGAGATCCTGCGCGCTCTCCAGCACCGGCTGCACCCACCAGCCCAGCCAGTACCAGGAACTGAGCGGACGGCGGTGCCGCTCGCGCTGCTCGCCGAACCGCTCCCGGTGCCGGTGCATCGCCAGCAGCGCGCCCGCGGTGTCGCTGCGCAGCGCGTGCAGGCCCAACCAGGCGTCCGCCATGCCGGGATCGATCCGCACCGCCGCCCGGAACTCCTCCTCGGCGCGGGCGTACGAGCCGGCCGTGTAGGCGTCCATGGCACGCGACCAGGAGCGGTCGGCCTCCGGATCCGGCCCCGCCGCGGCGGGCCCCTTGCCGCCGGAACTCTCCACCGTCACTGACGCCCCCCGCCAGACCTCGGGCCGCTTACAAACGGGCCTGCGTGGGCATGGTACCGGCGCGGAGCTGATCCGTAAGGGTGCCGCGCGTGTCAAATGGCGCGAGACGATCGGGTGTTGGGGCGTGGGGCGCCGCCCGGCGCGAAGGAAAACGGCGTCTCCGACTCACGGGGGAACAAGTCGGAGACGCCGGTCTATGGTTGCGGATTCAACTGATTTCCGCGACAAGCAGAACTTAGATCCTGACGACGCCGCAGGTCAAGAGTGGTTCAACCGGTTCACTCAGGGTGTCCCCGACGATCCGCCCGGTGATCCCGTCGACCCGCAGCGAAGCGAACGGGCGGCTCGGATCGGCGGCGAAATGCGCCCGCTCCGCCAGCGCCCAACCCGCCCAGAACTCGGCCAGTTCCGGACCGTCGCGCAGCTCCCCGCGCGCCCGCGCCGCCGCCGCGTCCAGCTCCATCCACAGCAGCGCCGCCAGCGCCGGACGCACCGCCCGCCGGCCCGCGCCCACCCCCTCCAGCAGCACCACCGGGGCCGGCGGCACCTCGCGCACCGGGCCGAACTCCCGCGCCGTCCAGTCGTACACGCCGTGCCGGGCCGCCTCGCCCCGCCCCAGCGGATCCAGCACCTGGGCCCGCAGGCGGCCCACCCAGCCGAACGGCTCCCGGTGGGTCGCCAGATCGTCCAGGTGCACCACCGGCGCACCGCCGAGCGCCGCCGCGAGCCGCCCCGCGAAGGTGGTCTTGCCGGAACCGGCGTGCCCGTCCACCGCGACCAGCCGCACCGGGCCCAGCGACGGCGGCAGCGCGAGCAGGCCCGCGGCCAGCGCGGACAGGTCGGGGAAGGCATCGCTCATCCGGCCAGCCTACGTGGCCGGGAAGGGCTCTCCCGGAGGGCGCCGGCCCCGCGGCACCCTCGACGGGATCCGGCGGCTCAGGCCGCCCGGCGGTCGCGCTGCGCGGGCACCAGCGCCCGCACCGCGCGGTGGGCACCCGCGTGCGAGAACGGCTGGGTGCGCCAGTCCAGCGCCGTCGGCAGCGTCACCAGGTTCTCCGGGCCGGCCTGCTCGGGCTGCTCCTCGGACTCCGGCAGGTCGGCCGTCGGCGTGCCGGTGCCCCGGCAGATCGCCGACTGGAAGGGGTTCCACGCGGAGGGCAGCACCGCGTGCTGCGGCAGCCGCTCCTCGTCCCCGATCAGGGCGATCGGACGGTCGCAGGCCGGGCAGTGCACCCGGACGATCTCCCAGTTGTCGGCCGCACCCGCGTCCGTCCCCAGGGACAGCTCGGGCGCGCCGGGTTCGTCCTCGACGTCGGAACGCTGGTCGGTGGAAGGCATCTGATCCCCCTCGGATCGGGCCGGAGTCACTCGTTGTCCGGGCCACCAGCAGCACTTCCCGCTGACGGCGTGTCATAACCCTGCGCTCCGGCGCACGGTGATGCACCACATGTGTTCCTCGCCACATTCCGTTGGCATGTGCCCCCCGAATGCGCCCCCAGCGAGCTCGCTGCACAGCCCGGTAAGGATCGAGTAGGTTGACGCCTTGTGGAGGAACTCGACCAGCGCATCGTCCGGCTGCTGCTGCAGGACGGACGGATGAGCTACACCGACCTGGGCAAGGCCACCGGCCTGTCCACCTCGGCCGTGCACCAGCGGGTGCGCCGCCTCGAGCAGCGCGGCGTCATCCGCGGCTACACCGCCATCGTCGACCCGGAGGCCGTCGATCTGGCGCTCACCGCGTTCATCTCGGTCAAGCCCTTCGACCCGAGCGCGCCCGACGACACCCCCGACCGGCTGGTCGGCCTCCCCGAGATCGAGGCCTGCCACAGCGTCGCCGGCGACGAGAACTACATCCTCAAGGTCCGCGTCCCCGGCCCCGGCGACCTGGAGGACCTGCTCGCCCGGATCCGCTCCGCCGCCGGCGTCTCCACCCGCACCACCGTCGTCCTCTCCACCCCGTACGAGGCCCGCCCCCCGAAGCTCTGACCGTCCGTGGTGCGAGACTGGTCGCCATGACCGAACGCACCGACCGGACCGTCCTGCTGCGCGGCGGCAACGTCTACAGCCCCGCCGACCCCTTCGCCACCGCCATGCTGGTCGAGGGCGAACACATCGCCTGGGTCGGCAGCGACGGAGCCGCCGAGGCGTACGCCGACGTCGCCGACGAGATCGTCGACCTCGCCGGCGCCCTGGTCACCCCCGCGTTCGTCGACGCCCACGTGCACGCCACCTCCACCGGCCTCGCCCTCACCGGCCTCGACCTGACCGCCTGCGCCTCGCTCGCCGACGCGCTCACCGCGATCGCCTCCTTCACCGACGGTTTCGGCGACGGCATCCTGCTCGGCCACGGCTGGGACGAGACCCGCTGGCCCGAGCACCGCGCCCCGTCGCTCGCCGAACTCGACGCCGCCGCCGGCGGAGCCGCGCTCTACCTGTCCCGCACCGACGTCCACTCCGGCCTCGCCACCAGCGCCCTGCGCGCCCTCGTCCCGACGCTGGCCGACTGCGCCGGGTACTCCGCCGACGGCCCGCTCACCCAGGACGCCCACCACGCCGTCCGCCGCGCCGCCCTCGCCCACCTCACCGCCGCCCAGCGCCGCGACGCCCAGCTCGCCACGCTGCGCCGCGCCGCCGAACTCGGCATCGGCGCGCTGCACGAGTGCGCCGGCCCCGACATCTCCTCCGTCGAGGACCTCGCCGCGCTGCTCGCGCTGGCCGCCGAGACCGACGGCCCCGAGGTCTTCGGCTACTGGGGCGAGCTCGGCGCCGCGGGTGTCGAGACCGCCAAGCGGCTCGGCGCGGTCGGCGCCGGCGGCGACCTGTTCGTCGACGGCGCGCTCGGCTCGCACACCGCCTGCCTGCACGACAGCTACGCCGACACCGATCACACCGGCGTCGCCTACCTGACGGCCGAGCAGATCGCCGAGCACGTCGCCGCCTGCACCGAGGCCGGCCTGCAGGCCGGGTTTCACGCCATCGGCGACGCCGCGATCACCGCCGTCGTCGAGGGCGTGCGCGCCGCCGGGGAGAAGCTCGGCGCCGAACGCGTCAAGGCGATGCGGCACCGCGTCGAGCATGCCGAGGCGCTCACCCCGGAGACCCTCGCCGCGTTCGCCGAACTCGGCCTGACCGCCTCCGTCCAGCCCGCCTTCGACGCCACCTGGGGCGGCCCCGACGGCATGTACGTCGAGCGCCTCGGCGCCGAACGCGCCGCGCAGCTCAACCCGTTCGCGGCGATGCTGCGGGCCGGCATTCCGCTGGCCTTCGGCTCCGACGCGCCCGTCACCCCCCTGGACCCGTGGGGCACCGTCCGGGCCGCCGCGTTCCACCGCACCCCCGAGCACCAGATCTCGGTGCGCGCCGCGTTCACCGCCCACACCCGCGGCGGCCACCGCGCCCTCGGCCACGACACCGACGGCGTGCTCGTCCCCGGCGCGGTCGCCTCCTACGCGGTCTGGGCCACCACCGACCTGGTCGTCCAGGCCCCCGACAACCGCATCGCCGGCTGGTCCACCGACCCGCGCTCCGGCACCCCCGGCCTCCCCGACCTCACCCCCGGCGAGCCCCTCCCCACCTGCCTGCGCACCGTCGTCTGCGGGCGGACGGTGCACACCCACCAGGCCTAGCAGGCCCTCTCCACGCGTGATGTACCTTTCGGGGGACGTCGTACGGAGTAGAGAGATGGTGCGCAGGTGGCACTGCCCGTTTCGCAGGAGCGCCCCGTGACCGGGCAGCAGCCGGAGGACGGGGCGCCGGCGCGCCGCGGCCGCGGGGGATGGTGGGCCCGGACCGGCCTGGCCGCGGTGTGCGGGACGGCGATGGCGTTCGCGTTCCCGCCGTACGACGTGTGGCCGCTGTCGATCCTCGGGGTGGCGGCGCTGACGCTGCTGACCCGGGGCCGGCGGGCCCGGCACGGCGCCTGGCTGGGCTACGTGTTCGGGCTGCCGTTCTTCGTGGTGCTGCTGTCCTGGCTGCGGGTGGTGGGCTGGGACGGCGTGGTCGGCCTGTCGGCGATCGAGTCGGTGTTCTTCGCGCTGATGGGCGCGGGCCTGGCGCTGACCTCGAAGCTGCGCGGCTGGCCGCTGTGGGGCGCGATGCTCTGGGTGACCCAGGAGTGGGCGCGCGACCGGCTGCCGTTCGGCGGCTTCCCGTGGGGCCGGCTGGCGTTCGCCAACACCGCCAGCCCGTTCACGCCGCTCGCCGCGCTCGGCGGCGCCCCGCTGGTGACCTTCGCGGTCGCCTCCTGCGGCGCGCTGCTGGCCTGGGCGGCGCTGTGCGTGCTGCGGGCCCGCCGGGCCGGAACCGCCGTACTGCCGTGGCGCACCGCCGTGGGCAGCCTGGCGGCCGTCGGACTGGTGCTGGTCGGCTACGCGGTGCCCGTGCCGACCACGGCCGCCGACACCGTGAAGGTCGCGATCGTCCAGGGCAACGTGGACCGCCCCGGCATGGACTTCCTCGGCCGGCCGATGCTCGTCCTGAACAACCACGCCAAGACCACCGAGCAGCTCGCCGAGGACGTCGCGGCCGGCCGGGTGCCCAAGCCCGACGTGGTGATCTGGCCGGAGAACGCCTCCGACCTCGACCCGTTCACCGACCCGGCGGCCTACGCCCGGATCGACCAGGCCGTGAAGACCATCGGCGTCCCCACCCTGGTCGGCGCCCTGGTCGACGGCCCGGACCAGCAGCACGTGCGCAACGAGGGCATCGTGTGGGACCCGAACTCCGGCCCGGGGGAGTCCTACACCAAGCAGCACCCGGTGCCGTTCGGCGAGTACGTACCGTTCCGCGCCGAACTCTCCAAGGTGATCACCCGCCTGCAGCGGGTCGCCCGCGACTTCTACCCCGGCACCGGCAGCGGCGTCATGCACCTGGGCCCGGCCCGGATCGGCGACGTGATCTGCTTCGAGGTGGCGTACGACGAGATCGTCCGCGACACCGTCAACCAGGGCGGCCGGGTGCTGGTGGTGCAGACCAACAACGCCACCTACAACAACACCGGGCAGACCGAGCAGCAGCTGGCGATGTCCCGGCTGCGGGCGGTCGAGCACGGCCGGGCGGTGCTGATCGCGGCCACCAGCGGCGTCAGCGCGGTGATCACCCCGGACGGCGTGGTCGAGCAGCGCACCAAGGAGCTCGACCAGGAAGTGCTGAGCGCCGTGGTGCCGCTGCGCGACGGCCAGACGGTCGCCGACAAGGTCGGCGCCGGGCCGGAGTGGGTGCTCGCCCTCGGCGGCCTGCTGGCCTGCGGCTTCGCCGCCGCGGCCGGGTGGCAGCGGCGCCGGGCGGCCAAGCGGGCCTGAGCGGGCGTTCGGCGGCTCGGGGCGGTCCTGGCGCGTGCTGGGCCGCGCCCGGCCGCTTTGGGCCTCCGTGGAACCGGTCAGCGGCAGGTCAGGGCCGGGGCGGCGGAACACCCGGCGCCGCCCAGGTCAGGGCCGGGGCGGCGGAACACCCGGCGGTGCCGGGCCGTTGTCCAGGGTGGTGCCGTGAACGCGGCCGGAGTCGCCGGCCGCCGCTGAGAGCACCGCGATGGAGTGGATCCGTACCGTGTCCCAGCAAGCAACCTCGGCCCGTCCGACCCGGCGCGGGCGCATCGCCCGATTCGTGCCGCTGATGATCGCCGCCTGGCTGGTGCTGGAGATCTGGCTGGTCACCGTGGTGGCCGGCTGGGTGGGCTGGTTCCTGACGCTGGTGCTGCTGCTCGCCGGAGTGTTCCTCGGCGGCACGGTGATCAAGCGCGCCGGGGTACGGGCGTTCCGCGCCGCGGTCGAACTGTCAAAGGACCCGCAGTCCGCGCAGCCGCAGACCGGCACCTCGATGACGGTGCTGGCCGGCGTCCTGCTGATCCTGCCGGGCTTCCTGTCCGACCTGCTGGCCGCCACCCTGCTGCTCCCGCCCACCCGCGCCGTGTGGCGCGCCGCCGCCCGCCGGCTCACCGGCACGGTGCTGCGCTCCACCGCCCCGGTCGGCGCGGACCGGTTCGCCGACGCGATGCGCCTGCAGGAGCAGCTGCGCATCCACCGCCCCGACGGCAAGGTCGTCCAGGGCGAGGTCGTCGACCCGCCGGCCGGCCCGAAGGGCCCGGACACCGAGTACCGGCCGCCGATCGCCCCCTGACCCCGGTCACTCTCCCCGCTTCTCACTCTCCCCGCTTCGGATCGCTCCGGAGCGGGGAGTTTTTTGTTCCTCGCTCCGGAGCCGGGAACGCTCGCGCCGGAGCCGGGAACGCCGAAGGGCCCCGGAACTTCCGGGGCCCTTCGGCAGTGGTGCGGTGTCGCGTCCGTCAGGCGGACTTGCGGGAATCCCGCGGGTGGACCGCCAGGTTCATCCCACCGGAACGGAGTACGGCCAGGCGCTCGGCCAGAACCTCCTCCAGCTCCTCGCGGGTCCGGCGCTCCATCAGCATGTCCCAGTGGGTGCGCGTGGGCTTGGTCTTCTTCTCCTCGGGCTCCTCACCGTCGAGGAGTGCGGCCTCCTGGCCACAGAAGCGGCATTCCCACACCACGGGGATCTCCGCCTCGACCGAGAACGGCACCTCGAATCGGTGTCCGTTCTGACATGCGTACTCAACGGTCTGGCGCGGTGCCAGATCAATACCGCGGTCGGTCTCGTAGCTGGTCGCCCCGAGTCGCGTGCCGCGGAGAGCTCGCTCGCTCATGAATCGTGCCTCCCGGGCTTCTTGCCCACAGGACTAGTGGTCGCTGTCTTCGTCGATGGGTCCAACGCTCGACCTCCGACGAAGATTCCCGTCCGGGACATACGTCGCCTGTCGTGCCGCCCCTGTTTGTACCCATGGTCGCCCGATTTGTCACATCTGCGCGGTGATATCACCCGGCGTGTCACATTTTGTGCACTTCTGGTCGGCGTGAATCGGGGGCAACCGCGCGGGTCCGTCAGGCCGGACGCGACTGTGTCGGGGCGGCGTCCTTGGTCAGCTGCACCGCGGCAACCTCCGCGGCCACCTCAACGGCGACCAACGGGTCGGACTCGGCGGGCTCGGCCGCGGTCGGGGCGGGCGCCTCGATCGGGCTGTCGCGGTGCGGCAGCAGCGCGATCACCGCCTCGCGCAGGGCCGGCGGGGCCTCGTCGTCCAGCGGGTCCACCGTGACCGGGACCTGGACCCGGACCGGGGAGGCGGTGCCGAGCCGGGCGTAGCCGCGGCCGGGCGGGGTGTGCGCGGCGGGCGCGATGTCCAGTGGGACGCCGAGCCCGGCCGAGCCGGACTCGGAGGTGACCGGGCCGAGCACCATCCGGGCCCGGGTGCAGGTGTGCACCGTGGCGGCGATCCGGTGCCGGGCGTCCAGGTCGTCCACGAACACCACCGTGACGCGCGCCGCCCGGCCGTGCCGCAGCGGCACCTCCAGCAGCTCCTGCGGGTCGGTGCGGCCCTCGGCGTGGGCGAGTTCGGACAGCTCGGTGAGGTGGTCCAGCAGGATCCACAGCGGCCGGGTGACGTCCGCCGGCGCCGGCACCCCGTGGTGGCGGGCCGCGTTCAGCGCGATCAGCCGGCGCTCGGTCTCCTTCGCCACCCACTCCAGCGCGGCCAGCGCCCCGTGCAGGCTGGTCTCCACGGTGTACACGCCCGGACGGTTCACCAGGCAGGCGTGCTCGCCGGTGCTCGCGCCGTCCACCACCACCAGGTCGCCGTACGGCAGCGCCTGCAGCGCGATCGAACGCAGCAGCGTCGAGGTGCCGTAACCGGCGGCGCCCAGCGCCAGCAGGTGCGGCTCGGCCGAGCGCGGGCCGACCCGCCACACCACCGGCGGCTGCTGCTCGGTCACCCCGCCCTGCTCGACCGGGATGGTGCGGTGGTGGCTGCCCGCGCCGTCGGTGAAGCCGAGCACGATCTCGCCCGGCGCGGTGACGAAACGCTGCGCCACGATGTCGGCCGGCAGCGGCGCCAGCGAGGTCACCCGCAGCCGGTTGATCTCCTCGTCCCAGTCGAAGCGGTACTCCCTGGAACGGCCCGCCTTGCCCTGCACCACCTGCTCGATCCGGGCCCGGGCGGCGGGCTCGGTGTCGGTGAAGTACGCCGGGTAGGAGATCTCCAGTGCGGTGAGCCGCCCGTCCGGGTCGAACTCCCAGCCGGAGAACGCGGCCCGCCACTCGCCGTCCAGCCGGTACAGCGCGAACGGCTCGTCGAACCCGCCGAGGTACGGGGTGAGCGCCGCGTACAGCGCGGTCAGCTTGACGTCGGCGTGGTCCGGCTGCGGCTCGGCGGCGGACTTGGGGCTGCGGCCGACCCAGGCGGCCGAGGCGACCAGGGCGATCAGTGCGATCAGCGGGCCGTGCGGCAGCAGGAAGACGCCGAGCGTGACGGCCGCGCCGACCAGCAGCGTCGGGCCGCGGCGCTCCTTCGGGGTGGCCGCCCAGCGGGTCTTGGCCCAGTCGGCGTGGCGGAGCAGGCCGCGGCCGATCAGCGTCAGCGGCGTGAACACGTCGGCGGCGTGGTCGCCGGCCGTGCGGGCGAGGTCGCGGCCCCGGTGGAAGTGGCGGATGAGGGACATGCTGGCTCCCGAGGCGGGTGGTGTTTCGACGGTCGGTCGGTCGCCGGCGGGGATGCCCCGGGTCGGCGAAAGGCCCGGGGCGGTGGGACCTCCGCGCCCGGGCCGCAAGGAGGTGGGGCCGGTCAGAACTTCAGGCCGCCGATCAGGCTGGCCAGGCTCGCGCCGCCCGCCTGAATGCTCGGGGCGATCGAGGAACCCGCGACGTAGAAACCGAACAGTGCGCACACCAGGGCGTGCGAGATCTTCAGCCCGTCCCGGCGGAAGAACAGGAAGGCGATGACGCCGAACAGCACGATGCCTGAGATGGAGAGAATCACGGGATGCTCCTCACGGGGGCGGGGACAAGTTGACAGAAAGTGCCTTAATGGTGACAAAAAGTAATAGATGATGGTGTGCGGCAAACGGGTTGACCCCGAGGCGCCCGGCCGGAAATCGCTTGAACGGCGGTTTCGGGGCGCACCCCGAACGGCCGTCCGGATGCGCGGGGCCGGCCGCCCGCCGAAAGGCCGCCAGGAAGCGGCCCGTACCCTTGACCGACATGGAGATCCGCACCACCGGCTTCGGACACCCCGACGCCCAGAAGCTCGCCGCCGACGTCCAGCAGGAGTACGTCCTGCGCTACGGCGACGGCGACCAGACCGCCATGCACACCGACCACTTCGACCCGCCCGCCGGGCTGTTCGTGATCGGCTACGTGGACGGCGAGCCGGTGGCCTGCGGCGGATGGCGGGTCAAGGAGCGCGACGCGGACGGCCTGCGCGACGGCGACGCCGAACTCAAGCGGATGTACGTCGTCCCCGCCGCCCGCGGCAAGGGCTACTCCCGTACCCTGCTGCGCCACCTCGAACAGGCCGCGATCGCCGCGGGGCGGACACGGCTGGTGCTGGAGACCGGCACCCTGCAGCCCGAGGCGGTCGGGCTGTACAGCTCCGAGGGGTACGTCGAGATCCGCAAGTTCGGCTACTACAAGGACCACGAGCTCAGCATCTGCATGGGCAAGGAACTCGTCGGCGCGGAGGCCGACTTGAGCGCCGGCGCACGGTAACTTTCGGGTTCTCACGGCCGGTTGAGTTCGGCTCGTGCCGCACCGCGCCTTCCGGGCGGCCGTTCGGGCGAAAACGTCTGGCGGGGGAGGGGGCGGTGCGGCATCGTGGCGGGCGATGAACGAGAACAGTGGGCATGGCGAGTTGAGCGAGGCCGAGCTCGGGCGGATCGCCTCGCGGCTGGTGGCGGTCGAGGGAATCGTCGGCGTCTGCCTGGGCGGTAGCCGGGCGCGGGGGGCGCATGTTGCGGGTTCCGACTACGACTTGGGGTTGTACTACCGGCCCGGTGAGTTGGACACCGATGCGCTGCGCCGGCTGGCGGCCGAACTCTGCGGCGGGCCCGTCGAGGTGACCGAGCCCGGCGGCTGGGGTCCCTGGGTGGACGGCGGGGCGTGGCTGGATCTGGGTCCGGTGCGGGTCGACTGGATCTACCGGGACGTTGCCCGGGTCCGCGAGTACGCCGCCGAGGTGCGGGGCGGGCGTTACGTTCAGGGCCAGCAGGCCGGGCATCCGTACGGGGTGCCGTCGTACGCGTACGTCGGCGAGTTGGCGATGGGACGGGTGCTGGCGGACCGGGCCGGGTCGTTGGCCGCGCTTCAGGGCGAAGTGCGGGAATTCCCGGCCGAGTTGGCGCGGCGGTTGGAGGCGGACGCCGGGTGGGAGGTGCCGTTCGCGCTCGCCAATGCGCGCAAGGGGGCGCGGCGCGGCGATGCCGGTTATGTGCAGGGCTGCCTGTTCCGGGCGGTCGGTCTGCTGGTGCACGCGCTGCACGCGCGGGACGGGCGGTGGCTGGTGAACGAGAAGGGGGCGATCGCCTCGGCCGGGCAACTCCCTTCCGCGCCACCGGACTTCGAGCGGCGGGCACAGGCGTTGTTCGCCCCTGGCGGGGCCGACCCGGCGGCGCTCGGTGCGGTGCTGGACGCGGCGGAGAAGCTGGCGGGCGAGGTTCTGGCCGGGGCGGGGGTCTGAGATGGCGGCATTCGTCGAACTGACCACGCCCCGGCTGCTGTTGCGCCAGTGGCAGGACAGCGACCTGGACCGGTGGGCGGAGTTGAACGCCGACCCCGAGGTGCGACGGTATTTCGGTGCGGTGATGACCCGGGAGCAGTCTGCGGGGGCGCTGGAGGCGTTTCGGGCGGAGCTCGCCGAACGTGGCTGGGGCTGGTGGGCCGTCGAACTCCGGGACGGGGGGCGGTTCCTGGGGTTCGCCGGGCTCGATCCGGTGGACGAGGAGGCGCCGGTCGAGGGCGTCGAGGCGGGCTGGCGGCTGCACCGGGACGTGTGGGGCCACGGTTACGCGACGGAGGCGGCGCGGGCTGTACTCCGGTACGGATTCGAGGAGTTGGCGCTGCCGGAGATCCTGGCGCTGATCGCGGCCGGGAACGCTCCGTCGCGGGCGGTGGCGGAACGCCTGGGCATGACGTACGACCCGGCGGCGGACTTCGAGGATGTGACGCTGCCGCCGGGGGAGCACCGGCGGACGGTGGTGTACCGGCTGAAGCGCTAGAGGACCGCTGCCCAGAAGGACGCCTCGTACGCCTGCATCATGACGGCGGCGTGCCGGGCGTCCTCGGCGGATTCGCCTTCGTCGAGGGCGAGTTGGAGGAGGCCGAGGGCGGTGGGTTCGAAGTCCGGGGGGAGGGTGGCGAAGTAGCGGAAGAAGGCGGTGGCTTCGGCGGAGAGTCCGTAGTGGACGGGGAGGGCCTTGGCGAGGCGGGCGCAGTAGCCGCCCCAGAAGCCGAAGTTGGCGAGGAGGGCGAGGACGGTCTCGCCGAGGCGGCCGTTCTGGGAGAGCCAGGCGAGGTAGTGCGGGTAGGTCTGCGCGGCCGGGCGGGGGCGGTAGGCGGCCAGGTCGGCGGGCGGGAGGCCGACGGCGGTGGCGAAGGGGGTGAGCAGGTCGAGTGCCTGGCCTTCGCCCTCCGCGAGCCCGAGGAAGAACGCGGCGGAGGTGGGGGAGCTGTCGGCGTGGCGGGCGGCGATCAGGGCGAAGGAGCGGCGGTCGCTGTGGATGATCCGGTACTCCTCGCCGGCGATCCGGCGCAGTGCCTCGACCGGTGCGGTGCCGGCCTCCGCCAGTTCGACGAGGCGGTTGTGGGCGGCGGCCGGGGCGAGTTCGGCGACGGTGCGCTCGTACAGTTCCCGTGCGTTGGTCATGGGGCACCTCCGGCGGCGGGACTGGTGCGGACACCGCCCATGGTAGGGGCGGTGTCCGCGGCCGCCGGAGCGCCACACCGGGGAACGGCGTTCGCGCTCAACGGTGTTGTGCGGGCGTCAGGGGGTCCGGGTGAAGGTGCCGACGATGGTGGTGGCCCCGAGGACGTACGGCTGGATCGCGGCGGTGACCTCCTCGTACGTCAGCCCCGCGGTCGGGAGGGTCGGGGTGGAGAGCGCGTAGAGCGTGAAGACGTAGTGGTGGGGCTGGCCCGTGGCGGGCGGGCAGGGGCCGCCCCAACCGACTATCGGGTCGCCGAAGCTGTTGGCGCCCGGGGTGAACTGGGCAGTGCCGTGGCCGTCGATGCGGCGGGCGGAGCCGGGGATGTCGTAGAGCACCCAGTGGTGCCAGCCGCCGGCCCGCGGCGCGTCCGGGTCGTTCACCAGCAGCGCGTAGCCCTGTGTGCCGGCAGGGGAGTTGCGCCAGTTCAGCTGGGGCGCGAGGTTCTTGCCGCGGCAGGGCGAGTCCTCGATGCCCGGCCAGCCGAATTCCGTCCACGCCGGGAGCTTGCCGCCGTCGCGGAAGTCCGGGCTGGTGAGGGTGAACGGCGTGAGGCGGGCCGTCGAGGAGGTGTCCGACGCCGGGGCGGCGGCAGTGAGCGTGCAGCTGATGGTCAGCGCGGCAGCGGCGATGGCGGCCGTGCGCAGCGCGGGCAGGCGAGAGATGATCAACTTGACCCCCGTGTCGTTGATTTGACGCACCGTCACGTATGGGCAGTGCGGCGGCCGTCAGCTAACCGGCCATTCGGCGGGCGGTCAAGAGTTTGCGCACTGAGGATCTCGTGACGCGCCAACTGTCGGCCGGGTGGAAGGTGCGGCGGGCGCGGCGGATCAAGGTGGCGAAGCGGTCCGGGTGTTGGAGGGAGAGCAGGTGGCCGCCGGGGGTGCGGAACAGGCGGGAGTGGCGGGTGGCGGCGTGGACATATCGAGCAGCGGTGGGCGGCGGCCGGTCGCCTCGCGGGTCTCGAGGACGGCGTCGTGCGCGGCGGCGCCCGCGGCGTCGAGGGTGAACGGGCAGGTGGCGAGGGTGCCGTGGCCGGGGAGGTCCGCGGCGCTGACGCGGAAGTCGGGGGTGAGGCGGCGGACGTGCGGGCGCCGCACGGTGGCGGACAGGCGGATGCCGTGGACCAGCACGATCGGGCTGGTCACGGGTGGGCGGGGTGCGTCGACTCGACGGCGGCGCGCAGGCGTTCGAGGGTGGCGCGCATGCCGGTGCGGTTGATCTCCGCGCGGTCGGTGGGTCGGGTGCCGGTGAAGGCGCGGCCGAGGAACTCGGTCAGGCGGGAGCCCCGGCCGGTGCGCAGGTCCTCCCAGTATTCGGTGACGCGGACGGCGTCCGGCCCGTCCGGCTTGATCAGGTAGCCCCAACTGGCCACCGGGAGGCCGAAGACGGCCACCCGGAAGGCGAACTCCTGCGGCGCCCTGGCGGTGCTGACCCGGCAGTCGGTGAACCACACGAACGGGCCCTTGCGGTTGAAGCCCAGGAAACGGGTGCCTTCGGTGACCGGTCCGCGGCCCAGTGTCCGGATCGCGAAGCACTCCGGGCTCCAGCGGGCCAGGTTCCGGATGTCGCGGAGCGCGGCGTACACCGACTCGGCGGAGGCGTGCACCGTCACGCTCTCCCGAAGGGTCCATTGGCGGGTCATGCGTACCTCCGATGGGGTGGGGGTCCGGACTGTAATCGGTGCGCGGAGAGCGGCGCAAGAGCGGCGGGTGTCGCCAAAAGTGCTGGTGGGGACGGTACTTGACGGTTCGGGAGAGTGCTCGCTAGCTTGGAACGAGACGACTCGTTCCGAGCTGTGGGGCGAGTGGAGACGGGAGGGTGGATCGTGCGGATACCGGTGCCGGGCGCCGAGGCGCTGGCCGCGACGGTGACGGTGCCGGACGGTGTACCCACGGCGGTGCTGATGCTGTGGCCCGCGCTCGGGGTGCCGGCCGGCTACTACGCGCCGTTCTGCGCCGAGTTGGCCGCGCGCGGCGTCGCCACGGTGGCGGTGGACCTGCGCGGGCAGGGCGAGAGCGGGCCGCCCGCCGACCGTCGCACGACGCACGGCTACCACGCGCTGGCCGCCCGGGACTTCCCGGCGGTGACGGCGGCGGCCCGGGCCAGGTTCGGGCCGGACGTGCCGCTGTTCCTGCTCGGCCACAGCATCGGCGGGCAGGCCGCCGTGCTGGCCGCCGCGCGCGAACCCAAGGCGGTGGACGGCCTGGTGCTCGTCGCCTCCGGCACCGTGGACTTCCGGGGCTTCACCGGCATCGCCCGCCTGCGGGTACTGGCCAGCACCCAACTCCTCGCGCTGATCGCCACGTTGTGGGGCTACTGGCCCGGCCACCGGCTCGGCTTCGGCGGCCGCCAGCCCGCCCGGCTGATGCGCGACTGGGCCCGCCTCGGCCGCACCGGCCGCTTCGCGCCCGCCGGCGCCGACCTCGACTACGAACAGGCCCTGGCGGCGCTCTCCCTGCCCGTCCTCGCCGTCTCGCTCCCGGGCGACCACCTCGCCCCCGCGAGCGCGGTCGACCGCCTGGTCGCCAAGCTCCCCGCCGCCCAGGTGGAGCGCCGCCACCACACGCCCGCGAACGGCGAATCCGCCGACCACGTCCGTTGGGCCCGCTCCGGCGGCGGGATCGCCGAACTGATCACCGGCTGGCTGGCCGGGCGCTGACGAGAACAGACGGAGGCAAGGACACCCATGGGGGAGAAGCGGAATCTGCTCCCGCTGTCCGAGGAACAGGGCGCGCCCGTAAGGGACTTGGCGGCCCGGGAACGGATCCTGGAGACCACGCTGCGGGTGCTGTCCCGGGTCGGCTACGCGAGGGCGACGGTCGGCGGCATCGCGCAGGAGGCCGGCGTCGGCAAGGCCACCGTCTACCGGTCCTGGCCGCACAAGGCCGCACTCACCCTGGACGCCGTACGCACCCGGCTGCCGGACATCCCGGTGGACGACCTCGGCGACAGCCCGCGCGAAATCCTCGCCGTGGCCCAGGCGCTGGCCGGCCTCTACGGCGCCCCACAGGTCCGGGCCATTCTGCCTGCGCTGATCTCGGACGCCGCCACCGACCCCGAACTCGCCCACCGCCTGCGCACCGAGCTCATCGAGCCCCGCCGCGACCGCTCCGCCACCGTCCTGCGCCGCGCCGTCACCCGGGGCGTCCTCCCTGCCGACACCGACGTCCTCACCCTGCTCGACATGTGGGCCGGCCTGATGCTCTTCCGCGGCATCGTCCTCGACGGCGACCTCGACGAGCAGGGCGTCCAGGCCCTGGTGTCGGCCGCGCTGGCCTCCCCGCCAAGGGTGCCGTGAGAAGCCGAAAGGGCCGGCCCGCGGCGCAGGTTCTAGGAGTCGTTGCAACACCCCAGTTCAGGGGATGTATTGGACTTCGAGATCCGTGAGGACCGGACGGCTCAGGGGCGTGTGAAGCTGAGTCGGGAGCGGGAGGCATACTCCCGGCTCATGCAGCAGGGCTACACCAATGCGCAGGCGTGTCGGGTCGTCGGCATCGACAGCAGGACCGGCCGCAAGTGGCGCAACGGCCGCAGTGCGGACCGTCGACAGAAGGCGGCGCCACCGATCAACGCGGTGGTGCCGCCTTCCGGTCCGTCCAGGTACCTGACCGAGGACGAGCGCCTCCACATCGCCGACCGGCTGCGGGAGAAGGCCACGATCCGGGCGATCGCCGCGGAGCTGGGCCGCAGCCCCTCCACGATCAGCCGGGAGGTCCGCCG